>CALMMZ010000276.1 GCA_937868685.1 uncultured bacterium | reverse complement strand
TCCTTCGGGGTTAAACTTCCTTCGGGGTTAAACTTCCTTCGGGGTTAAACTTCCTTCGGGGTTAAACTTCCTCGAGCTGAGAAGTTGGATGGATTTTTAATAGAAAAGGATGCTGACAAACTTCTTGAAGAGAAGGACGTTTTTCTTCATATTGTAAAAGAGAAGAAATAAAAGATTTCGCCTCATCGGACAAAAAGTTAGGAAGATTATACTTTAGTCCTGATATCATCATATAAGTATCATTTACGTCTTCTCGTTCGAAAGGTGGCCATCCGACTAGCAATTCATAAGTGAGAATACCTAATTGCCAAACATCAACTTTAGTTGATGTATACCCTCTACAACTAATAATTTCCGGTGTTAAATAGTCAGCCGTCCCGACGAGATCTTTTGACTTTTCTTCAAAGGAGCAAAAACCCCAATCACATAATTGATACACTCCTTTTCGAATGAGAATATTCTCTGGTTTAATATCACGATGAGAAATACCTTTACTATGAGCATATGAAAGACCTTTCAAAATATCTTTCAAAATCTTTTGAACAAGACTTTCTTCCAATGTTCTACCTTCTGTCGCTTGAAATAAACAAACTCCAAGTTCGCATAAAAGGAAAATATACTCTCCGTCTTGCCAACAAGCATGACATTTTGTAATATTGGGGTGATTCAAAATTAAATTGGCTTTAATTTCATCAGAAACATGTTCATTGGATTTCGAGAAGATACTTTTTAAAGCGAAGATTTGTTTGTCTTCTTTTCTCCTTGCTAAATAAACACAGGAATATTTCCCTTTACCAAGAGGTTTACCAATCTCAAAGTCTCTGAGATGTGGGATGGTTAAACATCCTTCCGGAGTTAAACATCCTTCTGGAGAATCGAGAATACTACTCATTGTTTTATATTTCTTTTCATTCAGAAAAGAAAATCAATTTCTTATAATATTAAAGATCTCGCAATTGGGTGTAAGAAGTTTCTTGCGGTGGACTTTCTTGTGATGATTTACAAATCATTCTCCACCAATAAGCAATGACAAATAAACTTCCACCACCGATACCCAATATAAGATAGACTACAACACACCAAAAACTTGTACAATTGTGTCGAGCTCCACACAACGTCGTTTTGGGATTGAAACAAACTTGCTTTGTACAATTAAAAGATTCACATAACAGAGGAAAATCTTGGCAAGACATTTCACAAGGACAATCAATTGTTTGACAAGCCGGGCCGTAAACAAGGAAGAGGATTGTTCCTGTAAAAAAGAAAAGACTGCAGAGAGTAAAACCAATTAAATTTTTAAAATCTGAGTGGGATGAGAGTTGTCTCATGTAACACATTTTCTTTTCCTCGAAAGGAAAGGGAAATCAATTTTTTACAGCATAAAACTTGTAATTAGAATGAATAAACGAGGATCATACAATCCCTCAAATAAAAAAGTATACCAATTCCCCTTTTCTTCTACTCCAGCTACAATCAATCGCATTAAAGAAAGGAAACCATTAAAGGCAACTGCATATTTGTGTTTGCCATAGAGTGGACAATTGCGCAAAGGAGAGTCAATGTCAAGAAATGATACCAGTTTCCGAAGAGTATACGCGCGATTTGATTCTTCATCCCTTCTTTTCAGATAAATCCAAGGAGGAGACAGAACTGTCTGTAATAATGTATATTTAATTTCAGATAAATGGTTAATATCACGAAAATGGATCTCTCCTTGAAGAGGGAGGAGAATATTGCATTTAGGAGATACCATCACGTGTACCTTCTCTTCATCATCGTCTGTAGAAAAAATCATTGAAAAATGAGAGTTGGCCACTTCTTGTGATTCATCTTCACTGTCAGGATCATCTGAATAAGTAAAAATTTGTGCTCGGTTTTGTTTGTCAAGCGAAAATTTTTTGCAAGCTTCCGTAAAACTTTCTAGAGTATTAAAATTAAAGCGGATAAAACTCCCATCAATTGAGCTTACGGGAAATGGTAAAATCTCACGAAGCAAAGAAACCATTTTATTCACTCACTTTTGAAGGATCCTTTAAGGAAAGTTGCAATCGTTGAAGTTCTTTGAAGTATTTATCTTGTGAAGGAAACAAAATCAAATCTCCAATGTGCGATTGTACAAGATCAACTTTTATTGAGCCGTGTGACCAACGAGTTGGATGATAAAATTGAATCCTTAAAATAAGGGAGGTTTGAAATAAACGATTGCCGATACGAGTGAAAGACATTTTCTTTTTCTCACAAGAAAAAGAAAATCAATTTATTCATCACAATCATCTTCATAATCATCATCTTCATAATCTTCATCACAATTGGTATCCTTACAGAAACAAAGAAGGAAAGCGCTACCAATACCGACGATATTGAGGAAAGCAATCGAACATGAGGTTTGACAAGAAAAATGTTCTCTCTTTTGACAAAAATCAGAACCAAGATATCCAAGAGATGCAATCAAAACAAAGAAGAGTACAAAGAAAAGAAATACTTCTCGTGACATACTAGCTTTACAGAATATTTCTCTCTCAATATTCCATTCAAAAATCAATTTATTTTCTGGATGACTCGGTTCGGAGACAATAATCATTCAAATAAATAGCTCTTTCGTTCGATTCTAATTTTTGAAGCACATTTAATTTCCCCACCATTGCCTGTCGATAGACACCCCAAAAAAGAGTATCAGGTTTTAGAGATTGAATTATACTTTTAAAATTTACTTGTGGTGTATCTTCTTCAAAATCATCCACTAAATAAAATCGAGTTCCCATACTATCAAACCAAGTAAAATAAGCATCGTGCCCCCAAACATCTTTCACAACAGTTAAATTTTGTTGAATTTGTTGCAGAAAGAAGTTTGGTTTCATCCAAACTACTTCAGTTCGGAAAGACTCTCGTTCCATGTCAATATCCTTTGATTTTGTAGCCACAATTTTTTGATGTACCTTTAAATCGTGATACAAAAAATTGGGATGAAAGAAATATTTGGGATTAAAACATTCAAACTCTTGGGGGTAAACACCCCATTCATCTGGGAAAGTTCCCATCTCAATAAGTTTCTGACCATCAAAAATAAACAAAGCGTCAGTGGCGTAGTAGGCATTCTTTCGTCGAGAAGATTTAAAATCGGCTCGATCTTTTCCCCAAGTTGGGGCGTTTTCAAATGAAACTAGATCACCTCGTTGAAGAGGAATCTTTCTTGATTTTAATTCAAAAAGAGCTTGCTCCAGTTCTTTTTCTTCGATAATCCACTGACCAAATCCAGGCTCACCTTTTCTCGGGACACGAACATATGTTTTCCAACAGAGTGTAAATAGACGAGGAGGTTGGAAAAATTGAGGTATTTTGTGTGAAGGACTCCTCGACGTTCTCTTTCTTGAAGTTTTTCTCCCTCGGGAGATTCTCTTCCTCGACGAAGGCATTTTATAAATGTGATATTTATAAAATTTTTTATATTTTACTCATAGGAAGTATCTAAATTAATCATTTTTCAGAGTGAATACTCTTATTCGAATTAATTTTTTATCAACGAAAAAAATACCCTATAAGATATCTAAGAAAATATTTTACTTTCGTTGCAGCAGCTTCCACTCAATTTCAGCTTTCTTCTTGGCCAAGCGTTCATTTCCCTTAACGGTTGGCAAAATTTCGGCTGTTCGTCGAGTAATAAAAGCGTTGAAACTTTCATTTGTTTTACTCTCTTCTTTCTTCCCACTTTCTTCTTTCTTCCCTCGAAGGCCAAGTTCTTTCTCACGGTTAATATAATGCATCAAATTACTACGGTCAGTCTTCATGTCGGCACCTTGCTTCAAAGCTTTCAAACAAGCTTCTTTTCCTTGCTTATAATCTCCAGCATAAAATCCGAGAATACCCATGAGGTGCCAACGGACATATTTCGAAGCAATGCTATTATTTTCAACATATTGACAAGCAATATTTGTTACAAAATAAGCAAAGTGATTCGAATTAGCCAATCGTGCATACTCCGCCATCAACAAGAAAGGTTCAATATTTCGTTTCAACCGAAAGGCGATAATCATGTTGTACAAAAATTTATCAGGATCTTTCTCTTCGGATAAACCTTTATTCGCTGCTTCCAAAGTTTCTCGGTACAAAGTTTCCAGTTCTTCTGGCGTGTCAGCCTCTTCTTCAAAGACTGCATCAGGGGCATTCAAATTTTGATACATCTCCAAATTTTTGGCGTGTACTTCAAGGTCTCTACCAGACTTTTGAGCAATGGCTAAGGCGTCCAATCCTTCTTGCTTCCGAGGCACATAATAACAGATAATGGAATGAATAAAATAACGCTCGTAGATATAATCGTTATCCGAAATGAACAAAATATTGTTATGAGGATATTCTAATTTACAAGCAGCCGAAGAAAAGAAATAAGCTAATTGCCATTCTTGCATATGACGGAACAACTTGGCCAAAATCAGCAGAGGTTCAGCACGGAAATCGACCAAAGCTGCCTTCAAAGCGTTTGAAATACCCAAATTGATATCCTTCTTGTGTACAATTGCAATTTCAGCCGAGCGAAGATAAGAGTGAAAGCGTTCCTCGTGAAATCCTTCCAGAATATCACCCCTTCGTTGATAGAGATCGTATGCTTCATCATGTTTTCCCAGACAAGACTTCGTTTGAGCTAAATAGAAGATATCACGCGAATCTCCTTTTTCTTTAACTTCAGGTTCCAACATCGCTTCATCACGAAGGAAACGTTTGGACGTTTTGTCATCATCAGCATCTCGGTTTTGGTACAAAATAACCTCTTCAGAAATACGAGGTCGATCAGCCAACGATTCTCCTGGAGGAGGAGCAAGATATTCATGTACGACTGCCTTGTACCGCCAACCGTGCAATCTTTTAGTTAATCGAGCATTCAAATACTTATTCACATGAGTACCTTGCTTCCATTTTTGGCGCATCATAAACACTTTGGCTGGATGATTGAGATATTTTTCACATTCTTCAAGAAGCAGTTTTCCTCCTTGAACTTCATCATTGCAATCAAGTTGGAGAAGAAAATCGTAGTCGGGAACTTTTTCCGCAAAATCAAGAAGGACATTTCGTGATTCAGAGAAATTGACAAACTTTCCTTCAGTAAAATGAAATTCAACTGGAGGTGATTGTGCCGCACACCATTCGCGACAAATCTGCAACGTATTATCTTCACTTCCCGTATCATAAACGATCAATTTGGTGATCAACCCTTCCAAAGATTTCAAGGTGACTGGCAAACGAATGTGCTCATTCTTGAGCATCATCGCCACTGCGAGACGAATCGTCATTGTCAGAGGAAGTTTCTTTTGTTTCGGAGAGAGCTTCTTTCTCCAAAAGGAAATCTTCTTTAACCAATTCTTCTCTATCTTCTTGCCCCTCGCCATTTGTCACTCCAACTTGAAAAAAGAGCAACACATTCTCAATGTTTAACCGAAGTTGATTCGGGTTTTGGTGAAAGAGGGAGATTAGAATCTCCCTGGAGAGAAGATGCCACGCTTTGGCTGAGCGAAGATTGCACTTCGGAAGTTGAAAGGAGAGGTATTTGAATGGCGTTTTGTCGCAAGAAGACATTTTTATTGATATACGCCGCCGGATCAAGCAAATTGAATTTTCCTTTTAAGAGAGAATGAGCATGTTTAATTACAACGCAAAGTTCGGATGGTAGGAGAGATAAACATTTTTCATAAGATGCCCAAATAGCATTTTGAACTTCATTGGTGCGAGAACGACGATTTAAAACCGAAATCATTGACTGATTGATAGGTACCGAAAAACATATCTTGGCCAGAAAAAGAGTTGTGATTTTTGAATACTTTCCTTCATGTGTCGTAATTTGTAATGGCATTGTATCAACTACTTTAATATCTCCTTGATCTAAAGTCTCTTCACGATATTCGCGCATAGCACAGACAAAATCATTTTCTGAACGAGTTATCTTCTTTCCTTTGGGAAATTCCCATTTCAAAGTGCCTTGGGCGGGATTTTCCTCGATTAATTTCTTTAAATCAAGTGAGGAAAAAATAGCTTCAAACTCACGATTATAATTTCTTTTGAAAAAGAGATCCTCCCATAATTTTTGATAGGAATGAGATAGCAAACGTTGATGTTCGTCGGGAGTCATCATAGAAAAGTAACGTGGGTATTTTTCAGAAGGCACCTTACCTTGAAGGAACGTAATATACGCCGAGGTGTCCCGCCGTTGGACAAGTCTATATTGCAATTCTGAGAGTTCTTTTTTCTCAGGTGGACGCGAATGATCATGGGTCCCTCGGCGAAAGGCAATTAAACCATAAGAACAAAAAGAAGAGGAATACATTCCTTTACCTTCAACGAAAAGAAAAAGTTAATCACTTTTCTTTATACTCAAAAGGTTTAACCTTGGAAAGATGTTAAACCCCGAAGGATGTTAAACCCCGAAGGATGTTAAACCCCGAAGGACGTTAACTTAGCATTTAGAATGGAGGTGTCCATTCTAAATTTTTAGTATTGCAATTTACTTCTGCTTGCGGTACATCGAGGCCAACTTCTTGAACTTCGAGGTCTGCTTCAAGTTGCGGACAGCCGGGTCATCGATGTGAGCCTTGATGAACTTGCGCCAAGGGTTCTTAGCCATCTTTGATCGCTTGGCAGCCGACTTGGCAGCCGAAGCAGGCGACTTTGGAGAATACTTTCGGGCACACTTCTTAGCGCACTTGTTCGAGCAGCGAGTAACGGCGGCCTTCTTGCCGGCAGCTCGTCGCTTGGACGACTTTCGCTTGCTCTTTCGGGATCGAGACTTCGATCGAGACTTCGAAGGAGATCGAGACTTGCTCTTTTGAGAGCGGCGAGCCTTGCGGCTTGCGCTTCGCGATCTGGACTTGCTACGTCGTGAACGTTTCTGGGATTTTGACTTCGCCATTTGATTTGTTTTTGAAAAGAAAGAAAAAATTTTTTATTGAAAATCTTTTTAGATTTGTTTACAGGTTTTTGGCGTTAAAAAATTCCGCCAAACTTACATGGTTGGGATCTGGTCCTGATAACAAATGGTTGGCGTAGATACCTGAAGGTTCACTTGGAAAGGCTGGTCGATAAAGTACAGGTTTTTGAATGGCTGATATTGCTTTTGGTGAAGCTGAGACTTGTGGAGCCAGACGTGCCAATTGCCGAGCGGAACTGGTCGTCAGATTATGATAAGCCAAATAGTCATCTAAATTTCGGTTGTTGAAATGTTCCCTGTCCATTTTGAAAGAAAAGGAAAAAGTTATTTTAACAAAAGAAAAAGAATTCAAAAAGACTCCTACTTTTCATTTGCTGTATTCATCCTCTTTGATGAGTTCAGAAATCGAACGAATTTATCAACAACTCAAAAAAACCTCCGCTCCTCCAATTGAAGAAAAGAAATTAGCCGGAGTGAGTACTGACCGGTTACAAGAATCAATTTTTGTTTCACCGGCTATGAAAAAAGCTTTCGATGGTTTGGATCAAGAAACAAAAGATCGATTGAAATGGTATGGAGAAAGTTATTATTCACGTGTTATTGACGAAATTTCTTCCAAAAAGGTTGAAAACGCTTCTTGTGAAATTGCAATGACATTAAAGTCTGGACTGTCGGTCAAAGATTTGAATGATGATGAACGATTTCTTTTGCGTACAAGTTATGGTAAAAATTGGCCGGCTCAATTTGGAAGATATAGCGAGACAGAAGACGATCCACCAACTGAACAACCTTCTCAATAAAACTTCTTTTGGCAGATAAAAATTATTTCTTTCCTTCCTCAAAGAAAAGAATGTTACGTATTCCTCAATCTCTTAAAGGGAGAATTGACTGTCGTGAAGAAGAATTAAATTGCCAACTTCGTTTGGTTTTTGGTTGTGAAACAAAAAGTTCCAGTTCTCAAGGTGATCAAGGAG
>CALMMZ010000275.1 GCA_937868685.1 uncultured bacterium | reverse complement strand
GTGATTCGTCGTGCTATTGCAGAAATTACTGGAGATCAAACTGTTGGACAGAATATTCCAGTACTTTATGGAGGATCGAGTAATACAGAAAATACAATGGAATTCCTAACTACCGGTGGAGCTGATGGATTATTGGTTGGTCGTTCAAGTCTTGACCCGAAAGAGTTTGGAAAAATGATTACTCTTGCAGGTAAGATATAATTTTACTATATGAAATATCTCTCACAACAAAATCCAACAATATTCCAAGGAAAACGTGTGCTTGTGCGAGTTGATTACAATGTTCCTATTATTGACGGAGCGATTTCTTCTACCGAAGCTTTCCGTATTCATGCAACACTCCCAACTATTGAATGGTTACAAAAAGCAGGGGCAAAAATTATCCTCATATCACATATTGGACGCTCTGGTGACTCACTTTGTGTTGTGTATGATTATTTACAAGAATATATACCAGAACTCAATATACAGTTTGTTTCTGAGGTTGTTGGTGAGCAGGCAACCGAATCGGTTAATCGTATGGAATCAGGACAGATACTTCTCCTTGAAAATGTTCGCAAAGAGAAAGGTGAAGAGTTGAATGATTCATCATTTGTACAGTCACTCTCACTCCTTGGGGATTATTTTGTGAATGACGCTTTCGCGGTATCTCATCGAGCACATGCGTCAGTGGTTGGGATTGCAACACATCTACCAAGCTTTGCAGGACTTCTCATGGAGCAAGAAATTATTCATTTAGAACAAGCGTTAGAGCCGTCGTCTCCATCGGTATTGATTATGGCAGGAATAAAGTTTGAAACGAAATTACCTTTGATTGAAAAATTATTACCTTTGTATGATTCAGTAATTTTGGGAGGTGGATTATTAAATACTTATTTAAAATCGTTCGGTATAGGTGTAGGTAAATCTGTCATTGATGATTCTGCAAATCTTTCAAGTATTATTGGAAGTAAAAAAATAATCATTCCAGAGTATGTTATTGTTGAACGAAATGGAGAAGCTAAAACAATTACTGTTTCTGAAATAATGGAAAATGACATCATTGTTGATGTGGTTATTGATACTCAAATGAAACAATTACTCCAGAATGCAAAAATAGTTGTATGGAATGGGCCAATTGGTTGGTACGAGAAAGGTTACACAAAAAGCATTGTTGATATTGTAGAAAACCTTGGAAACGCAACAATGAGTATTGCCGGAGGAGGAGATACAGTAACGGCAATTCAAAAACTTGGATTGACTGATCAAGTTTCTTTTCTTTCAACAGGAGGAGGTGCAATGCTTGAATATTTACAGAATGGAACGATTGTTGGATTGGAAAATTTATAATTATCAAAAAAACCACATTAGGTGGTTTTTTTGATAATTAACTCTACTCCGTAGTGATCAGATATCATAGTACTTACAGTTTGTTGGTTATGTTCAAATGATATTTCGTTTAGAAATGTTCGATTTACTTCGAGTTGGCTAGTGCTTTCATCGTGGTAGTTTTGTTTTATATAAAATCCATCAATTTGCTTTGCAGGATCTTGCGAAACTTTTTTTCTTATGAGTGGATTTTCTGGGTTCCAAGTAATTCGTTCTTGATCATTGATATACTCCATGCAATCAATAAAATCAGACATAATGTTGTGATAGTTTTCTGGTGACGTATTTGGCCCCATATTAAAATCTCCACCAATAATAACATGATCATCAGATGTATAATTATTGGTAATATATGATTTAATCTGATTGATTTGTTGATCTCGAACATGTTTTGATTTTTTACTGGTATCACGTTGTTCTGTTCCTGACGCAACGAGATGAGTATTTACAATATGGTATTCATCGTTGTTCCATTGAATCGTTGCGCAGAGGATTCCTTTTTGGATACCCCACGATTCGAAATAGGTCTGTTCCGTAAACGGTATGAATTGCGTATTGGTAAGTGGAATTTTTGAAAGAATCAGAAGGTTACTCGAAAACAATCGCCACGCATGGTGTGTTGTATGATAGGGAAATTCTTGCTGTAAGTTTTCAATGATTTGACGTCTTGCAGGGAGACCAACCTCTTGGAGTAAAACAATATCATGATTGCCTTGTTTGAGTACGTGGGTAATTGCTTGAATACGGATACTTTTTCCTTTAATGAGTGTAATCTTACGGAGGAGTGGGAGATCGATCTCGAGAAGTCCAGTATTTAAGGTGAGAATACGAAGAGTTTCCATAGATTAGAGAATTTTTTTAATTCTATTACTATAATCTAATTTTTCTTGATCATTTAAGTATGATTCATGGCTCCACTCTGCATTTTTTTCTGATAGAAATGAAGGAATAAGGTGAATATGGAAATGAGGAACTTCCAATCCTTCAACAATCATGTGTACGTAATCACAAGAAAATTCTTGTTTGAGTAATTGAATAATTTTTTTCGCCCTGACGAAAGCTTTTGAAGTAATATCATCAGGCACATCATCAATCCACGGGTAAGGTTCTTTAGTAATCAAGAGAATATGTCCTTTTTTTACAGGATTAATATCGAGAATAGTAATAAATAGTTCATCTTCATGGAGTATGTCAGCAGGAATTTCTCGGTTGATTATTTTTTCAAAAATAGTTTGCATAGATAGTGCGAGTATATCGCAGAGGAATATAATTTTCAAGAGACAGTGAAGCATTCTATCAATGTTTGTGATATAGTATGAAAATATGAATTACAGTGAATTAGTAGGTTATTTATTGAAAAAAAGAGGATATAACACACAAGAATTACAAGATCGGTTTCTCTACCCAGACTATGATAGGCATACCTATGACCCATTCCTAATGTCTGATATGGAAATTGCAGTAGAGAGAATATTACAAACAATACAGAATGATGAAAAAATTTGTGTATATAGTGATTATGATGCTGATGGAATTCCTGGAGCAACAATACTCCATGATTTTTTTAAAAAAATTAAATATCTGCATAATGTTACTTTTTACATTCCTCATCGTCACGATGAGGGGTATGGACTACATATTCCTGCGCTTGAAAAAATTAAGAATGAAGGAGTAGTTTTACTTATTACAGTTGACCTTGGGATTACTGCAGTAAAAGAAGTAGATTTTGCTAATTCTATCGGATTAGAAGTGATTATTACTGACCATCATGAACCTCTTGAGGAATTACCGAATGCTGTTGCAGTTATAAATCCGAAAGTTCCTAAAAAACAATCAAAATTATCTGATAATACATACCCTGATACAATGCTCTGTGGATGTGCAACTGCCTTTAAGTTAATTCAAGGAATATTGATGGTATTACGAAGTGAGCGGATATTAGAAAATAATAATCTCGATCTTAAAAAAATTATAGGAAAAACTTTAATTCCACCTATTGGTTGGGAAAAATGGTTACTTGATATGGTAGGTATTGCAACACTTTCTGATATGGTTCCGCTCGTGAACGAGAATCGAGTGTTCGCCATATACGGACTTCGAGTATTACGGAAAACACGTCGACCTGGACTACTTGCATTATTTCAAATCATGAAGATCAGACAAGCATACCTCACTGAAGATGATGTTGTTTTTTCTATTACTCCACGATTGAATGCTGCGTCACGCATGGCACATCCAGAAGTTGCTTTTCAATTACTCACAACCGATGATTCTACTCAAGCACGAGATATTGCATTGGAATTATCTCGACTCAACGATGAGCGAAAATTAGAAGTTGCTCGTGCCATGAAAGAGGTTCATAAAAAAATGTCTGCTCGTTCGAGTCTTCCTAAAATTATTGTAACTGGCGATCCATCATGGAGCGCGGGAGTACTCGGACTCATTGCTTCAAAAATTGTTGATGAATATGACCGAACTGTGTTCGTTTGGGGAACGGACGGTGAGTTAGTAAAAGGTTCATGTCGTGCACGCGATGGTGATCATGTAGTTGATCTAATGACTACAATTGCTAATAAATTCGATCATTATGGAGGTCACGAAGGTGCTGGTGGTTTTTCTATGAAGAGAGAAAATGTGCACTTTTTAGAAGATGAATTGAATGCTATCGCAGGAGAAGTTGTACATAACAAAAACGAATCAGATAATAGTCAGGAATATGACATAAAGCTTTATCCAGAACAAGTTACGTATGATCTATATAAACAATTACAATGTTTTGCTCCTTTTGGATTAGGGAACCGATCGCCGCTCGTATGTATTCCTGAATTTCAACCTGAAAAGGTACAAGTATTTGGTAAAACTAAAGAGCATTTAGAGATTGTTGTTACTTCGGGCATACAGCCGCTCCGT
>CALMMZ010000274.1 GCA_937868685.1 uncultured bacterium | reverse complement strand
GGAAGACGATGACTGGGAATATACAGATAAAGTTCCATTAACATTTTTCAACGATCCTGTAAAATACTTTAAAGATAAAAAAGAGCGGGAAGATGCCGAAAAATTGGCTAAAGAGCAGCGAGAAGCATTGGCTAGAAGAGATAAAGATCTGGCACTTTTGGCAGAATTGAAGAAAAAATATGAATAAAAAGAAATATCATATTGTTGCATGGGAGACCGATGAGCATCATGAACCTACGGGAAAAGAAAGATTCTTTGTATCGGATTCCACTAGAAAAGTGATAAGACAATTGGCATCAGAATTAGGTGGAGATTGTGGAACATCCGGATTGATTCTGAGGATGTCTGATGGTAAACAGTGGTCTGCCAGAAGTTATAAAAAAGAACCACAAGAAGATCATATAATTAACAAGAATTGTCCAGAGTGCGATTGTCCGTCTAATGGTGGACATTGTTCAACCTGTTTTAATAAAAAAGCAAGAGTATATTGGGCATTCTGACATTGATTATTGTAATACTCGTCCTAAATAAACCGAATGAAATCAAAACCCCTTAAAATGTATGGAAGAATTCAGAAAATTCTTCCAGATTCGCGCTTCACCATATATTGTGAAGCTATTGACAAAGAAGTATTGTGTTATTTGACTGGTAAATTAAAAAGAGGACCAAAACCAGCGGTTGAAGATGAAGTTAAATTTGAGGTAGATATTTCAAATTATGCATTGGGAAGAATTGTTGAAGTTCGAAAGTATTAGATTCTTCTTGACATCATACAGAATTTACTCTAATCTTATCCAGACAACAGTATACACACATGAAATCAAAATTATATAAAACACTACTAACCGTCCCGCTTTTTGCAATCCCATATACAATTGTGGATAAATCTGTGGAGATCTTTCAAAAATATCAATCGCTAACCCAATTTGATAATTCAGAAACATCTTTGCAACTTTATCGTAATATTTCAAATTTACAATACGTAAACTATTTCTTGATCTTAGGCGGTGTATTTGCACTGCTTAATATCTGGACAACCAAAAACAACCAAACAAATAATGAAAATGAATAAACTAGTAACTACCCTCGGAATTATTACAATTGCAGCACTTACTTCCTGCACACCTCCAAACATTCCAAAAATTGAGAGCATTGCTCCTAATGAAACAGCATTCTTGGTTCCACTGGAAGGTGATCGGGAACAGCAAGTCAAATTTGACTCAGAATCATTTCTGGAGAAGAATAAGATTTCAATTGGTCGAGTTGAAATCCCTCAACGGTGGAGGGTGACAGGACGAATGTCTTGGGAGGGTGAATATATTCCGACAGTTATGTTGGTAAAGGTTAATCGGGCACCAGTGACAGTTCAATGGCAAGCAAGCACTGATAAAAATGGAAGGTCAATCCGAATTACAAACGATAATTCAATCTGGATTGAATCAAAAGATTCTGTCGGATTCAGTGTGGGTTTCAATGTATCGGCATATATTAAGGCAGAAGATGCAAGTAAGTTCCTCTATATGTATGCAGGTCGTGAATTGACGGATGTGATGAACACCGAAATTCATGGCCGTGTGATGGAAGTCGCACAGACATTTGCAGCAGGTCAACCATTGGATACTCTTCGTGAACAAAAGGCGGAAATGTCCAAAGAAATTCAAACTGATGTAACTGCATTCTTCAAGGAACGTGGAATTACGGTGACTAATATTGGACTCTTTGGTGGATTTACTTATGAGAATGATAAGATTCAGTCTGCTATTGATGAGGTTTTTGTCGCACAGCAAATGAAGAACACCACTAAGGCGGCATTGGATGCACAGAGTTCTATCAATGAAAAACTTATTAGTGAAGCAAAGGCAAAGGCAACCGCAGCACAAGAAGAAGCAAGTGGTAAGGCCCAGGCATATGTGGTGGAAGCAAAAGGAAAAGCAGATGCAATGCAATTAGAAGTAAATGCCTTGCAAAGTGCTCAAAGTAATCCTCTATATATTGAAGTTCAGAAGCTCAATGTATCTAAGGAATTTAATACTAAATGGGACGGACGACTTCCAACTCAATATATTGGATCAGATAAAGTCACGACCTTGATGGGAATTCCTGATATGTCGGTCAAGCGATAAAATAAATTAACGAACTGACCGGGAGGATGAAATATGCCTCTCGGTTTTTTCTTGACAAAATTCAAAAGTGTTATACAGTTCCCCATGAAAAAGAATATCACATACTCTACTTATTGCCATATATATTACACTTTCGGAAGCTATCTATCCAAATGCCTTCATGCGAAATCTATTAAAGACCTGAAGTATATGATGAAATGTGAGAATACAAAGGATGTAGAGGTGATAACATTTTCACCAATTGAGAAAACTATGAAATATACTTTTTCAGATAGGGTTACCTAAGATTCTCATCACATA
>CALMMZ010000273.1 GCA_937868685.1 uncultured bacterium | reverse complement strand
CATCTCTATCCATCAATTCAACAGTGAAATCACATACATTGTCCATAATCGAGTTGATAGATTCATTTATTGATGGAATCATGTCTTTTAGAATCAGACTTGGAACGCCAGAAACATGCATGGCTTTCATGTAAAGTTCATACACTTCATATTCTTTAACATTAGTTTCATATTCACTTAGTGATAGATCATATTGTTCAAGAATGCCAATCAGTTTTGCCATTTCAATTCTGGAACGGTCTGTCTCTTCCATCAGGCTTTTGCTTTCAACCTTCATTTCATTCATTTGTGCCTTTTTTGTTTCAAAGTCACATAGAAGTAATTCGTTTTCTCTTTCTGTCATTTCAGTGATATCTTTATTGGCCTTATTCAGATTGAGTTCTTGGGTTGATAATCTTTCCTTAAGAAGTGATAATTCAATCTTTAATTGATTATGTTCTTTGGCCGCCTGTTGATATGAGTTGATAGCATTAGTAACATCATCATTATCAATTGACTCAATTAGTTCCTTGAGAGATTTACCTTCTGTTACTTTGGTGTTAAATGAATCAATCAGTTCTGGAAGGAGATTATTTGCTTGGTTGGCCTTTGCCAGAAACTTGCACGACTGATACAAGTTGCCGCATGGCACTTCTTGGAGGATCTTGGCTTCTTCTTCAATTCCCTTAATCTGTTTCTTCAAGGCTCCTGTTTCAAGCCTTAGTTTATCAACTCTTGAAACCAAGTCTATTGACTGTTGTTGTTTTTCTCTAAGGCTATGAATGGTTGTTGAAAGAAGTTCCTCTTTCTCCTTTGCCGAATGTAACAAGAAGGTTTTAGCTTGAATATCTGACTTAATTTTATCAATGTTGGCAACATATGCTTCTGCCATCTTTTTCATAGATTGGTTTTTGCTATGTTTTTCTGTGGCCGACAAGTGTTCCTTTAGTTCTTCAACCAAAGTGTTGACTTCTGAAGAATACCGTTTGATAAGTTCAGCATTCTGAAAAACAATATCATTAAGTTCTTCAACTCTTTTCCTTGATTCTTCAATATTAACAATTGAACTTGGTTTTTGCTTGATCTTGGCCTTCAACTCAGATGCCATATCCTTGGCAATTAGGTGCTTCTTTTCATATTGTTCCAAACCAAGGAACCTATAGAGGATCTTCCTTCTTTCTGTATTTCCTTCATTAACAAATGAATTCGCATTCTTCTGTGTGGCAAATGAAGTCAACATGAAGTCCTCAGGTGTTCCTATCAACGACTTGATCAATTTGTCGCCATCCTTTCTATCAAGACCATCAACATTGACGTACTTGTCGCCATCTAACTTAAGGATGTTCATATCTGTTTTGGCATCAGTCTTTTTCTTTGTGGTTTTTCTATTAAGCCGAAACCTTTCTCCATTGACAGCAAAATCAACCTCACTGGAGCAGTAGTCTTTATTCTTGTTCACAATATCAAAGTTCTTTCTAATACCACGGAATGAAGTATTGAACATTGAATACATGATTGTGTCTAAACAGGAACTCTTACCAGTATAGTTTCCACCGAATATTCCAATTAGACCACTTAGATTATCAAAGTTGATTGAGTTGTTTTCACCATAACGATAGGTGTTATCCCATGACATTTTGTGAATCTTCCAGTTGCCTGTCGGATTATCCAACTTGATTTCCGACGAAACCTTCTTGTCCAACTCATGAACCGATTTGATCGTCTCTGGACCCAGATTCATTTCCTCCAAGAATGCTGTCAAATGATCATTCTTGATTCCTCTTTCTTTCATGTCCTTGATATTTTCACTAAGGATCTTCTTTGTGTTATCTTGAATAACAACCAATGAGGCTTGATATGTCCTCTTGGCATATTCAGCAAGGAGTCTTGCACTGGATAATGGCAGATTTTCGTCTGCCACTATCTTGAACTTAGCTCTATAACCATTCTGGACATTGTTTAAATCTTGAATATTCTCATGATTAAATACATGATAGCCGCAATCTACAATGACAGGGATGAACTTCTTTGTCACTTTTGGACCATCAATGTCCCACAACAAGAATCCCTTTTCCTTATCTTCTCCGAAATTCTGTTGAATAAGGGAGCCTGGATAGTGTGCATGTCCAATGCTTTGTCTTTTGTGAATGTCTCCAAGGAAAACCAAGTCAAGCCCCTTGAACACCGATACATCCACAGCATGGTCACTCACAGACCAGCCTAAATCCGTTTTAGAGCCATTCACAACGCCATGGTATACACCGATAGCCATCTTGCCCTCAAGGGCCTCAGAGCGCACAAACGAGGGCACTGTAGCGTCTTTGATCGAATAGTTCCATAGAACAACGTTGTCATCAATTGGATAGGCCCCAGATTTATCCATAAATGTAACACAATCGTATTTAAGGGCATTCACAATCGGGGAAATAGCATCCAACCTGTCTTTGTTCCTCAGGTTTAAATCATGGTTCCCAAGTGAATAAAACACCTTTCTTGTCCCAAAACCAGAAATGTTCCTAAAGAAGTCTTGAACCAAGTATACAAATTCTGGAGAGATATTGTTCTTTGTATGACCTATATCCCCAGCCACAACAACAACATCAACATTGTTTAACATCAATGAATCAGATAAATCACCAAATGCGTCTTTGTACCTTTCATAATCCTGATAGTTTTTAATATGGATATCCGCCATGTGTGCTATTTTCATGCAAAACCTCTTGCCACTGTGATCACTTTATCAATTGAAGATTTGGCAGGCTTGCATTTATCAAGAATACGCATCATCTTTTTCCTACCAGCATCAGCCGGATCATCACCGGCTTTTAAATCAACGACAAACACATTATCTCTGTATTCAAGCAGGTTGTCAACTATTTCTTGCTGTTTGTCCTCTGCATCAATATCAAGACAAACAATAACATCCCCAGTTGCAGACACCAACTTCTTAAACAATTTGGAACGTGTTGACAACAATGAACCACACAATGGTATTGAGTTGCGCCCACAAGCAATGGCGTCAAATATGCCCTCAACAACAACAATCCTGTTGGACCAATCAACGTCAAACTCATTGAATATAAATTGATTATATTTTACAATTGGATTCATATATCTCATGTATGAACCAGAGTATGTCCTTCCAACATACATATTAAGTTCACCAGATTCATCAAATGATGGAAATATTACACGACCAGAATAAAGCCCATTGTCACAATAGCCAATTCTATAATCAATTATGTCCTGCTCGGTGATGCCCCTGTTGGTCAAATATTCCATTGCATCTTTGTTATAATAATCAACTAGGTTTTTGAACTCCTCAGGAAGCTTCAAGACAGTCTGTTCAACAGAATACATTCCAAGGTGCCTCTTGAGCAAATCAATGGCCCTGTCTTGTTCAGTTAACTCATCTTCCGACTGAGTGATTAATTGAGGTGCTAGATGTTCATATCCAATTTCCTCAAGCATTCTTTTCAAATTTCTGCCATGGAAATTGCAAGTCCAACACTTATAAGCCCACTTTTCAGTGCTAATTGAAAGCTTACGTTTTCTATGGTTACAGTTTGGACATTTGAACAATGCTTCTTTGCCCTTATCAGAATATTCCCCGAGGGCAAACTTAAGAATCTTTAGGTTGTTTTGTTTTGACATAGATATCCCGCCGTTGCAATAACCAGTGAATCTGCTTCATCATAATGGAACATGTTAATGTTACCAGCTCTGTTCAAGGATACCACAAAGGAAGGATGCTTGTCAAGTGCCCAGTTTAGATAAGGTTCTTTCTTCTCTCTATCTGTGACCTTTTGTCCCTTTTCTTTCTTTTTAGGCTTGATTCCAAGCTTTGTTCTGGCCTGTGTAAAGGGTATATGTTCTGGCTTGACCCCAAACAGTTTCCAGAGTTCATAGCTGATTAGGCTATTAAATCGGACAAGAGTTGAGATAACAGCAGCAGTTGATTTTCCAGATGCAAATTTAGACAATGGATTTTCAATGAATATAGCCTGAATATTATATTCCTTGCATCTTTCATATATGTTAGTAGAAACATTAAGGGCCTCTTCATAAGGAAAGTTCCCCGGCGTTGTTTCTGGGAACTCATGGGAGACAAGAATTAAATTGCCGTTTTGATCAAGCACAGAAAATGCCGTACATGATGTTGAAATATCTAAACCCAAATACATTTTAACCTCTTTGTATTTGTATTAGATATCCACTTTGAACTTAAAAGTCAAGCCTCTATCTTCTTTCTTTAGAATAGGAGTTGAAAGACTTGCCTGGGCAATTGGTTCTTTGTTTTCATTATACAACCAAACATTTGATATCATTGTCTGTCTCTTAAATGGTTCGCTTTCCTCAACGAAGCTCCCAGACACAGAATTAACCATTAGCAATCTATTTGGCTGATCATAGCTGCCTGATGTTTGATCAAATGAATATAAGCCAGAACCAGAATAAACACTAGTTGGATTGTTAGAATGATTGAACTCAAACTCATTAGCATGAGCAAACAATGTAACGGTTTGAATGTTTGTTGTTCCAGAGAACTTAATCTCAAATGATGAAGATGTTGCATTGATGGTTCCAAGACCAAAATGAGTCCACCTTGGTTCCTGGAAGGAACCATTATACATGTCTTGATTGGTTGACACGGAGGATGTTCCAGACAATAATATTATACCATGCTTGTATACAACTATGCCGCTTTTAGATCCAGAGAGCAATCCTGTTGTATTCATCAGGACTCCATTTGAACCTTCATCTTTCAGTTGGCCAATGAGAGTTCCTGTTATATAGAAATTCAATTCTACTGTCCCCGGCTTTATGCCTGAACCATGAAACAATCTTGGGATTTCAACCAGCATTAATTCTTCATTATCATAATAGTCATAAGAAGCCCATTTGGTTGTTCTTGAAAATCTATTCAATTCATTTTTGAGTGCCCGAATCTTTGGCCTTGAGACTGATGCCGTTTGAAAGGTAAACCCTAGTGATGCAGTTAGTATGGTATAGGATCCAGTCAACATTGTTCCAAAAGAACTGGAGACATATTGATTGTTGAATCCGGCAAATCCCATCTGTTCTGCACTTTTGAACACGTATGGATAGACCAACTGTGAATCAGTCCTGTTGACATTTATTGGGTTAACATAAATGGCACTGGATGACAAAGCCGAACCCTCCTGGACCTTATTATTCAAGAAAGTGGAGCCACTGTGAACAAAAATATCCCAAGATGGATGCAGTCTTATTGTATTGACAAACTTGTCATTCCTACCAAATTGTTTGATCATCTAGTCACCTTGTATGGCCCTCCAGGGGAACGAAGCCTAAGCGATCCTGGACCCCTGGTTAGTAAAATGAATGGTGGCTGAGTATATGCTGTGCGAAAGCCGACTAAAACATTCACATCATTAATATCATGATTGGATAGAATGTATTCACCGGCGTCTGGATTCCATTCAACTGCAACATATTCCAATGCCCCAATTGAAGGTGGAGTTCCAAAGGAAACTAATTTGGCATCTGCTGTTATTGTAACAGTTGTCCCACCAGCCCTCATTGACGAAGTAGATGAAAGCGACAAATCCCTGCTCACTACATTCATGAATAATGAATCAACAGTTAGACAAGAAGTTTGTGTTGTCACAGAGTAGGCAGCAGTATTACCATAACTGTTACAATTTGTCGCAGTTGAACCACGAATACCTGCGGTTGCCGAAGTGTTGGCCTGTGCTATACAGTTTTTGATCGCTGAGGTTGTTCCACCATTAATAGCATATGTACCAGCACATCCAACAACTGTACAGTTTTCAATCAAGGAACCAACCGATGTTATACCTTCTCCAGTGCAATCATAAACAACACAAGCTCTAATGGTTGGTGTTTGACCAGCCGTGCTGAAAATACCTGCTCCTAGCCCACTGATAATAGTGCATTGGGAGATATCACCAGTTGTTGCTACGTTCTTAATTGAATTGTAACAATTTTGAAAGGTGCATTTTCTAATCGTAGCCACTCTGGAGGAACCGTTTCCTTCTGCTCCAGCATAGGTTGTGCTATTTCCAGCATTAAGGAACTTGATTCCTTCAACAACCCAACCAGTATAAAACTTTAAGATACTGTTAGCCGAACTCGAACCATTGATTGATACAGTTGGTGGATAAGAAACAGTTTGGGCCTTTATGGTAATATTGGAAACAGCCCTGTTGATATTGCTTTCGACAAGGGCTGTTCCATCTGCTATTTCAATTGTATCACCAGATAGGGCAGCATTAAGCGCCGCCTGAACTGTTGAATATGTTCCAGGGACATTTAATGTAGCCATTTATCTTCCTTTAGTGATCCAGGCGGACCTTTAATGTTGGTGAATTACCAGGGGTTTTCTTGATTGGTTGTGATAGCTTGGCCACGGCCAAAAGTTCATTATCTGCTGAATACAATCCGACTGTTGTGATGTATGAAACTGGTTGTTCACCTGCTGTATTCTTAATCCTGATCTTTGAACCAGTCAAATATGTTGGATTTGAAGAATAGTTGAATTCATTGTGGCCCAACTTGATAAAGTAGGATGTAGAATTCAATTCTGTTGTATTGCTGAATTGGAGGTTCACAATGCGCCTTCTTAGGGCATCGGCAGTACCAGTTATAGCAGTACCAGTAAGGGCAGGATTTATTGCTACGTTTGTTGAACCAGATGTTACAACAGTAGTTGCCCCTGCAAAGATTGAAGCAGTTAGAACGATGACTCCGGCTTGGTAAAATACAAGGCCCTCAACAGTGCTTCCATTTTTTAATGTGGCCCAATCTCCAACTGGTGAATTTGTGAAATAATCAGTTGGGGCATGAGCATCAGTCATTGTTGCCTGTGTGGTTGGAGCAGCAGCAGTTCCCGCATTCAAATATGTCAAAGAGATTGAACCCTTTTTGATTCCGTCTTTGGCCATTGCTCTAGAAATATCCATAAAGATGCATTCTTTTAGCTTTGTGCCGCCAGACAAATTACCATCGGCATCAAACAGCTGAATGCTTCCAGTTGCATCAAATCCCATAAGTCTTTGTGCATGAACGTTATACATTTGGATCTTCTTGGCATTGAGGTAATTTGCACTTGCTGATAATGCTGATGATGCAGCATAGCCCATGGAAATGTCCATCAACTTGTTTGCCGAAGATGACAAATAAGGATAATCATAGACAGATTCAAACATTCCATGTGAATATGTTAGAACGTTTGTTTCTGACATGAATGCACCATATGTTCCGCTAAACAGCGTTCCGGTCATTGGTACATACTCATAAACGTAGGTTGCCTCTTGGGCCACATCTGATGGTTTTAGGTACTTAAATGTTTGTGCCATTTGTTTCTTCCTTATAAATTATGACTTCTTAAGATACCTAATTGGCACATCAACTGAATAACCAGTTGTTGCTCCAATGACCCTTACGGTATCATCAATTGTTAGATAAGATTGTGTATTGATTGTTTGTGTTGTTCCAACCAATGAGAACAGATAGGTACTGGTATTCAGATCCAAACTTGATTTAATTGAGAACCTTAACTCTGTGCCTCTTGGACCAGCAATTGCACTATCTGTTCCAACCTCTCCAATTTGTTTAACCATATCTGGAGTGATTGCTGTTGAAACAAAGTATGTAGCAATGTAATCATCATCAATAGCGGTAACACTTGCTGTCTTTCCTGTCTTTGGATTAACAATCTCGCCAAACCTTGAATCAATTTCGATCAGATATTGAGTCTCATTTAGATCAGAAGGAATTTGAACCTTATAGCTAATTTCAGATGTGTCTAAACCTTGCTGGAACACTATTGGTCTGGAAGCCGCCGCCCCAGCTACAGAACCATCAATCACGCCCGCACCCAATGACCCAACAGGGGAATTGTTGTTCTTGTAAACTGTGGAAGTATTGTCATCCACCAAAATGTAATAGTTGTTATCTGATGTATACGCCGCACCTGGGCCATATGCCGTAGCTGCTTTTATCACTGGTAGATAAAGAATGTTGTTTCTTGAGATTGAAACCAACTTGCTCTTCATTGATGCAGCATTGTCAGTCAACGCCTCAAACACTGGGGTTGACAGAATATCAATGTCGTAATAAGCACTCCCAGAAACATGATTGCCATTCCATAAAGAATAGTCAATTTCATCATCACCTAGTGCAAACTTTACAATCCTGAAGGAACCATCACCACGAGCCAGACGCGCACGTCCAGCATCAGTTAAAACAGCATCAAGAATTGTATCACCATTATTGTTAAGAAAACTCATTTGTGTTTCTCCATATTCCTCATAAATAGAGGAACCTTAGTTTATTCAGAAGTATCTATGCGGTAATCAAGTTCCAATACCTTACCAGTTTTCACCGATCTTATTCTAAGCAGGAACCTTTTGTTCAATACAGATTCAGTTGTATCAATTGGAAATTGTTGTTTCAGTGATGGAATAACTTGTAATGTTTTTCTGAATTTCACTGGCTTTCCTTTTGATTGCTCTGGGAATACATAGTTGTCAACAATTGGATATATTTGCCCTGCATTGTTGACCAACTTGATCTGGAACATTTCAGATGGGTTGGAAAAGTGATTATGAAGGTCTAAAGCCCTAAACATGAACCAATATGTTTTATTCGACTCAATATCAACAAGCACTGAATCTTCTTTGATCTTAGTGTGTTTGCCATTGGCAAAGTCTTGATACTTTGTTGGTTCTTTTTCCAACATGAACATTTCATATCCACTAGAATCTGACTCGGATTTAAATCTAGTAAATCCATTTTTTGTCATTCTGTCTATCTCTTGTTTATCCGACCCTAAAATCTGAACGTAGGAATCTTCATAGTCTCCAGACAAACCAGATAAATTGAATGCCACTTTATTGGCTTCACCAATGTAAGTAATGACATTAACATCAGGTGGACAAGGAGGTGAATCCATTACACGAACCTTATCAACAGTAAAAACAGGAACCTCTATTGCCATAATATATGGAGCATAATTTAACTTAAGGTCTATTTTCCATTCAGTGTCTGTCCTGCTAACTGTATCATAGTTTGTATACTGATATTTTGTTCCAAATGTTAAAACAACATATGAAACACTGTAGATATAATCTGTGTTGTATTTAACTTGTGTGTCAACATATGTAAAAGCATCTGTCAAGTTGGGAAAAATGATTGTTGACAGGATCTTCCCAGAGCCATTTCTTTTTACAATTTTAATGCCCAACAAGTCCTTCTTGGCCAGTTGACCATTCAAGATATCAGTTAGGCTTCTTGTATTGTTCCAAGCTATTTCATTTATTTTGGACAATGTTATGCTTGACAGGATTCTTGAAATCAACGGGGAATTTGTTTCTTTTTGTTGCCCAAGATTGATCACAAACATCGAATCACCCAAGCCATTCAAATCCTCAAAAGCATTCTTATACTCAAACAACTTGATTGCCTTTGAATCTTCTGACTTTTCATCAACAACAATGGCAACAGAGTTGGT
>CALMMZ010000272.1 GCA_937868685.1 uncultured bacterium | reverse complement strand
ATACAAATTTTTATAAAGTTTTAAATGGTGAACGTAGTCATGTAAGTGGTTGGAGAATAAAATTGTTATAATGTAACTTTATTTTTATATTTGCGTATAAATTAATAAAATATACATTAATTATGGATAACGATTCAGGTATAATAAGAAGCATTTTAGACCAAGATACCTATAAACTGACAATGCAACAAGCTGTTTGTAAACTCTTCCCAAGAGTGGTTGCAAGATTTGAATTTATAAATCGAGGTAAAACAGCTTTTCCAAGTGGCTTTGACAAAAGGCTTAGACAGGAAATTGAAAAGATGTCGACATTACGTTTAACCAGAGAGCAAAAAAAATGGCTTAAGAAAAAATGCGGAAGATATCTTGATGATGTCTATCTTGATTTCCTATCTTCATATCAATTCGACCCTTCAGAGGTCGGAGTTATAATGGAATCAAATGGCGAATTACGAATTGTAATTGAGGGCCCTTGGTACAGAACTATTCTTTGGGAAGTACCTTTGATGGCATTGATTTCAGAACTTTACTTCAGAGAAACTGGACAAAAAATTAACGACAGAGCAGAACGTCAAAAAAATAATTGTACTAAGGGATTATTTTTCCACAACCACAATATGAAAGTAACTGACTTTGGTACTCGTAGACGTTATTCTTTCGACAACCAATTGGAGGTTTGCAAGGATATGTTAAGTGTGTACGGAAGTAAGGATTACTTCATGGGAACTTCAAATGTTCACATTGCAATGGAATTGGATATCACTCCAATTGGAACTCATGCTCATGAATGGTTCATGTTTATGGCCGCACGTTATGGCTATAAGATGGCCAACAAAATGGCTCTTGAGCATTGGGTTGATGTTTACCAAGGAGACCTTGGAACCGCACTTACTGATACCTATACAACAGATGTTTTCTTGAAATCTTTTGATAGAAAATACGCAAAACTTTTCGACGGTCCTCGTCATGATTCTGGGGAACCAACAGAGTGGCTTGATAAATTTGTAAATCACTATGTGAAATACGGAATTAAACCATCCACTAAGACAGCAGTATTCTCAAATAACTTAAATATGGATGAGGCGTGGAGAATCCAAGAACACGCAAATCAACATGGTCAAGGTATTAATGTTGCATTTGGTATTGGAACAAACTTCACAAATGATGTTGGCGTAAAACCTCTTAACATTGTAATCAAAATGGTTGCCGCACAAGCTATTCCTGACAGTGATGAATGGGTTGATACTGTTAAGTTGAGTGATGATGAAGGCAAGCATACTGGACATGGAGATTCAGTTGAAATTGCTCAGAAGACTCTTGGAATTTATAAAACTAAAACCTTGGAGACGGCTTAACATGGAATTCTTGACAAAAAATTTATGTATGGCTAAAGACATTGGTGTACACGGAAATTTATTCGGTGGAACAATGATGAGTTGGATGGATGAGGCTGGTGCTATGCTTGCTGCAAAAGTTTGCAAGACCAATAAAATGATTACCCTTAAGTTTGAGGAGATTGTCTTTAAAAAACCAGTCAAGGAAAATCATCACGTACATTTTTACGGAGAAGTAGATAGTGTAGGAAACACTTCTATCACCCTTAATCTTGTTGCTAAGAGATACGATGTTTACGATGGTTCAGAAGAGGAGGTTTGCTCAACAAGAGTAATATTTGTAAGGATTAGCCACGAGGGTAAGAAGAGGTCAATTGATTCAGAAGTTAGAGAACAATATAAACATAAAATAAAATAAAAAAAATAGTTCATATATTTGTGTTAATTTCC
>CALMMZ010000271.1 GCA_937868685.1 uncultured bacterium | reverse complement strand
TTGCAGGAGTTGAGTTACAACAGAAATTGCCAAATGCAAAGGTATTCTATTCAAGTGCCACCGGAGCTACAGATGTTCAGAATCTTGGCTATATGGAGAGATTAGGACTATGGGGAGCAGGTACAAGTTTTCCGGAAGGATTTTCACAATTCTTGCAGGAGATTGATGGAGGAGGAATCGGAGCTATGGAAATGGTAGCAAGAGATATGAAAGCACTGGGAATGTATATGAGCAGGAATCTAAGCTATGAAGGAGTAGAATATACAGAAGCATTACACACCTTGACACCGGAACAAACAGAAATCTATAACAATGTTGCAGGACTTTGGAAGGATATCTTAAACGCATTTGAAGACGCATTGAGAATAACCAACGGAGGAGGCGCTCAGAAAAAATTAGCATTGCAGAGTTTCTGGAGTAACAACCAAAGATTCTGGAATCAACTCATAACAGCACTGAAAATCCCAACAGCAATTAAAGTAATTGAAGATTGTATTGCGAAAGATAAGAGTGTTGTAATTTCTATTATTAATACTCTTGAATCAAGGACTTCTGAAAAAGTTGCTCAGGTAATATCCGAAATGAGAGACTTGGAGGATGTTGACTTTACACCGAGAGAAGTCATTGTAAACTTGTTAGAAAAATGTTTTCCCACACAGCAATTCGAGGATGTTGAAGAAGGCAATTCCACTATCAAAGTACCAGCAATGGAAGATGGAAAAGAGATACATAGTAGAGTTGCTATGCAGATGAAAGAAGACTTGTTAAACAGAATATCGGATTTCAGCTTACCTGATAACCCACTGGATCAGATAATTAATTACTTTGGAAGCTCAAAAGTTGCAGAGATAACCGGAAGGAAAAGAAGACTTGTAAAGAACGAACAGACTGGAAAAGTTGAGTATAAGAGAAGAAATCCGCAGGGAGTGAGTATGAATAAAACAAACGTCTGGGAAATGAAACAATTCCAAGATGGGAAAAAACATATTGCCATTATTTCAGACGCAGGAGCTTGCGGAATATCTTTACACAGCGACAACGGAGCATTGAACACACAAAAAAGAGTACAAATGACACTTCAAGTTGGCTGGAGTGCAGACAAGCAAATGCAGACATTTGGAAGGACTCACAGGACAAACCAAGCACACCCACCGGAATATATAATGACAATTACTAACATAGGAGGCGAAAAAAGATTCGCAAGTACCATAGCTAAAAGACTTGCAAGTCTGGGAGCATTAACAAAAGGACAAGCAGACGCAACAGATGGAAGTCTTTCACAATACAATTTTGAGACCAAAGAAGGAACAGCAGCACTTATGAAACTATACAAGGGAATTGAATCCGGAAGAATTGACATAGAAGGTATTAATGCTTATGATACTTTGAGTGATATGAGAATAATTCAAGAGCCAGACGGAATTAAGAAAGAAGACTATACCAATATTCCAAAATTTCTTAACAGAATATTAACAATTGACTTAAACAGACAAAATAAAATATTCGATAAGTTTTGCGATATATTCCAAGAGCTTGTATTGAAAGCGAAAGCCGAAGGAACATTTGATGAAGGAGTGACAGACTTAAGAGCCGAATCAATTCGACTTGTCAAAACTGAAACATTGGCTGAAGACCATTTGACCGGAGCAAAGACAGAATATTATAAACTTGAACAAGATATAAAGACCACACCCACACCATTTTCCAAAGTTCAGGCAATTGCAAAGATTGTAACTAATAACAGATTGCAGGGATATTTCATAAATACAAGAAGTAAGAATATTTGTTTTATTTATGAGATTGAAGGGAAAACAGATGTAATGACAGGAAGATTAACCCGAAGATTCGTAAGACAGACACCGAGAGCAAAGGACTCAGTAACTCTTGATGAAATCAATAATAACTACTATGAAGTAACAGAGAACGAAGCCGAGCCACACTGGGAAAAAGCATTCAATAACACACCACCGGTAACAGTGCAGGAAGTACACATAATAGGAGGAGTTATTTTACCGTTATGGTACAAACTGAAAAAGTCAGATGCAACAGATGAAGAAAAAATGAGAATTGTCAGAACAACCACAGATGACGGACACAGAATCGTAGGCATACAAATCCCACCAAGAAAAATAAAAGACATAGTTTTAAACTTTGAGACAAAAAGTATTTCAACTATGGATTTTAATGAAGTCTTGACAAGAGTATTACTGTATGGAGAAACCGTAAAGTTTCCCGGCAACTCTTCTATGGAGTTAAGAAAAGTTAGAAAATATGGAGTAAGCAGAATAGAACTTGCCGGAGCAAAATCGGATATGAGTGAAGTCTTTCAGAAAATCGGACTTGAATATGAACGAGAATATGGATTATTAAGATTCTATTTTTCAATAAACCAAGAACAAGCAGAAAACACTTACAAAGAATTACTGAAAATATACTTACCGAATATCAATTCCAAGAAAGCCGAGCCGAAGCCGATAGTTGAGAGCCGAACAGCA
>CALMMZ010000270.1 GCA_937868685.1 uncultured bacterium | reverse complement strand
ATGATTTATGATATATAGAAAAAAGACTATATGTTTTTAAAGACTTTTTTTCTTAATGACAAAGTGCACTTTTTATTGTTTACGTTTTTTCGGCTGAGTAAAGTGCTCATGTCGAGATTCATATTCAACTAATTCTGACTCACTAAACCAATGTGGAACCTCTTGTCGAGCATCTTCACTATCTCCTGAAGCATGTACAACATTTGGAATACCGATTTTCTCATTATCAGCGTGTCCATAACTAATATGTGAGTAATCTCCACGTATTGTTCCTGGAAGTGCTGCTTTTGGCTCAGTTGAACCTACCATTTTCCTCACAAGCGAGACAGCCTCAATCCCTTCAAGTACAAGTGCTACTACTGGCCCCTCTTTCATGAAGGCGAGGTTAACATCAAACACCTCTTTTCCTCGACGTGTTGCCACTTTGCCAATCGTTTCGTAATGATGATAATAATGTTCATCATTTGGAGCGATCATTTTCATTCCGACAATTTTTAATCCGACTCGTTCAAATCGTGAAATAATTTCTCCGATAAGACCTCGTGCAACCGCATCTGGCTTAATAAGCACCAATGTTCTTTCTTTTGCTTGCATAGTTTTAGTTAATTATATAATAAACACACGAACTATAGCAAAAACTTTCGAAAATCAAAAGTGCTACTCGCGTATATACTTTGACATTATCTCTGCGTCAATTTCTTCTCGTTGTTTGCCGTAGCGCATATATGAGAGCTCCTTGAGCTTTGCCACGATTTCAGGATTACCTTTTTCAGGTGGTAATGTTTCAATATTGAATGGTTTAACAGGTTGTCCATTCACTAATAATCGTAAATACGCATTTCGGTTCTCTAGTTTAATTATATCGTCAGCAGTAATAGTAGGAGCAAAGCGACTTTCAAGATACTTTGCATCATCAGCATCAACTCGGAAAACCGCCATCGAGCCCACGTTACCAAAAACTGCATTTTTTATTGACTCATCAATCTGTGAAATATATTGGTGTGCTATATTCAACGAAAGTCTATACTTTCGAGCTTCAGAAAGAATTTGCGTAATTGAATTCGTCGTTACATTTTGAAATTCATCAATATACAAATAAAAATCATTCATTGTTTGTCCAAACATATCAACGCGTGAAAGTGCAGCCATAAGTATTTTTCCTACAATAATTAAACCAAGTAAATTTGCGTTAATTTCACCTAGCCTGCCTTTCGATAAATTAACCAAAAGAATTTTCTTTTGATCCATAATTTCTCTAAAGTTCAAAACTGATTTCTGCTGTCCAATAATTGGACGCATAATTTCATTTGAGAGAAAAATATCAAATTTGCTTGTAATATAAGGCACAATGTTTGCGAGCGATGCTTCCCCACCTGCTTTTTCTGCAACCTCCTTCCAAAATTGAACCACAATAGGATTTTTGCATCGAGAAAGCTTCATATCTCTGAAAGTTTTATCGGCAAGTACACGTGAAATTTCAAGTAATGTTGAGCCTGTTTCAGGATCGTCGATAACAAGCGCAGTAGCATTTCTAAAATACTGCTCGAACATTGGTCCACCCGCTGTTTTCATATCAAACAACTTATTGAAAATTGAAAGCATTTCATCAACAACCATAGTTTTCTGTTCTGGAAAGCGAGTGTCATATTCAAGCATATTTAATCCCATTGGTCGTGGTGTGTAGGCTGGGTCAAAATAAATAACATCATCTATTCGCTCTGGTGGTATTTGCGCAAGGATATCTTGAATATCTGTTCCGTGTGGATCAATAAAGCACACACCATCACCATTTCTAATGTCTTGAACAATCATATTTTTAAGTATTGTCGTCTTACCAGTTCCTGTTTGACCAATAACATAAAAATGGCGCACTCGATCTTCTTTCGCAAAGCGCACATCAGTACGCACACCACGAAACGTATTGATACCAAGCAATACTCCTTGTCGAGAAAGCTCAAGGGGTGCTGGAGCTGCACCAGCACGTGCTTCTTTTAATTGTGGAGCACTACTAATACCAAACGGAAGATGAAAGACCGTAGTAAGCTCTTTTAGATTTAGTGCAAGCAATTCTTCATCCCCAACCAATCGATATGAAAAGTTATGTAAAAAGTTTGGTAATCCTCGTTCAGTAAGTTTTACAAATTCAATACGATTACTTCCAGGATTTTCAAATTGATTGAACGTTGATTTTATTTCATCAAGAATCTGATCTGCCCTTTCCTTTGTTTCCGCAGAAGCTATTACTCGAATACCAACAGATACTATAGTAGCTTTTATCTTCTCTGCAATTCGAGCAGGAACTTCCTCGTCAATCGACTTTTTTTGTTCATTCTCATGCTCCTTTTTGTTTCCAAAAAACATCTCACTAAACCCTTTTGTAAGATCCTCGGCAAGCGACACACCTTCTGCTTCTTTTAAACTTTTGCCCTTTCGAAGATCTTGTAGTATGTTCGAAAAACGCTTTATATGGCCATCCCCCGACGGCACTATTATAAACTGAATCGCAGCACCCTCTCCCGAGTCTTTTAGTTTAGAGAATGAATTTAATATCGCATTTATAGGATCATGATCGAACGCATCATACATTCGAATTGGAAAAAGTGATTTTTCTGCAAGCGTTGCGTAAGCGCCTGCTGACTTACCCTCATCAGTAAAAATATTATAATCATCAACAACTTCTCTGATTTTAACTTCAGGATAAAGACTTGTGAGCTGTTTTTCAAATAGACTACTTTTATCACTAGGGATTCCAGCATAAAACACTACCTGACTGCTTGTATTTGAAAGAGCAATTTCGAGAGTATAATGTATCTTTTCTTTATTTTGAGTTGATTCTGCTACAGATTGCATGCCAGCATAAAATTGCTCCATTGCAGAAATAAGGTCTTTAAAACTTCTACCGTCATCTATACTTTTACTTGGAAGAGTTATCTCAAACAATCGCATACCAAGTGCGCGCGCAAGAGGTGTTTGAGGTTTTAAATCTGGCATAGTTTTTACAGAAAGTAAATATTGCACTAAAAATCGATGGAAGTCATCGTCAATATGCGGATTACCCAATTTTTCAACAACTGATAATGCATTTCTTACACCCTTTTCAAGTAAAATACTAAAAAGCTCTTCCATTGTCGCATCATGGCGCTCAGGTGAAAGACGTAATGTAATTGCTTCGTTTTCTTTTTTACTTAACGCAAATTCTTCAGTAAGTACTTTTTCTTTTGGGGTTGATTGATAGTGCTTAAGAGTTTCGTATGCGATTTGCTCTCTGGTTTTTTCTATAACATTTTGCGATAAT
>CALMMZ010000269.1 GCA_937868685.1 uncultured bacterium | reverse complement strand
TGATAGCTTGGTTTTCAAAAATTATCATTTTGTTAATCATATCAATGAGTTTTGCATCTTTATATTTATCTATTCCGACTGTTAGTGCTGATTGATTTGTCGGATCTATGTGAGTGAGTGCGTTATATAGTATTACGCAAGTATCTATTATATCCTTGGTGAAGTTGTTTCCGGGAACGATCTTGTTGCCATCTGTTGTAACTCTCTGAACTCTTTCAGCTTCCTCTATCATTAGTGGGTGGTACAAAGTCTCTACAAGTCCGTTTGATAGTGCTGTTTTATAGTCTGTATAATATTGTAACTGTTTGTCTGCTTTAAACTGTATCGGGTTGGCTTCTATGCCTCTCATTTCAAAGTTGGCTGACATCTGTGATAATTGGTAAGCATCGCAATTGAATTGAACTGAGTTTGGGAAGTTATCAAGCATTGTTTCTACGATTTCCTGTGCGTTAAAATAATCCATTGGAAACTCTTTCGAGGGACTCCATATCAGCATTAAATCTATTACCACTTTTCTTTTCATATCTCCAAGGTTTACATAGTTGCCTTCCTGTATGTTCTGGCTTAGTTTGTTCCCTATTTCTTCCTCTATTGCTTCCGAATATCCACTTATGAGTGAACTATTTGCTTTGTTGATAGAAAAGTCACCAGCCCACATCCTAAACTTCCTATCAGATTTAATTTCTGATATTTGCAATGCAGTGTATTTTCTTTCTACTCCATTCTTTAATACTCTTGGCTTTATTATTTGGTCATACGTAACTCTGTTCTGCAGTGCCGGGTTGGCGCACTCTCTTATTTTTTCGACATACGGTTTAAAGAACGCATATTGGGTTTTACTTTTGATACATTCATATCGTGCAAGTGCATCTTCTAAATCGGTTGCATAGTCTTTCTGTTTGTCAGGATCATTTTTACTGACATTCGGATTCATTTCATAAGTCGTGAAGATAAAATACTTTGTTCCTGAGTTGTATTTTTCTCCTTTGTTCTTTCTTTCAAATGCTGCCTTTGCTTTCTTCTCTTGTTCAATTAAAAAGTATGTCAAGTCCCACTCTGTCATATTCGGATAACTGAACGGTATACACTTCCCTACTCCGTTTTTAAATCTGCCGGTTGTGTTTCCCCGGATTACTGCATATAATTTCTTTGCCTGTTTAAATGAGTTCGGAGTTTCTGCACGTGACGGTTCATCCATATATCCTGTTAAGATTGTTTTACCTTCAGGTGAACTGATCTTGGAGTCCAGACTATAGAACTTTAATCTGCCGGTGTCTGGAGCAAATGGTGGGAATTCAATGACTTTGCTTTTAATGTCACCAAGTCCTTCTTCCCTCATATCCATTCCCATATATTTCTCAAAGAAATTATCTGAACCTATCATTGTTGACTTTAACGCAGTTTTTATTCTGTCGAAAAATACGGTGTCTGCCTGCGTTGCTGATACAAGTGAATTATTTGTTATTTCAAAATTCAAGTTTCTTGCATGTGGTTTCTTGCAAAATCCTCCCATAACCTCATAAGGATCTCCTACGATATTTGACAAATATCTTGCTTGGTATGAGCCGTCAAATTCCATGATTGTATTTTTGCCTCCACCTTGTCCTACCATAAGAATGATCTCACTAGCTGATGTGTCCCAGAGTATTGGGCTGTTGCCTCTAATCTCTACTAATGTATTTTTTTGGTTGTCTGATAACTCAATTCCATAGATTTTAGCAAGTTCGTTTGAGTGGTCTAATACTGTGAAGGGCTTGGTCTTGAAGTAAACGGTCTTGCCGTTAATTACTGCTGAATGATACCCACCGGAAATCTTAGGATCTGCCTTTCCGGTGGGATTAATACTATCTTCTTTCTTGTCTATTTTATCAAGCGCTTTAAGTGCCGCTTCTGTTACTGTGCTTATTGCCATTCATTAAAATGGTTCATTATTGTTCGTTATCAAAGGGTGTAAATTCCTTCTTGATGTATATTCGGTCATACGCAAATTTCGTGCATCGTATTGAATAATGCAAGTCGGCTTTGGAACTCCAAGAAAGTATTTTTTCTTTTTTCGGATTGTAAGTGTGTGGAATTCAAGAAACTCATTACTGTTAATTGCTTCTACGATTTCTGTTTGTAAGTCTCCAAATGGGTAAATGTCCCTGCCTGTGTTTTTGTCTTTCCGGATTTCTAACGGATCCGGCATCTCTAATGATAAAACTATTTGTGCTGAATTCTCAAGATTGCCACTGCCTTTAGCTGAGAACACATCCAGTCCGTCTTTGTTTTTGGCTGATTCCCTGCCAACCTGTGAAATCTGAATAATATTCCTTTTCAGCGCTAAGTTGATTTTCTTGAACTTTTTAGCAACCGATGATATTATTCGGAATTCGTCTTTATGTTCGACATCTTCGATAAGCTGCATATAGTCTACCACTATTAGTCCTGCTCTCTTCTCAGTAAGGTGTTCTATATACATCACAAATGGTATAATATCTGCAATATCTACGGTGTCCGTAACCGTTACCACATTATCATACTTTCCTGACATCTCATAGGCTTTCTTGATAAATTCTTTATCTCTTTCTGCAAATCTTTTTTCTATCTCCTGTGAAGACACATTCATAATGGGACTTAAGTATCTTTCAATTTCATCCTCTTCCAGTAACTCAAGACTGAATACTATTATCAATTGCTTCTTCAATAATTCCTCATTGTTAAGAACTATATTTCTTGCTATTTGAGTTTTTTTACCAGAAGTCTTTGATACTATCATTATGTTATCTGTTGGTGTAATTCGAAGATAGTTGTCAATACTTGGAAAGCCAAATTTGATCCTGCGGTCTTGGATTGTTGGTGCAAACTCTACATATCTGTCAATTAAGTCCTTAAAATGACTTATTCTGCCAAAGTTTTTTTGTCTGAATTTTTCTACTTCTTCTGGATTGTATTTTATCTGCATAGTTATTCAAGTTCGACTCCTTTGAATCGAAAATATTTTTTAATATATAAATGTCTTTCTTTTAGTTGTTCCCAAGAAAGTTTGGATTTACTGATTGGTTCTTTTTCCGGCTCCGGTGTTAAATCGAATTTTCCCACCATTGACGGAATATTTTTCATTAACCACTCTAGCTTTGAGATTACTATTTCCTCTTTATGTTCGGCTTTGTATGCGTTCTTTGTTCTGATCTCTTTGATTTCTTGTCTTAAATCCATTTCTTTAACTATTTCTATGTACTCCAGAAATAACTCTTGGTTTTTCATAATGACACTTCCGGTCTTTGTTTTTTCCCAGTCTGCTTGTTTCTGTTGTCGGTCAAGATCAATTTGTATTGCTTGGTTTGTTAACTCTTGTTTTTTCTTATCTTTGATTTTGGTTATTTCAAGTTTTTCGGTGAGCGATAAGGCATCGAACTCCGGACTACTGGCAAGATTCAGCCAATAGTCTTTGAGTTCGTTTAAGGATTGAATGGTTTCTATTTCAATCTTTTGGTTCATAAATACAGATATAAGTCTGTTAGCAATATTTCCCATGCTCTGCTGTGGTAATACCTGCCGTTGGCATTGCTGTTCTCATAAGTCGTGTGTTTTCTGTCTGATACGGCATCTACTATTCTTGCCTTGCTGCCTATTACTGACCACCAAGCAAATAGCTGTTGTTCGGAAGCTTTTCTGGTTAAAAATGGCACTCCGTTGTTCAGTTTTCTCCAAGTCGCAAAATCACCTCTTTCTGAGTGAACTAAATAAACATCAATCGTATGTTCATCTGCCGTATAGGGTGGGTTTTGTTCCACATCCTGTCCGGCATTGCCTGTGTGATAAATGTTTAATAATCCGAAATATCCTCTTGGTGTCTTAATTACTGAGTTGTGATAATACTGCTGGTTATATGATTGCTCTATTGGATCTGGCATCATTATTGTCTTTGCAGTTGACCATATTCTGCCGTTGGTGGACTCCATATACCCAATGGTACGTGGTTTAGGTTGCCTACGGATGTAACATCTCCATAATCTTGAATCTTCATCCCAAAGCAAGTTTCTATCTTCTCCGCAAGTTTGGTTTCTGTCCACTGCTACTGCCGCCCAATCAACTCCGTTGTTAGAAGCATAACTCATTGTCTCTGCAAGTCCAGTTCCCGGAATCCACCTGTGTGCATTACCAAGCCACATATTGTTGTTGTAGCATATACTTCCCATTGGTGCATTGGTTGAAAGATATGACCAATTTGATAAACCATCTCCTGATACAGCAAATGTCGGTTTGCCGTCTTTTATCATATATTGATGGAATGTTCCATTAATATATATCTGTGGGTTGTATGCGAAACGATCGCCTGTTGACGATGAAAATATACTACCTAAAGGTGTTGGAGCCGGTAGTGTGCTGGGTGGGGGTGGTGGATCTTCTTCTAAGTTCAGGTAGGTGTACAGCCTTGATACTTTTGACTTCAGCTTTGTGAAGTCCTCGTCTGAATAC
>CALMMZ010000268.1 GCA_937868685.1 uncultured bacterium | reverse complement strand
ACCATAAGTTCTCTTGCTGATTGTATTACTTGGTCAACATTCTTGGCTGCTCTAACATCGTTGTAGATTCCCGAACAAGTTTCATTGAGGGAGTCGTCTTCCAACCTTGAGCAGAGGTCAAGCATTTCATTGAGGGAGAGACGGGCTTTCTTGATGTCCATTTTCTTATGTGATATTACTTTTAAATATTCACAAAAAAAAGAAACCCCCTGATTTCTCAGGAGGTTGCCTATAAGTGTGAATAAATTATGCCATTACCATCTCAGACTCTGCACGTAAAGCTTTCACTGCTGCTACAGATTCTGTTTTGTAAGACTTGATGATTGTCTTCTCAATCTTTTGATATTCGGATAGTGTTCTCTTACGTTTAACATCCTTAGAAGATAACCCTTGATACACTCTTGCATCGAACTTGCGTTCTGCCAAGAAGTTTTTAATTTCTTCCTTAGCACGGAACAACAATGCCTTAACAGTTCCAACAGGCAAGTTTAATTCATCTGAAACTTCCTTGTAAGATTTTTCTTCCAACTCACAAGCGATTAATACTGCCTTGTGTTTTTCGTTTTTGATGGATACGATTGCAAGGTGCAATTCTGTCTTACGATTCTCACGAGCGATGATTTCCTCAGCGTTTGCACCAACAGATGTATCAGCCAACTCGAACAATCTTTCCGCAGTATCTTCCTCACCATCGTTGCCTGCCTTAAGGTCTTCGAAGCTCAACACTTCAACCTTGCCTTGACGTTTCTTGTCGATTATCAAATTCTTTGCGATATTGAATAACCATGTAGAGAACGCATAGGTGTCATCATACTGACCGATGTTAACGAATGCCTTGCTCATTGTCTCTTGTGCCAAGTCTTCGGATACTTCTTTGTTCATGTTAACGAACTTCATGATGTGGAACACCAAGTGGTCGAAGAATCTGTTATATAATTTTGTGAACGCTTTTTCTTTAGCAAGCTCGTTGCCTGTACGGATGATTGCAACTGCCTCTCTGTCTGCTGCGTTGTTTTCTGATGTTACTACTACTTTTTTCATAATTGTTTTCTTTTTTACTTTATACGGTGTGGCTTCAGAAAAAACGAAATGTCCTTTTTCTTTTCTCAGTGCCCCGCTGTTTTCTTTTTTTATTATACGGTGCACTTCAGGAAAAAACGAAAAGTCATCCCTTGGGTGTTGGGTTTATTTTTGGAGCTGGAACATTAAATGGGTCATCCCTATCTGGTTGCTTCACTGGCGATGGTTCTGGTGTTGTAACTGGCGCTGGTTTAACAATTGGTTCAAGTATTTCTGGTTGCATCTTGTATATTTTTTAATTTTTGTTCTATATTTTGTCCTGATTTTATTCTTATTAATTTGATATTATGTGTTTTACAGAATTTTGTTTTTATTTTATCCCTTTTAATTCGTTCTTTAAAAGCCTGTTCCCCTCCAAACCAATCTACTGGTTTATAATGTTGTTCTCCATCAAATTCAATGCATACATTAAATTCAGGCAAATAAAAATCAAAAGGAAGATATGATTTGTCTTTACAAGAGTCAAATTTCTTTTGAGTTTCAAATATAATGCTTTTATCTGAAAGAATTTTAGAAATTTCACTTTCACCTTTAGATTCACAACATTTAATGCAACCTTTACCCGCCCAATGGTTTTGTGGTATTTGTAAAAATTCACCATGAATTTTACAGTTTATTTTAATTGGTAGTTTTGAGTTTATATATTCTGAACATGAATACTCATATTTATTGCCATGTACTTTTATCGCTTTTTCTATAAATTCAGAAGTTGTATATGTTCTTTTTTGAGAACAAATTTCCACTCCACATTTTGAACAGCCGTTACTACGTAAATGCCTATCTGGAACTTGTGTAAAAATTCCATGTTTTGAGCATATTATTTTAACATCTGTGAAAATACCTTTATAGTCTACCAATGAATAGTCATACTTATTTTTATGCTTTTTATTAGCTCTATTTATAAATTCTACAGTATTTAAATTTTTC
>CALMMZ010000267.1 GCA_937868685.1 uncultured bacterium | reverse complement strand
TTAATGAACCAGTTGGACGACCTGTACATTCTGACTCAAACGACATTGATGATGCTATTAATGATTTGAAAGCTGGGTTCAATGTTTAATTAATAAAAAGTACCTTTTAAGGTATTTTTTGTTGTTTTGTTAGGAGAAAGTATGATATACTTCACGTATAGTTATGTTCGAATTACTCATTCGTATATTTACAGAATTAATTATTCCTCTGGCAGTAAAAACTGCTGTTTTCTGGATTCCTGTGGTGTGTTTTATTGTTGGTAGAAAAATTTGGCTCGAAGTTCTTGAAAAAGAAGCATTGCTCGCAATGGAATGGATAATGCTCGAAGTTAAAATCCCAAAAGATGTTCACAAGACACCTCAAGCAATGGAAATTATTTTTTCTGGATTGGAGCAAGGAACTCCAGACGATGATTATTTTAAAAAATGGTGGAAAGGAGAACATGTCGCTGCTTTCTCTTCACTTGAAATTGTTTCAATTGAAGGGAATGTATATTTCTTTGTTCGAACTCAGAAAAAGCATCGAGGAGTACTGGAGTCGCTCGTTTATTCACAGTATCCAGGAGCAGAAATTACATCGGTTGATGATTATACGCGATATGTTCCAGACTGGAAACCTGGGAATGGTTGGGTGCTCGATACGGCAGAATTTTATCTAAAAGATGCCGACCCGTTACCAATTAAAACATATGTTGACTATGGGCTCGATTCAAAATCACTTTCACTTGATGAAGAACAAAAAATTGATCCAATTACACCACTTATTGAAATTTTAGGTTCTTTAAAAAAAGATGAACAGATTTGGATTCAGATTGTAATAAGGCAAGCTACTAAGCGTTGGAAAAATAAAAAAGGTGAAGACCTTGAATGGGTGAAACAAGGGCGCGATATGATTGATACAATGATTACTGATTATAGTAGTAGCACAATAGGTGAAGGTGAAAAAATGAAAAAAGTAGGTGGATATAAAAATCTTACACCAGCAGATCAACTCAAGGTAGACGCTATTGAGCGAAGTATTCAAAAATCAGGATTTGATACTGGAATTCGTGTACTTTATCTTGCAAAAAAGGCAAGTGATAAAAAACGTATGGGAGCAATAAAAACAGCATTTAAACAATTCGGCTCTCCACACCTTAATTCGTTCAAATCAGATGGAGCAGGATTTAAATATCCTTGGGATGATTACAATAATCTCCGTAAAAATAAAAATTTACAAGGAATATTCAAACAATATATCAATCGATCGTTTTTTTATGATGGACTTTTAAGTAAGAAAAAAATATTTACTTTAAATACTGAAGAACTTGCAACAATATTCCATTTTCCTGGGCGAGTTGCTGCAACGAGCTCATTTGAGCGAGTACAAGCACAAAAAGCAGAACCACCATCAAATCTTCCTATTTAATTTTATGAAACAAAAATTAATGTCATTAATTCAGTTATTATCAGAAACATTACAAATATACACAAAGAAACTCCCCCAGACATTTATGGGGTGGTTTCGATATGGACTAGTGATCGTTTTTGGAATTGTTATAGGTATAGGGGTATGGGTTACTATTATATTACAATCTCCAAAAAATCCTCCATCTGAAAGTCTTATTACTGTATATACAGGGATGACAACGAGAGATTTATCATCAATACTTGAGCACCAGAATATTATTCGTTCAGGAAAATTATTCCACATAATTATGTCAACACTATTTCGTCATCAGAAAATTATTGCAGGAGATTACCTTTTTTCAGAAAAATTATCCACAATTACAATTGCTCGTCGCCTTGTTCAAGGTAACTATGGAAATAGTCAAATCAAAGTCATGTTTCCTGAAGGAGTTACTCGACATGAAATAGCAGATAGTTTATCTCAAGCAATTCCAGAATTTCGTCGAGATGAATTTCTTGAGAAGACGTATACCCTAGAAGGGTTTCTATTTCCTGACACTTATTTGTTTTTCCGAACACAATCAGTTGATACAATACTTACTATTATTAATAAGAGATGGAAAACAAAAATGCAAACACTACAAGATTTTTTTCCTTTAAACGTAGTACTTGATTCATCCACAGTAACGATCAGTCGATTTGGTGGATCAACTCGAAGTCTCCGCGAAATGATAACTATGGCGTCAATTCTTGAGCGTGAAGCAAATAATGCAGATGAAGCTCGTATAATTTCAGGAATTTTATGGAAACGAATTGAGCGAGGTATGCCAATGCAGGTTGATGCAACTTTTAAATATACAATCGGAAAAGAGAGTAAAGAATTAACCATGGCCGAATTACAAACTGATAATCCGTACAATACTTATACACGAACAGGTCTGCCAATAGGGCCAATTGGAAATCCAGGAATTGCAATGATTACTTCAGCTTTCAATCCAGAATTTTCAGAATATTGGTATTACCTACACGATCGTCAGGGGAATATTCACTACGCACAAACATATACAGAGCACCTCAGAAACAAACAGAATTATCTTAAATAATTATCATGACAAAAAAAATATTCCATGATAGAGTGATCTATATATGAAAGGAAAAAAACTTGCATTTGTTGATATTGAAACAACAGGAATTAATCCATTTAAGCATGAAATTATTGAAATTGGCTGTCTTATTGCAAAGCAGAATGATCGTGGTGAATGGGTTACTGTTGAAGAGTTTGAGTTTAAGGTAAAACCAGAACATATCGAAACTGCAGAAACAGAAGCTCTCAGAATTAATGGTTATAACGAAACGAATTGGATGTTTGCACATTCACTTGAAGAAGCATTAAAAACACTCTCACAAAAATGTGATGGATGCGTTTTAGTTGGACAAAATATTAGTTTTGACTATTCATTTCTTTCGTATGCATTCGGACAGAAAGGAATTAAGGATCCTTTCTATTATGCAAAGCTTGATACAATTTCACTCGCATATATGCGATTCCGCAAAGATGACACATTGACGAGTTTCACGTTACGAGAGCTTTGTGAACGATTAGGAGTTAAGAATGAAAAAGCTCATACAGCACTCGCTGATATCCGTGCAACATTTGAAGTGTTCAAAAAAATAATGGTTATTTAATAAGGGTAAAAAAATGTAAGATACTTGCATTTTTTTTTATTATATGGTATTATGGCTTTTAATTAAAATATAATGGTATGGAAAGGAAAAAAATTCAAAGTTTTAAGAATTTTTCACGAGTACCACACGGTATTGAATTGAGAAATTTTTTAAGAAGAATGGTCATTCTTCTTAATGAACAACCTTATCTTGGTTACGAGATATTACAACAATGTCAAGAAAGTATTAATGAGTTGATTACTACTTATATAGATAGGTCATTTATATTTTCTA
>CALMMZ010000266.1 GCA_937868685.1 uncultured bacterium | reverse complement strand
TCGGTTTCGGAAAGGAAATACTCTTTCTTCTCAAGATTGGCAAAATGTTTTTGTCGCGGCCAAAAACATTGCTACACTCTCTTATCAAGTTTCAGGCTGTCAATTAAAAGATTTTTCTTCTCCCTTTGCAAGTGACAAAAATTTTAAGCATTATTTACAAGTCTATCAACAAGATCTTACTCCGAAGGGTGAAAAGGTGCAAGCTGACCAAGGAAGTCATGGTCGGACGATATGGTGGGTACCCATTGCTCAGAAGTAAATTCTTTCCTCATGAGGAGAAAATTGATTTCTTCTTGTAAATAATTTTAAGACATAAATATGGGTCAATCTTCTTGTCGCAAATATCAAGAAATAAAAGAATTTCAAGAGGAAAAAAAGGTAGAACAACCGCGAGAAGAAAAGGTAGAACAACCGCGAGAAGAAAATACCAACAGATTGTCGTGGCGCAAATTTAAACAGACAATAAATAATGTGGTTAAGCAATTTTTAATAGAACACGAAACAATCGATATTAAACAAACAATCGCAGAAAAAGTTGAGGGATTACATGATAAACCAGACCGGATTCTTTTTGCTTTGCGTCGTGGATACGTTAAAAAAGTCATCTTACTTGAGTCTGATCGACCTTTAGAAATTTGGCTTAAATTTATTAAAGTGGGAAATGAGTTGTTCCATTTTCAAATTCGGAATTCTTACAATGTAGAACAAATTTTAAAATTCCTTAAACAACCTATACCTGAAGACAACTGGATTGATTGGGTGTATCCAATTGAACAAATTTATCAAGTTACTCGCTTCAATAATGATATCCCAGAAGAGGTCGCTTTAATTTCTCTCAAAGAGAATACCCATTTGACTGCCACTTGTTCTGCTATTTGGTTATATCAAGTTGAGAATGAAGTTTATTATTTATTACATTTCAACAAAATTGAAGTTGATTAATTTCTCAGAAAAGTGAAATTTCTTCGCGAAGAAATTTCAAACTGTATCTCCCAAATGAATTCTTTTCTTGATTATCTTGTTAAAGTGGTAGAATTTCACTTCTCGGAAACACCGAATTGGGTGCTGCGCAAACAATTTCTCATCGAACAATGTTTAAATCTTACAGAATATTGGTTTGATATGTACGAGGAGGAAACTTCTCCACTTGAAGATATCACATGATTTTCAGCAGACTTTTATCTCCCTTTGGTTTCCAATTTTGTTGATCAAGGAGCTTCTAAACCTCATAATTATACTTGTGATCTGAATGATGAACATCAACAACTCTTTAAGAATTGGGCGACTGCCAACCCCCAAATTTTAGAAAGTTATACCCAACTTGTTGATGAATTTCTTCAGGACGAAGCGAACGAGGAAAAAGTTCTTCGGCGTATAAAACTCGAGTTGGAAAAAAGAAAATTCCCAAATAATGTTGAACAATCTTTCCAACAATAAAAACGAGTCAGATTCAGACTGTGGAAAACAATCAAGATTAGACTTTTCCCTCGCGAGGGGAAACTAAAAAATTGATTCTATCTTTGTTGTCAAAAGGAAATAAAAACCCATGACTGAGAATAAAGAGAGAGTAGTCACTTTGGTGTACGAAAAAAAATACAACCGTGCGTTAGCACGGTTGTCTTATTTAAAACATCTTTCGTCTGTCAAAGAACAATCTTATAAAGAATTATTCGCAGAAGTTAATGAAGAACATCCAGTAAGCAAAGCTTCATCTATTGAAATGGTCGCAGAATTTCTCATTGATGGTTCGAAGAACTATAGTTATGAAAATTGGGAAGAATATGCCAACGATGCAATGGAGTTGGCAGCCAATCTCATTGAAGTTGGTGCTAACTTATCGGGATGGGATAATCTTGCCGAAGATTTGGTGAAAGTTGCACAAGAAGAAGAGAATGAAAGTTTGGAAAATGCTGCAAGAGCTGTCCTTCAGTCAACCGGGGACTTGACAATTGAATTGTCAGATTTGTTGAACAAAGCTCAACGTCTCTCAGTTTCAATTCAAATTCAAGAAAATCGTCGCCAAATCAAAAAGGTTACTGAGGAAAATTGATTCTTTCTCTGCGGAGAAATAATTAATAACTTAATGACTACTCTTCCAGCTCTTCTCCGACAAGAGAATGTTACTGCATTTCAAAAAATTCTTGTCCAGGAACCCCAGCGAATAAATGAGTTTGATCCAGAACTAAAGGTCAATTCAATAGAGATCCTTTATTCAAAGATAAAACCTTTCGCGGACAAATTCGAAGATAAAACCTTTCGTGGATAAACTCGAAGAAAGAATGCAACACGATGAGCAATGTCAGTGGACAGAAGAGGACAAAAAGATTCTTCTTCCTTGGCTCAATCTTTTACAACAAATACTTCATTTTCAAGTTGAAGTACCAGCATATGATATTTTAATGGATTTTTGGTTGTTGGCAGATGATTTGAAAAAAGAACAACTTAGAGATCACCTTTCCGTTTATATGCAACATCCAAAGATTCGTTAAACGCCTTGCTGGTTAAACGCCTTGCTGGTTAAACGCCTTTATCAATTTCATTCTCTTTGGAGAATGAAATTTTTTATTTCATTGAAGTTTTATTCGTATAACGGACCAATCCATTTTGTTCAAACCAATTAGCCAATCCATTACATAAATCAACTGCTTTCATCTTAAAGAAAGTAAACAATCGTTTCAAGTCATTATGACTCATTTGTAATAACTCTTCTTGTGAAATGACATCAGACATACCTCGATCGAAAGAAAGTTCGTTCAAAATTTGTTCTCGTGACATAACAGTGGTAATTGGAGGTTGCCATCTTGTACGATATGCAATAGCGGCTAATTTACCAATTTTTAATGTTCCAGTACCACATTTTTCACCTTTAATTTCCGTCCTCTTATCAGCGGGATTAAATTCAGCAGCTTTTCTTCGAAGATCAACAATCCAGAAACCTGTCTTCCAACCTTGAGCATCTTTACGGAATAATTCGTTATTAATGAGAGCATAGAAACCGACTGGATTCTGTTCTAAAATGGCTGTTTGTTGTTTCTTTTCTTGTTCGAGAAGATATTGTACATAACCAGCTTCACAATTTTGCCATCTACCTTGTATACGACAAATTGGTTCATCTTCATCAACATCAAGTGCAATTGTATCTCCGACCACGTGAATGTAACCTTTGTAACGATTTAAAATTTGCGCTCGAATGATTGACTTTCCTGGATTCACAATCTCCTTTTCAATTAATTCGGTCAACAAGGATACTTTCACTTCATCCGAAAGACGGTCCATCAAATTTTCAATTGTAGGATAATCACCTTTTTTCGCTGCTTCAACAATGTTATTCAGATGAACATCGGATTGCTGTGAAATTAACTCACTATTAAATTCAGATAGACTCATTTCTCTCACGGCAGTAGGATATTCAGCATAAAATCCTAATGAAATCCTTGAGTTTGTTTCTGGTGAACTGACTAAAAAGTAAATATTGTTTTGCTCTTTCAAGTACGAAATCACTCCATATTTGTTATAGATTTGAATATGATTATTAATCATTCTTTGAAGTGTTTTATAAAGGATAAATTCTGATACATCTTTTAATGCCCGTCGAATTTCATTAAATGAAAAACGAAAATTAGTTCGAAAGAGTTCAATTAATTTAAATTGGGCCAAGGCGCTATCATACTCTGAATAATGAAGATTGTAAGTTAAATCATCCTCGGGGAGAGCTTTACCTTGATGTTCACATTTATATTCACAAACAGTATAATCACATTCACGAGTGAAAGGTTGTCCTTGTGAATTTAAATGATATTTATCCATGCAATCATAAGCGATCTCCTTCATCAATCTCTCTCCTCTCTTAATTTTTAAATCTTTAGTCTGGCTATCACGATACATTTGATAATCAAGAGACACCTCTTGATTATATTTTGGTGGAAGACCCATATAATGATGAATATCCACTACGAGTTCTTTTCCTTTTTGTTGGTAAATCTTTTCCAAGGCGACATGAGAATTGCGGCGAAAACCTCGATAAATAGCTTGATCAATAATAGAGTAATTCCAAAAAGGCGTTAAAATACCCACATTTTGAATATTTCCAAAAGATAAACCTTCTCCAGAAGTACGACTACCAATAATAACATGAATGTATTCACCTTGTGCGTTACAAGGATCGGCAAAAGTTTCTTGTACATTTGTAACAATTGTACCAGCGTCATCTAATGTTGAATTGGTCAGTAAAACATAACGAAGTCCTTTTTCATTTTCTTTTCCATAGATAGAACGGGTATAGCCAAAAAGTTCAAGACATTGTGCAAACACCAAAGCACCACTACCATCGACCAATGAATTATAAATATAAGTACATCCATCTTTATTCTGATACTGCAATAAACAGTCACGAATGGCCGAAGCATATTTGGCTGAGCATTGCCAAATCTTATTCAAAGTATCTTGCCGATCCTTTCCCGTAAGTTGAGCTCGAAGTTCTTTGGTAAAAACTGGAACAGCGTAGCTCCGCGCTTTTAATTGAAGATCTTTTTTAGGTTTTACCATATTTCTTTCAAAACCTTGCCTACCATAGGTACCATCAGGAAAAACGAAATTAATGGCTTGTTGTGATTCAGTATAGATACCTTTACTTTTTCCATCTGAACGAATGTCATCCGCGTAAGCTTTTTGATAAATGGCAGCTTGAAAGTCGCTCATGACACAAAGATCAACTGCGAAAACAGATAACTCTAAAAATGGACTTCCAACAAACCTCTTTTTAACGGAGGAAGGTTGTGATTGTAAAACAGAAATGTACCCTCGTAAACGTTCTTTTAAGTTTTGTTCATTAGCAATCGTTTTTCCGTCATTAAAAAAAATCTTTTCAAAAGCTTCTCCAACTGGAAGTTGTTTATCGAGAGGAAGAATTAAATTGGCCAATGCCGCTAATTCATACCATTGATCTTTCATGGGCGTTCCAGTTAACAGTAAAATTTTGCAATTTTCCACTGTGTGGAAAAGAGTAAAAAAAGCTTCGTAGATTTTGGAAGAATTTACCTTATTCTTTTGCTCACGAAGATTTTGCGCCTCATCTGCAATAATTACCATGTTAGAAAATTCGCTTTTTAATTGGGGATCTCCAATTTTACCTTCTTCTCTTCCAAGTCGATTGGCAAATGCTTCATAGGTTAGAAAAAAATATGTTTTTTTGATCTGCTTTCGAATACCACGTTCCCTTTCTTCTGGTGTCATCTCTTGCCAGCGGGCGGGATAATACTTTTGTCCAGTCACCTTTAAGATCTCAGCAATGAAATTCCGAATAAACTTATTACTTGGTACAATAATAACACCTCCGCGAAAAATGTGTAAATTGTTTTCGACGGTTAAAATACTTAATCCGGTTTTACCCGTTCCCATCTTTTGAAATAAAATACTTGCTTCATAAGGAGTATGTCCCGAGAGAAATCTTTGAGCGTAAATTTGATGGGGTTGGGGACGAAACTTAGTATTCAAAGTTTCTCTTGACTCTAAACGCTGAAATTCTTTCTTGGCTCGAACTTTCTCCTCAAAGAGATCGTCATTTGGAAAGGGATATTCAGGAAGAAATTGAGCAATCTCCATTCTTTCAAAAATTGAAAATAATAATTTTTTGTCTTTAAAAGTAAACCCTTTTACCTAAACGGTAGGGAGCTTTTAACTGAGTACTTGAAGATTATTTGAAGATGAATACCTTTCCACCCAAACCTCCTTTAATAAGGCAAGCAGGACAGCATTGTATTTTTGCCGCTCGAGAAAGCGAAGAAGATACAAGTCCTGAAAGTCAAAAAGAAAAAGAAAAGTTTAAAGCCTATTCTTGTCGGTTGATTAAAAGAACTAATTGCTTTGATTTTCCCGAAGAAGATGTATTTAAACCTATTTTGCGTTCAAGCTGGGTAGAATTATTGTGTAAAAATGTTGAAGGTGAATATCTTGCTTTTTACTATAAAACACCTTATGGGATACAAAGAACGGTACAGAAATGTTAAACATCCTTCCGGGGTTAAACATCCTTCCGGGGTTAAACATCCTTCTGGGGTTAAACATCCTTCTGGGGTTAAACATCCTTCCGGGGTTAAACACTTCGTGAAAGAGAATGGTTTTAAAG
>CALMMZ010000265.1 GCA_937868685.1 uncultured bacterium | reverse complement strand
AATATTTATTAGAATTTGATATTCTATGACAAAGCAAGAATTAGATGAATATGTCAGATGTGCAAAAGATCCTGTATATTTTTTGAACACATATGGTTATGTTTATGATGTAAAAAAAAAGCAAATAGACAGATTAACCTGTTTTCCATATCAGGAAGATATGGTTGTAAAGTTTAATAAAAATCAAAACAATATTGTTTTAAAATCTCGACAACTTGGACTTTCTGTTATAACGGCAGGTTTTGTTGTTTGGACTTTATTATTTAAGATAGATCAAAGAATTTTGATTGTTGCCAACGATGGTGCTGCTGCTGTTAGATTTTTAAGTACCGTAAAACAGTTTATGGATTATTTGCCAAAATTCTTTTATAATCCAGATAAGGATTCTGATAAAAATAATGAAAAATTTCTTAGTTTAAAGAATGGTAATTGGGTAAAAGCTGTTGCTAGTAGTAAGCAGGCAGGTCGTGGTGAGGCTTTGACTATGTTAATTTTAGACGAGGTTGCATTTATAGAAAACGCAGACGATATATGGATGGGGGCTGGTCTTGCCTTAACAGCAACGAAGGGTAAATGTATTATGATTTCAACTCCGTATGGAACGGGTAATTTATATCACAGAACTTGGGTGGCTTCTCAACAAAATGAAAATTCTTTTGTGGGAACAACAATTCATTGGACAGAGCACCCAATTTATTCTGTTGGTAAAGAAATAAGAAAGGATGAGTATGGAAGAAGTTATTGGTGGAGTCCTTGGTATGAAAAAGAATGTGAAAGATTTAATTATGATAGAATTAAAATAGCCCAGGAATTAGATTTGTCATTTGAGGGTTCGAGAGCACTCGTTATTGATTCTGGAATTCTTAATGAAATAGAAAAGGATGTAATATCCAAACCTGGTCCTGTTTGTTATTATGATTATACAAATGAAGAAAGTGGTTTTGTTAATGATATTAAGACTTCGTTCTGGGTTTGGCAAAAACCAAATCCTGAAAGCAATTTCATTTTGTCTGCAGATGTTGGCAGAGGAGATGGAAGTGATTTTTCTACAATACAAATAATTGATGCAAATGAGTTAGTTCAGGTTGCAGAATATCAAGGTAAAATTCCTCCAGATTTATTTGCTCACATGATTTATAAAGTTGCTAAGGAATATAATAATGCCTATGTTGTAATTGAGGCAAACAGCTTTGGTTTAGCAACTTGTTTAGTTTTAAAAAACCAGTTAAAATACAATGCAGATAGAATTTATCATAGCAAATCTGTAAAAAAGATGATAAATCATCATTTTAATTTAAGTGTTGATGAAAATGGAGAAATACCCGGATTCCAAACGACAATAACAACCAGACCATTAATTATAGCTTCTTTAATTACATATATGCGTGAACGAAAAATTTCTATCAATTCAAAGAGGCTAGTTGAAGAATTTAAGACTTTTATTTATAACGGACAAAAAGCGGAACACGCACCTGGTTATCACGATGACTTGATTATCTCTTTGGCTATAGCTTTGTATATAAGAGATACGGAGTTTGCCAATGTTTTTGTAAAAAAAGATTTTTATAAAGCTATGCTGGATTCATTCAGTCATCAGAGTTCAAGTGAAAGACACCCAATGAACTCAGCTTTTTTGAAGATTGGAAATAATAATAAAGTTTCAAATGATGATGATGATTTGGGTTGGTTATTAAAATAAACCAACTGTTTACTATTTATTAAAAAAACATTTAATTTATAAATAATTTACAATTATGGTTGAACAAGAAAAACCGAAAACTATATTTTATAGTCTTTCTCAGCTTTTTAGGGGTAATCAAAAAGATATTCCTAATCAATTATCTCAAAATAGAGAAGTTTTAGGTAATGATCCTTACTCAGACAATAATATACAGCAAAAACAGCAAATGTTTGCTGACTTTCAGTCACTAAAGGTGGCTCAAGATTTATATTCTCGTTCTATGTACTACGATTCCGACAGAATTGGTGCATATAATGATTATAGGGCTATGGATCAGTCTCCTGAAATATCTGTTGCTCTTGATATAATGTCTGATGAATGTGTTTCGAGAAACGATAAAGGAGAAATATTAACAATTTATAGCGAAAACTCTAGAATAAAAAGAATTTTAAATGATTTGTTTCATCAGACTTTAAATGTTAATTATAATTTATGGTTTTGGATTAGAACTCTATTAAAATATGGAGATAATTTTTTAAAACTAGAGATAGATCAGGAGTTAGGCGTATATAATATAGTACAGTTGCCAACCGGAGAAATTCATAAAGAAGTTGGATATGATGGAAATACTTCTTCGGTTAGGTTTAAGTGGGATTCAACTAATATGTATTTTGAAGATTTTCAAATTGCACATTTTAGTTTAGTTTCTGATGGCGAAAAAATGCCATATGGAAGATCTGTTTTAGATCCTGTAAGAAAGTTGTGGAAACAACTTCAGTTGGCAGAGGATGCATTATTGGTATATCGTTTAGTTCGTGCCCCTGAGCGTAGGATGTTTTTTATTGATGTTGGTAATACGGATACTCTTGATGTAAGGCAGTATATTGAAAAAATGAAGGCTGAATTAAAAAAGAGCCAGGTTGTTGATTCTCAGGGAAGAATTAATATGAAATTTAATTTAATAACATTTGAAGAAGATTATTTTATCCCTGTAAGGGGAGATAAAACCGGAACAAAAGTAGAAACTTTGCCAGGAGCAAGTAATTTGGGAGATATTGCAGATATTGAATATCTTCAAAATAAATTATTTACTGGAATTAAAGTTCCAAAAACTTACCTAAACTACGCTCAATCTTTGCCGGGAGGTTCTACTTTATCTCAAGCAGATTTAAGATTTGCAAGAACTATTAATCGTTTCCAGGAAGCAGTTGTTCTTGAATTAAGAAGCATTGCAAATATTCATCTAAAAGTTCTTGGTTTTGATGATGATATAAACAATTTTACATTAACATTAACAAACCCAAGTACTCAACAAGAATTGCTTAAGTTAGAAACTATGAGGGCAAGGCTTGATATATTTAAAGAAATGTTTTCTAGCGATGCTACCGCTCCAGTATCATATACTTGGGGTATGGAAAATATCCTTGGATTTTCCAAGTCCGAGATTAAACAAATTTTGAGACAGAAGAAAATTGAAAGAAAAATGTTCTACGAAATTGAAAGGGCTCATGAAGAATATATGGATACTGGAATTTTTACTGAGTTGGATAAAAAATTCAGGAAACCAGATTTTGATCCTAATACACAAATTGACACTGGCGGAGAAAATGATTCTGTTGATTCTGCAGGGGGTGGTGGTTTTGGAGGATTTGGAGGTGGAAGTTCTTTTGGTTTAGGAGACACTGACAATTCGGGATTGGACAGTTTAGACACAGATGATACTGGAGGTGAAACAGGAGATGTAGAAACAACTTCTAATGAGCCAGAGTCTTCTGATCAGGAAACTGCAGATAATCTAAGTGAAAACTTGTTGGTGAAAAAAAATAAAAATTTTGATGTTAAGACAAAAAAAATTTTAGAAGGAATTAATAATTTTTTAACAAAAATAAAAAATGATAAAAAGTAAAAATAATCCGGTTTTCTTTGACGAATTTGAAATTGATTCTCAATTTCAAGAATTGAAGAAAAAAGTAAATAAAATGGAGCAGGATATATATAAGTTTATAAGTCCAACAAAAAACAAGCAAGCAGCTAAAAGAGCCAGAAAAAGTCTTGGAGAAATACGAAAAATAGCTTCTGAACTAAGAAAGTCAATTAGTAAGCAGAATGCTCATAACAACAGCGAATATTAAAAAATAAGATAAAATGGAAATTAAAAACGAAAGTCTTAATAATCTTGAAGATATTGAAAGAAAACCAAACGAAAACCAGACATATTTCAATATGGGTTCTACAGAAACTGGTTCTATTGAAATAGATTTGGTTT
>CALMMZ010000264.1 GCA_937868685.1 uncultured bacterium | reverse complement strand
TGAAAACAGGAGATAAATACAAAATAGATTCATACCGTGTTTCTCAATATGAAAACGAACGTGTTGTAGATGTTGTTTCGGTTGTAGAACCACCGATAAAATATCAGAAGAAAGTTTTAGTACATTCCCCAAAATTACAATCTAACATTTTGGTATTTCGTTCTGATTTGAAACCTTTGTAACAAAACATAAACCAATTTCGTAACTTAATCATGGCAACAAAAAAAATAAAACAACGTTTAGAATATCTGAGAAAAGAACTCAGGGCTGAACGTATCAGCTATGGAGAATTAATTGAATTGCAATCTTTGGCAGAGCATATCGAAGAAGGCGATGTTGAACTGTTGCAGGCAGCAGGCGTTGAAGAAAATACTAAGCCTCGTAAAACCAATTATATGCCAGGTTCACTTGGTGCATTTTAATATAACTTAACTATGCCATTCACAATCCACGCATTTGACAAGAACTCTTCAGCTTCTCATAGCAAGAGTTACAATCCTCAAACAAAAGAAGAATTTGATAAATGTGTAAAAGAATTTGATGAGGAGGTGAATCAAATTTTCTATAAATGGTATTTTGAGTTTGATACTGTGGACGCTACTCCGGAACAAGAACAATGGTGCGATGAGGAAGAAAATAAAACTTTTTAATTTTGTAACAAACATTCTCCCTGTTTCGTAACTTAATCATGAACAAAAAACAAACAGAACGCACAAACCGCCTTCTCCCCAATGGAGAACCTCGTTATGTCAGGTGTTATGATAATGGCGGTAAAACACAAGACAGATACACTGTTGTATTTACGGGACGCTACACTCATAAGACAGGACGACAACATTTGTATGTTGGTATGTCAGGTAATCCGTTTCATCCTTTGGGTGTTGGACAACACGGTGAATCTTCTACTCAAATTGATTATCCGAGTTACAAACATTTAGGAAAGAAAATCAAATTTTCTGAATTAACCGATGATTGTAAAAAATGTGTTCTACAAACCTATAATGATTTGTGGGATATTAACTAAACCCAACCGCTGACGTGCGAACGGCAGGAGGAAACCCTTTGAGGTAAACCCGTAGGCAGAGGAAGTACGTATCCTCTTTTAGGTTGGGTATAAAATTAATAAATAAATTAACTATGCAAATAAGAGCAAAGAGAACATTCAAAAATCTTGAGGATATTTTCAAGGAAGGAGATGTTTTAACATTGAATGTTAAAAAGTATGAAGAAGATACAGTAATCTGTAACGCTTTGTATGGATTTAAGCACCCATCTTTGGGAATTATTTTAATGCCATCTAAACAAATTGTAGAACACTCAAAATTAAAAGAAGGAGTCTGGAAATTTTGCGACCCAGTAGTTGCACCCAAAGGTTCATTTAAGGACTGGGGTATTACAACGTCTGATGGTAGAATATATGACAGTTCAACAATAAGAAATGCAATTGGATATATACCTTTAAAGAACATTTTTGAAAAGGTGTAACAAACCCAAAACCTATTTCGTAACTAATCCATAAACCAATAAATTCAAAAAGCCGATGTACAAATCGACAAGTGTGCATGCTTCTGCCTCAGAAGTTGCCGAGTATGAATTTCACTTTGGCGTTCGGGTGTAAGCAAAGAACTACAAAGTAAAGGGAGGAAGAAAATTCTCCCTTTCTTTTTTGTAACAAACAAATGGTGTTTTACGTAACTCAATCATGAGAACAATAGATAAAATCATTGACAAGGTTAATGTTAGCAGAGGCGCACCAATGGGTCGTTCCAATGTAATACCTCAAGAGTTTACCATTGTTGATATGGGTGGTTATCATAAGTTTTTAGTAATTGATGGTAAAAGCAAACGCATTTTTGATTGTGCTGTTCCAATGAGTGATGGTGCTTATGATAAAGGCGGTGCTTATTGGGGATTAGGAAGTCAACTTAGGGTGTCTTATACAAAAGACCTTCAATATATTATGTTCTATCGTAAATAATTATACCATGACACAAAAAATCCAAACAGTCAACGTTGTTGAATATAAAAGAGCAACTGATGATATGTCAGTCCATTCTTTTAATGACAACGATGAAGGAAATAAAGAAGCAGAGGAATTGTATTTTTCATTAGCCAAAGAAAATGGTTATACAGGCGATGCAACAAATGTTGATGAGTTTTTTGATGATGAAGGTGATTGTTGGGTATTGGGAGATTATTCTGTATCCATTATTCATTCATAATTTGTAACAAACTGTTTTGTATTTTCGTAACTTGATTATGAACAAGATAGAACAAAAACAAATAGACGTTGCTTTTTTATCAAGCAAACTAAAAAGTGGGTTTAATGTTTGGGCACAACGTGAAATTGACCACACATCTCAATCTACAAATATCCACCGCTTATCAGATTCAGTTTTTACTTTTACTGAATACAATTTTCTCCCAACTTGTGAACAAGATATTTTGGATGGACATTATACATTCTTCGTAAACAAGGACACTTTTGAATATTTGGTATATAAATCATCTGATTATGGAAGTCTTACTTATGTTATTCCTGTTGACTTTAACGGATTCTTAACTGCTGAACTTTTACCGGAACCTTCAAAAGAACACGTTGAGTCTATTATTGCTCACAAACTTCTTACGTCATATTTTTATGAATATGAAGCTGTAAATCAGAAAGGTAAAAATCTTTTTGAAGAGGTTGAAAAAACAGAAGATTACCACCATATATATTCAAAGCGTTCTTTAATTTGTGACCACAGAGGTTATATCTGGAGTGAAATGAAACCTGAAACCTATTCAGAAGTAGAACTCCAAGCACTAAATAAACTTTGTGGATTCATTCAGCCTGACATCAAAGACTTTGATAATGATTTTGTAAAAACATTTGTCAAGGGATTCAAAAAGATAAAAGACAAGGACATTAAGTTTAATGTTCTGCAAGTTAATAACAAAGATTATACGGTGTTTTACAGGCATGATTTTGGAACGTATTATAGCTATTCTATTATTGAAGGTACAATGGATAAACCTGTCAGAAAAATTGCAGAAGACTCTGATGGTCAAAAGAAAATTTCAGACTTTGTAAAAGTTATTCCTACAATACTTCGTAACATTGCTAATTAATTTTTCGTAACTTAATCATGGCAAAGAAGAAAAAGAAAACCACAAAGGAAATATTGGAGAAAGGTAGAAAAGCACGGTTACGTCAAGATATGTTGAAGGATAATTATTTTCAGCGTACCAAAGAACAAACCCACAAGAGCAAAAAAACCTATTCCAGAAAAAACCAGAAGCCTCCTTCTGATGAAGAAAATGATGAGTAGATATTCAATGCTGTACGACTTCACGTCCTGTACGTAGTTAAATGCACCTGCACGAAATGTACGTTGAATAGTCTAAGTTGCAACCTCGTCAAAGACCCTCGAATGAAAGTTCGGGGGTTTTTTTATTTCCCACAGTTCGTCCTGGAAGTTACGCCTGGTTACGCTGGGTGGATTTTTACTTTAGATTGGTATACAACAAAGTTCAATGTATTTGGAAAAAGATATTTTCCAAACAGAGTGAACTTTTGTGTATATCTAAATAAGCAAAAAAAGCGTTCTGGGTCCTGCAGGTCCAGGGCTGGTCTTGATTGTGTAACATAAATTAAGTTTATTTCGTAACTTATCGAAACAGATAAACAATGAGCCACACAATTATTTACAATCGCCTCTTTATTAAGGCTACTGACAAAGAAGGAATTAAGTATTATGTTCCTATGATTCTTTGCGGGTCAAGTAATTGTACTCAAATTTCAGAAAAAACAGGAAGAGAAATTCTTGAACGTTCATGGAATTCTTTTAAGTGGGCAACAGGAGGCAAAAATCTTGCTACTGAACAGGAAATTTTATCAATTATTGATAAAGACAGGTTGGAAAGGATGGAGAATGCTGCAAAAAATGTAGAAAAATACAAAGACCAAAGTTGGGCTTACGATGATAAGAATTATGGATACCATTCAAGTATCCGTTTTTCAGGACGTTCATATATAACATTCTCAGCTTTTCGTTCATATTTTGAAAATGGAATGAAAAATGCTTATACGATTGAAGAATTGCTAAAACATGGAGTTAATGTTGTTTTACACGTTTCTTCTCTTTGGGAAAAAGAATACAAAGAAGCTGGATTGGAGATTAAACCGGACATTTATATTAAAACGTCCGAACAATTAATTGAAAAAACTTTGGAGTATGATGCTTACTATAAAAATGTTGGCGGTTGTTTCATTGAGTTTTCTATTGACTATTCAGTTGACAGATTCTTAGATTGGCTTAAAAGAGAACGAAAATATAACAAACCAAGAAAAGAAACTATTTTTGTTGATGTTGATTCATATTTTGTATTGTCTAACAATAATGGATTTTTTGTAAAGAATACAAGATATGGATATAAATACGGGTATAGTTCAGATAGTTTTTCGGTGAAAAAGTGGATTAATAAGAAAGGTGCAGAAAGTTTTCTTAAAAGCCTAATTGCAAAAGGAAGAAATTCAGGTTGGCAAGTGGTAGAAGTACGAGAAAAAACAAGGATTAAAGCGTAACAAACATCTCCCTTAATTCGTAACTACATTATGGCAAAGACAAAAGAACAAATAGAGAGAGCTGCGAAACGAAAAAAAATCAGATCAGCTTTGATTAAAATTAATCGGCTAATGAACCGTGCTGACGATTTATTTAAAAGCCTGCCACCCGATATTCAAGATGAAATTTTTAATATTCATGTATCTCATTGTTCTATGAATCATTGTCTTCGTTGGGGAGTTGAAGCATCTATCGACTTGTTGAGAAAAGAATATTTCAAAAAAATCACGCAAAATTTGTAATAAACATCTCCCTTAATTCGTAATTGGATTATGACACGAGAAAATAAAATGACCCAAGAAGAGAAAATGCTTTGGAAAAAGTATTTTCGTCTTGGTAATAATAGACTTAATTATATTAAGAAACTCGATGAGATTTTTCAGGAGATTGAGCGCAACTTTGATCTTACAGGAAATATTAATTCTGAATTAAAAGCTGAATTTGAAAGTTTGGAGGTGCGTATTAATGTAAGTGAAGTCTTAATGGAAGTCACTCAACAAAAAATGGCTAAGTTAAATCCAAATTATCATCTCAATTAAACGAAAGCTATGAGTCAAGGCAAAGTAAAACAAAAAAGAGCCGAAATGTTTTCTTTGATTAATAAAAAAATGCAAAGCCAACTCGACCTTTTGTTTTTAAGTGTTCAGCGAGAAAGGTATCAGGAAGCAATTTCTGAAATAAATAAATTCTCAGATTCTTTACTTGAATTGAAAAATAACATTTTAGAAACACTTTCAATTAAAGCGAAAATGGGAGTTCCTCACATAGAGATTTATAAAACACCTGAACCAAAACGTAAGGATTCTTTTTGGTTTGATGGTCATGTGGCAACCGTTACTGATGGTAAAACAACAATAAATGTTATTGCTCAAGGTCATGTTTGTGTATATTTTAAACCAAATGAAAAAACAGCATATAGCAATGACACAGCAAGAAAGGAAGCAAGGAGTCGTGGTTATACTGATAAAAAATTAAAAAACCTAAACCGACATGATGGTTGGCTGAACAATAATTGGTTTTGCTTTGAAATAATTAATGAAAACAAAAACCTATTGGATGAGAATACAGAAATTGATTTTGACGAAGCCATTAAATATGCCAGAGAACTTGTAATAAATCTTGATGAAAATTCGTAATTTGCTTATGAAAAACAAAATCACAAAAAAAGAAGTTTCAGAAAACATCCATACATACGGAAAAGTTAAGTGGGTTGGCGGTTCGGGGAACCAGTTTGTTTTCCCTTACAAATGGAACGGTAATGGATTTGAATTCTTGTTTTTTGCTTATGGTAAAAAAACAGATGTTGTGAATAAAATCGCATCTATCATAAACGAAACAAGCGATGAAAAAATCCGAGATTTGAACTTTGTCCAATCCAACAAAAAAATACCTCTTATGCTAAAAGGTGGAACTGGTTTGAATTGTTTTTAATTTATTATTATATTTGAACATACTCTGCAAGTATGAATAAAAATCTAAATAACAACCTCGCTCATAAAGCTATTCTTGCAAAAAAAGGTTACGACCATCTCCCTCAAAACAAATGTGATTTGAGAGGGAATGTTATTCGTGATTACGAGATGGAAACAAAACTTATGGCAGAAATAGAGTTGGAGAATAGCCTGGGAGAAATCCCGGTTTCTGTTTTTGATGGTTGTAGAAAGTTATCTCAACACATTAGCGAAGTAAGTACTACCCCGATTGTTCGTGTGGTAAAACTTGCTCCGCTCCCTACCATTGAAAGGAAAATTCATTTCATTGAAAAGGCCTTCTCTTTTCTTGAGAAAGTGTTCAACAAAATCCCTGTAAAGGATAAGGATTTACCGGTCTTTAATCAAAGTAGAGAAAACAGAAAAAACTGGATTTACAATAATTTTGTAAAGAAATATACTTTCACAGGATTTTACAAAAACAAATGAGCCATGTATGATACCGTTATCGAGGTAACAAAAGATCAATATAAAATAATGAGGCTGATTGAAAAAACCAAGTAACAAATACTATTTTGGTTTCGTAACTTAATCATGGAAAAAAAGAAAATTATCATTGACCTCAGTGGCGGAACGATCCAAAAAATCGTTACAAACATTCCTGATGTTGAAGTTGTAATTTACGATTGGGATGACATCAAAGCAGGAGATGATTCGTGCGAAAACTCACACATGGTAGTTGATGAAGAAACACTAAACTTCATTGAGGAAGATTTGAAAAAAGAAGTAGTTGCAATTCAGCAAAAAAATATCAGAACGATGAAGTACTACGACATTCACGTTAATGATGGGGTAACAACTTTCTCTTTGTTCATTGAGATAAAGGAAGGGATTCTCCTTCCTAACCCTGCAAAACAAGACATTGTAGGCCATGCAGTTGATGTTGGTGATCTTGATCCTGACTATATGGAATACGTGGATAATGTAACCGAAATCTCTGAAGAAGAATATAAAAAAGCAACAAAAGCATAACCCTCATCCTTACCGCAAAAGACCCCTCGGATAATTCTGAGGGGTTTTTTGTTTTGTTAAACAACTCAAATAATTGATTTTTAATAAATTAAACAAAAAACTGAAGGCTTTATGAATTTATGATTAATTAAATAGATATACGCCAAAGTTCATTCTTTTTGTAAAATAAAATAATTCATTTTATATTTGCGTGTAACATTGTTATTTACAATAACGTAATTAATAAAAAGAAAAACATATTTTAAATATGGAATTCGAAGTTTATCATTCAGTTAGAGGCAATTTCTCAGGAGAAGAAAATGTCAAAAGCAATCAGTACGAAAAAGTGGCTGTTGTGGAAGCAGACAGTTTGGATGACGTATATGCTATGACTCAAAACATTTCTCATTCCTGGACTAAGAATAAAGGAGTAAAAATCCCCCTTAAAGAGATTTGTCGTTCTACTTCAATCGGCGATATTATTCGAAATTTAAACGAAAATCAATCTTATATTGTTAAAATGGTTGGATTTAAGAAAATTGAAAATATTTTTTAAATATCATGTAACTTTTTTATTTATCCTCCGTTTAAGCATAAAAACAACAAAAAAAGCTGTAACAATAAGAAATATAGAAACGTAACTTAATCAACAAAACAATTAAACCCTAAAAACAAACAAACAAACATGGCAACTGCAAAGAAAAGTGCAACCGCAACCGCAACCGCAACCGCAACTGCGAAGAAACCGGTAACTGCAAAGAAGCGTTCCGCAGGTCGTCCGAAAGGCTCGACCAACCGATACGACTTCAACCTGAGCGCAACGATTCAGGAAGCAATCAAACGCAAGGGACGATTCACCCATCAACGGGACATCGTGGCTGAACTTGCCAAGAAAGCCGGTAAGGTGGAAGACCCGGTAGCCTTCGCACGGAAAGTGTCGGTACTCCTGTTCGCACAGAAGTCGAGCAAGAAGCTGGTGCAATTCTCTCAATCGGATTCGACCCGTGACAAGTATTACGGGCTTCCGGGGTGGCTTGCGAAGAACCGCAAACCTTTGCCGGGTAAGCAGCCGAAAGCGGCTTAATCCGTTCAAAGATGAAAGATAGACCCTACTCGAAAGAGTGGGGTTTGTCTTTTTGTAACAAACCTCTCCCTTAATTCGTAATTGTATTATGAGAAACAAAAGAAATATCCGTAAAGTGCCTTTCTTTATTGATGTGGAATTCGCAGATTCTATTCCGCATGATAAAATTCAGGAGGTTGCAGAAAATATAGCACTTGCACTAAAGCAAGCAGTAGATCATGGATCTGGCCTTTCACCTGAAGCCGACAACAATGGATTCGATGGCACAATCACCAACAAAGTTCGTATCATGTGTAAAGATGTTGTTTTGATCCAGGAAGATTATACCAAATTAGATGGAGAAAGACATATCACAATCGAAAGGCTTTGAACCGGGTAGTGGTACTACCCACTTGAAATAAAAAAATTGGTATGGAATACAAAGTTCAAATTACCGATGAAGCCGGAAACATTC
>CALMMZ010000263.1 GCA_937868685.1 uncultured bacterium | reverse complement strand
TTCTTGTAATAGGATTTTTTGTGCTAAAAATTAATCTTTAATTTCAATCCCCATCGAACGAGCTGAACCTGCAATAATTTTCTTTGCAGCCTCAATATCATTTGCGTTCAAATCAGGCATTTTGATCGTTGCAATTTCAGTTAATTGTGCCTCAGTAATTTTCCCAGCTTTTTTCTTAGCATTAGTTCCAGAACCTTTTGCAACTCCTGCGTATTTTTTGAGCATCGCAGAAACTGGAGGAGTTTTGATTACGAATTCAAATGTTCGATCATCAAAAATAGTCATCGCAACATTTACCATTTCTCCCATTTGTTCACGAGTAGCGGCATTGAATTGATTCACAAATTCTCCAATATTAATTCCTGTTTGTCCGAGCACTGGTCCAAGTGGAGGTGCTGGAGTTGCTTTTCCTCCAACGACTTGGAGTTTTAGCTGTTTCATTATTTTTTTAGCCATAATATTTTTATAAATTACTTATTATATCTACAGGTGAAGCTTCCTGCATAATTATCAAGCGTAACAATCTCTATCATACTGATTTTTTGAAAAAAGTAAAGTATCTATGATAATTCTACTATCTTATATATATTTATTATTTAATTTTTTAAAACTTAACCATACAGGATCTTCTTCTGGTTTCCAATTTCTCGCCCGACCTTCACGACGACCGTATTCCTTGATTGCGTAACTTGCAGCATTCCAATTTTTTTGAGGAATTATTTGTAATAGATCTTGCTCAATTTTTGAAGCTTCGGCTTCTTTTGATAATTCGAATCTTTTAACAAATCTTATGATATGGGTATCAACAGCAATACCAACATATTTATTAAATCCATTAGCAAGTACCGCTACTGCTGTTTTTCTCCCAACTCCTGAAAGCTTCATTAAGTCCGACACATTGTCAGGAACCTTTCCATTAAATTCACTCACAATAATTTCTGCAGTTTTCTTTAAATATTTTGATTTCGTTTTATAATAATTTACCTTTTTAATATATTTTGCAATTTCTAATACTGAAGATTTTACCATACTTTCTGGATGAGGGAACTTTTTGAAGAGTTCTTCAGAAATTTTATTTACTCCCTCATCTGTCATTTGAGCTGAAAGTATCACCGCAACTAATAGCTCCCATTCGTTTTTGTGATTCAAAAATGTTTCTTCTCGTGAATAGTTTTTTTTGAGAACTGGCCAAATTTTTTTCCAAATTTCTACAGGAGAGACCTTCATGTTATTATATTAACCTTGTTTTACTAAAATCGCAATTTGTCTGACTTGTCATAAAAAATATCTATTAATGATGAAATATTATGATTAAGACTCTTTAGTGTATTTTTTATTGTAATAAATTCTGAATTATTGTTATCTTTTCCCGTAATTTCAAATAATACATATTCAAAATGATTATTTAAATAGAATTTTAAAGCATCAAAATCTTGTGCGAGACCAACGAGTTCGTTTCTTTCCTGTTCACGATTATCTAAACCAGCAAAAGCGCCATATTCAACATTTCGTACCATATCATTAATCGTTTTATCAAAACGAGCTATGACTTCAGCTACATTCATAACTGTTTTTGCTTCCTTTAATTCAGGAATAAATGCATCAATTCCATTTTGATAATGAGGATTAAAAATAGAATCATTAGTAGCATGATATCGATTATGCATTCCTTCTAGAATAAAATGAAGATTTCTACTAAAATTTACATTTGCAATTTCTAAATCAAGAACCGTACGAAGCTGTTCAGATGTATACGGTGTTTCCATAGACTCAAGAGCTTGTTCTGTTTTCTGCTCTTGTACTGTTTCAACGATCTGAGAAGTTCTAAGAATTGATTCATTTTGAGAAATCTGTGGAGCAATTTCTTCTAAAGATTGTTCCTCCATGACTGGTTCAGTTTCTTGTTTATTTTCTTTTTCTTCATTCTCTAAGACTATTTTTTGCTCACTCAATAAACGAATCTGATATTGAGGAAAAGCTGCAGCAAGAGGCTTTTGAATGTTTTTATATACATCATTCAGAAATACATACTTAATCCCATCTTTTTTGAGTTCTTTTTTAAATCCACTCGTTACAACAGCGATTCCATCTTTATAAGCAGTTCCATCACTTGTTCCTAATCCTGCACCGACACCACCACCGTCTTCTTTAGGAATTTCAAACGGCGCAGTGTAGAATACTTTTGACTGATCAATTCCATTTTCTAATAAATTTATAAGGTTTGAAAATTGACCAAGTTTTGCAATACCATGAGCATCAAAATGTTTGCCAATTTCACCGCTAACCGATTCCCATGTGTAATATTCTCCATTTAAATCATAAGTATTTCCTTTTCCAGCTAAAAACAAAGCATCATTGATAGTTGTTCTTCCATGATTTAGATGAATTAGTTCATATTGAAGTTTTGTTTGACTTTTAAGTTCGTCAAAACTTAATCCTTCTAAATTTAGTTTTAAATTATTTTTTATATTATCAATAGCAAGACCTATTTCTTTATTTACATCTAATCCTTCTTTTTTATCTTTTTTTTTGCAACTCTTCCTCTACAGCTTTTTTCCATGTATCAGATAACCCTTGAAGAACATATTCTTTGTCTTTACCTGAAATTATTTCATTAGTATATTTTTGAACTTTTTGCTCAAAATCTTTCCTTAACCCTTTATCCATTCCGATTGCAATTTCAGTCATTCCATTATAAATTTCAGCTGCTTTATTTTTTTGTTCATTATTATAACTTACCTCTTCTTTATCTTCTTCTATTTTTTTAGAAGATTTTGTAATACCTAATTGCTCTCTCAATTCTTGAATTTTTCTTTGTTCAGTTTCATATTTTTCTTTTTTTGTAATTTCAACAATTTCTCTTTCTCGTAACACAG
>CALMMZ010000262.1 GCA_937868685.1 uncultured bacterium | reverse complement strand
TCATTAACCATGGTGGTTTTTTAAAAGCTGTGAATCTGGTGTGATATGAATATGGCACTGGAAAATAATTCTTGACACTCTTGTGGATCATCCTAACGCCAATATGTTTAAGAGGGATCATTTTGCTTACCATCCAAATCTTCAAGTTTTATCCGGTACCAAGGTTCATAACAAATCATCTTAAGTTTCCCAATTGAAGTTTCAGTCCAGTCTGGCTTATTTTCGCCATGATCAAGGTACATAATGCTCGTTTTCCACCCCGAAACGGGAAATCCCCTTTGTTTTTCCACGGCCCAAGTTCTTATTGTATTTACATTGACCAACCCTTTGCTTGGCATGTTCAAAGAAACTTTCAGGTTTTTGAGTATTTGATTGATCTTTTTAAACTTCATCCTTCTCAATGGAATCATGTTCCGCCTCACCCTCACTGTTATAACTCATCGTATCACGGAGATTGTTTGAAGTCAAGTGGAAACAAAATACTCATTTTTGTTGAACATCAAGGTGGTCATTGATAGTGAATTAAAAACACTATATGACTCTCCACAAATCTATGACCTTTAGTTTTGGTTCTTTTTTAATGCCAAGTTTCTGGAAGAATTGTTTTACAATACTTTCATCTTCACAAAAGACGAAGAACATCAGATGTGTCTCTGGTGCAGGACAAATCAAAGATGCCGACACTGATGAAGGTGGCATCAAATTAAACCGATATGGTTTTTCTTTTTCATAAAAGCGTGAAGTTCTACAATATAGAGAATTATACATTGTGATCCCCATTGTTGTTATTGAGCTAGGAACCATTTGTGTTCCGATGATATCTTCAAGGGAATCAAAACAAGAAAGCGGCTGTATATTGGTTTCTCAGTGATTAGATTATATATTGTTTTTTGCCCGGCGGCGGATTTGTGTCAAACAATAATTTAAAGAGGACTTCTATTTCTGGTGTGTCCATTGACACACCTATTTGGCGACGCCCATACAATATAAAAGAGTTCACCTGTCCCCGCATCAAAGGACTAAAGATGCATTCAATCAACTTATCCCTTTTCATTGTCCTAAGCGGCTTCATTGCATGTCCTTATCTTTAGCCAAGAATTGATTCAATTAACGACTTGCTTGTCTTGGCATGTATAGATTGCCAATAAGTGGTCTTAGTCACCATTTTGTTTCCGATAGCCCACGGTTCCAATGTAAAACCAAAACCAAAAAGCGAATCTGATTTTCTAGGATATGAAAATGGTTCTTCAAACATAATAAGATTATTTTTATATCTTCTGTATTTTGCCTTATAATGAAAAAGGTTAAAGTGTTTAATCAGATATGCCAACCATTTCTTGATAAGCAAGTGGCATCTTTGTTGTTACCCAACGGAATTCGAGTTTTTCGACTCAATGATAAATACAAGCCATTTCATCGTTCCAAGAGGCTTCATTGTGTCACCATGTTCCACTGTTACAACTCACTATACCACGACTTTTGTTTGTTGTAAAGGGAAAAGAATAATAGCCATTCTGTGTTAATTGGTTTGAACAATGAAATCAATCACGACCATTCTCTTGTTGGTTCCAGATTGAACCCATCCTATATTTCCCGCATGAAGATCATCAATCTTGAATCTTTGAACAGTTGCAAGAAATAGCTGCATATATGGTTCAATCTGTTTGATATGCTCTTTGAATAGATTGATCATTTCCATGTATTCAGCTTTTGGATCCGCTATCACTCTCTTGATATCAAAGGGATAGTGCCCATTGATGGTTTTGAAGTTTATGCAAAATGAACGAAATGGTTCACGATGAACCCTGAATATTGGTTCAAATGATCTTTCAAGTTCTGCATCAAAGATCATTTCAAACTTACGTTTTGTCATGAGGCTCAAGAAGCCCTTTATGTCTTTTTTGATGCCAGCGACAAAGTTAACAAACATGGTTGAGCCAGCCTGTATAATTTGATCTGTCAAGACATATGGTTTGCCAAGTTTGTCATCAAAACAATTCCCCCTGGCAATATAATAGATGGGATAGTTTTCCTTGACAAATAAATCAAATTCATCAGCATATTTGAACGTGTGGGCAAACTCTGTAACAACCCAATTATAATCTGGGGAGCTATCAAACACTCTGGCTACTATGTTGCCTAATTGTTTTGAGACTTCCACTTCTTGTTTAATGGTTTCATGCCCAAAGTGATAGTTGGTTATTTTCAATACAAAGGAATCACCGATTTTGTAAACATCTTTGTATGAACCTTGACCAATCAAATCCATTGGAAGCCCACCATTAATGATATGGCGGGCTGCACCTTTCGCATCCCATGGCTGCCCTTTTGTTATCTGTTCATATTCTTTGATCAGTTTAATGTATTGATGAATTGAATTGGATTGTTCAAAAAGGTTTATGATATTCATGTATCTAAATATCAATATCGTTCATGTTTACATTATACTTTTCTGAAATGTATTTTCTAAAGTTTGCTTCAGATAGGATCTTCTTTGCTTCCCCTTTGAGCTTCGGCTTGGATTCATGGATCAATCTTTTTTCAGCAGTCTCTTGTGCTTCTTTTTTGATTGTCTTTTTCAATTCTTTGATGGGCTCTTCATTGTACTCTTTTATCTTTTCATTGATTTTTGGTATTTTGCTAATTGGAATATCAAAAATCACAAGGCATTCAAGCGTTTGAATGCCGATAGTTCTTCCAAGTGTGTAAAATTTCTTTGGACTGATTTCTAATGTTGGAACACAAAATTCCTGTAGGACAAAATACATTGCTTCATTATCACCATAAAAGTAAATTGAAGGATTGTCCTCTTTAACTCTTAAATGTCCATCGAGTATAACTCTGAACGTCTTTGTCAGATTTGTCTCATTTGCTTTTGGTTCCTTAATTGGACTAATCATTTTGTCTCCAGCTTGTTCTTTTCAATTGGTTGACCATACATCCAGTGTTTAACAGTTTGAATATGGTCCTTTCTAACGAATTTGGCGACTCTGTGTTTAAAGTCGCCATACAAAATTGGTTCTGCTGTTCTCAGGACATAACCTTACAAACAGAGGCTCCATTATTTATGTAATATCCGCCATCTGGCCATAACCTACGCTCAATAATATGATGAGCATCAGCAGCCTTCTTGTCACAAAAGACACACTTGTGTTTGTCTCGTGCAAATACTGATTCTCTAAAATCAGTTCGGGACAGTAGTTGACTCATCTTAAATCTCCATCTGAATATGCTTCCAAAACATGTTGTTCAAATTGGTTAATCTTATTTTGTTCCTTGATTCTTTTGAAACAAGATAAAAATAACCGATAGTCATTAAGTTTCAAATCTTCATTTTTGACAACACTTAGACACTGTAGGATCTTAAATTGTTTATAAAACGGCAATGATAGAAACTTCTCTGTTGTTTCCCTTGTGTTCATTAATATCGCTCCTTTCTTATTTTGTGCCACTGAACTCCAAAGGGAGAATCAGGCCAAGATTTAAGAACAACAAGGAACATTCCAGTATTCTTTGTATCAACACCAAGATAAGTCCCCGGAAGCCAGACTTCAGCCTCATGTTCTTTTGTAAATTTCATCATGCATAAGACTTCAACATCTTCTCCAACAATCATATAGTTCTCCAGGCGTGGTTTTTTGGCCATTTGACGGCTTTCTGCAACAAGTCAATACCAATGTCCCACCAGTTTGTCAAAATGTCTCCTGGGCCATTTTTAGAAGGTCTGAGAGTGGACCGAGGGCTCATCAATCTGAACATATTCGTTGTTGGACAAATATAGTGCTATAAGAGCATTGGCACTATCAAGTTCATCATTGGTGTCGGGAGCATAAAACAGATCATTTATTGAGCCTTCAACATGACAATCAAAATGTGTTGGATTTGGTAAGTTGGTGCTCATGAACGTATATGTACGTTGTGGAAAGTTGGATGTGGCAAAATGCTGAAACTTGATCTTCCCAATTGTCAACTCAATGTTTCTAACATTCCTGTTGGCATATTGTAAAAGCTGAGGGTGGGAGTAGGAATCTAGTGATTGCATAGTGGTCCTATTTACCAATAGAGGTCGGAATATGATTAAAGTGACAATTAATGAAGTTTCACAAAATGCTGTAAACTCAGCTTCTAAATCTTTTGAACGAAAGAATGCTTTGCGTGAAGTTTTTGGGGATGATCCAAGTGTAACCAGAATAGTATTGAATAATCCTAGTGGGCCATTGCAACAGATTGACAATGAGCTTAGAAAAATGGGATATTTTTCTATTAATTGGGAAGATAGAACCATCTCAGAAAAGATTAAAACAGAACATGGTCCAAAATATCGAACAATGAAACTTGGTGCTGTAATTCAAAAAAAGCTATCCCCAGAACTATACAAAGAATATCATAGATTTGTTTCTTATGATACAATAAAAAATAACAGCAAGGTTACTCAAATTTTTGCTCCAGAGCAAAAATTCGTTTTCATATTGTCTAGGCATCCAATTGACATTCTTAAAATGTCAGATGATAAATCATTTGGACAGGATTTCCATTCCTGTCATTCAGAGTCCAGAACACAATTTATAAATGTGATTCAAGAGGCATCAAGTGGTGGTGCGATTGCTTATGCAGTTGCTCGTGAACAATTGTATACATTTATGAATCAAAATGGTGATTTGGAACAGCACGATGAAATATTTCGTGATGTTTGTCGTGGTATAGGTGGAGCCATCCCATCTGCCAGAATTAGAATTAGAGAAACAATCATTAGTTCCGAGTCGGTGACTAAATCGATCGCAACCGTTGATTCTTTATATGGGAAAAGAATTGATGGTTTTGAAACCTGTGTCAATGATTTTGTGGCCAGCAAATACGCCGAAGCATTTAATATCTTTGAAACTCAGCCAGATGAAGTTATGCCACTTGGTGGAACATATGATGATTCTCTTGGAATCTCAAATTTATATTGGAGTTTTTTGAAGAAATATAATAAAAATCTTGAGAACATGCATGATGGAGAGGCAAAAAAACAAATAGAAGATTTTTTGTCACTTGGCACGAAAGACATTCATAGTAATCACCATGTAACCAACTCAACGCACCAATATATCTCAAGTCTAATTGACGATCGGTGGGAGAATGAAAAATATTCCTTAAAGTTTTTCACATTTAACCATTTTTCTTCAATATATACAGAGCCAATTTGTGATTTAATTGGACATGATTATTCTGATATAGTTGAATCGTTTTTAGACAATTGTGAGTACAGAAATGAAACTCTTCAACCTATCGAAGATGGTGGTAGTTATAATGAGGGAGATGGTGAAGTCAGTATCTATCCAGCAACCTACACTGTTGATATTATTTACGATGATGAAACAATTCTTACAGATGTTCCAGTATTAACAATTGTTTATACTGCTCACATGAATTATGAAACATATTCCATAACAGAACAAAAAGATTTGCCAGAAATAGATGATTCTAAGGTTAGAGAATTGGCAAGAGCATTTGTTTCTTGGGCAAATCAAAATGGTCATTCTGGATTGAAACCAGTCCAAGACCCTAAACTTGACATTGGGAAACTTGCAGATTTATCAATTGATGAGGTGCTGGGTGAATCTAGTAAAATTGTTCATAAATTTAGGCAGTATCTAAAGGAATGAACTACCATAGGCATCTTTGATTGCAATATCCAGAGTGCTCATAAATTCGTCAACGGTTTCCACAACTTCTTCATCTGTCCAACAATGAATTGTAAACCTTAAAAAGTCCCTGTTGTTAAAAGAGAAATAAGGGTGAACATTTGGTCGATCATCAGCAATAGACTTATATCTAATGATCCGGCCTTTTCTGTTGATGGTACTTGGCATTTCCCAAAGCATTTCCCAAAT
>CALMMZ010000261.1 GCA_937868685.1 uncultured bacterium | reverse complement strand
AAACCTCATCCTCGCTCACGACAAAAGTCATGATGCAAGGACGAGGTCTCAAAACTTTTTCACTATTGTGAGAAGGTTTTTTATTTCGTGGTACCACCTTGGTTTGGTGGGAAAATTGCAAAGCAATTTTCCCACCCTTATTTACAGCTATAACAGGCTTACCTGTTGGATTCTACTCGGTGCGGAAATTGCAAAGCAATTTCCTCACCTTTCTTTCCAAAACTCCCCGTTGATTAATCGGATCATTGTTAGATAGTATCATAATACATGGAAACTCTCTAAAATGCAACAAAAATAACTCACACTGCATTTGACAAAAATTATACATTATGCTAATTTAATCAAATCAAAATTTAATACTTATGCATAAACAAGAAAATCAACTCGCACTTACAAGAACCGAAATGAGAACACTCCGCAGAAACAATTTTGAATTTATTTTTCCATCAACTGGAGAAGCATATTCTTTTCAAAGAAAAGAAAGCATGCGCGTCCGAAAAATAGGAATAAATTCATTCGCAAAACTAATAAGTGCTGAAAAAACTGGTCAAGAAATTATAGAAAAAAATTATAATTTTGAAGAACTTATCTATTCCCTTAAATAAGGGAATTTTTATTGGTTGATACTTTTATTTTTTTAAAAAATAGAGTACACTTTATATCATGAAAGAAACTTTATGGAATTTTATAGAATGGTATGGCACCATTGCAATACTTGGAACATTCGGACTCGCTATGTTCGGTGTGGTTGCTTGGGCAAGTAACATATTCATGATTCTTAATCTCTCAGGAGCAATTGCACTCGTTATTCCTGGAATCTTTAGGAGATCGTGGCATGTAGTAGTATTCTATCTTATTTGGGGAATTATTACTGCTATTCAATATTTCAAATTATTTTAATAAAAACAAGCAAATAGTTTGCTTGTTTTTATTCGCTCCGTAAACCGGCAATCTCATGGAGAATATCTTGGCGTCCTTGTCGATATGCTTGCTGGAGAATATCTTTTACTTTGTTTGGATTTTTTACTCCATAAATTTCAAATTCTTGAGTTTCCCCTGCTGTTTGTACTAATACTGTTCCAATTCCAAAAAATGTTTCAAGTAGTCCCAATTCGGTAGTAGTAATATCTTGTATACGATCAAGCGAAAGCGTTGAAACTCTCCGAGAAAATAATGACAATTGTTCAATATCAATAAGCCGTTCATCTGTAAGAATCCATGTATCGAGCATAAAATTTGTCCATTCAACGAAAAAACCAACCCAGAGAAGTAATAAATAAGCAAAGTAAATTACAGTTCCCAGTTCTTGTAGATTTGTAAAATTATTAAAAAAAGAGATTGCAAACACTGGTATAATTGCGAGAAAAAGATATCGAATCACAGCTAACCACATGAAAAATTCATGTTTACGAAACACAGTAATGAATTGTTCGTTTTTATTTAATTGAAATTTCATAGATTTAGAGTGTAGTGATACTAGTAAAAAGTGCCATAATTAACACAATGAGACCAATCATATAAATTGTAAAAATTCCTGCCCCACGACCCTGTTCTGGCATATAGGTTTTCCAATGCCATACGAGCGCTATTGAAACACCAACAACGAATACAATCAATACAAAAAATCCAATAACTAAAATATTCATAAATGCAGTATATCATATATAAAAAGAAAAATGGAACACCTTGCATAAAAATCATTTTCATGTAATAATCAAGAAGTATTTGAGGCTCGATCGTGTAAACGTTAGTGCAACAATACGGTCGAGTTTTATAGGGAAATTTCTCCTTACTATGTCAAACAATCTATACGTAAGTTCGCTCGCATGGTCAACTACCGATGATTCATTGCCTGCTTACTTTGCCACTATTGGTGTAGTAAAAAGTGCTATGGTTATCAAAGATAAAATGTCAGGACGATCACGAGGATTCGGATTCGTTGAGATGGAAACTGAAGAAGCAGCAGCTGAAGCAGTAACTAAATTAAATGAAACTGATCTTGATGGACGCACTATTCGTGTTGCTATCGCTCAACCTCGAGAAGATCGATCTCAAGCATAAATTAAAAAACCACTGAAAGGTGGTTTTTTAATTTACATTTTATATGGTGCATGAATCCCGAGCAGGTGAAGCGCATTACTGATTACTTGTCCTGTTGCTTGTGCTAGGGCAAGATAATTTTCTGACTGTTCCCTATTTTCAACATCAATAAATTTATAATTTCCATAGAAAGAATTAAATGCTCGAGCAAGTTCCAATGTATATGTCACAATATGACTAGGTGCGTAATCATATGCCGCTTGAATTACAATTTCTGGAAATCGATCTAATAATTTTATGAGTAATTCTCCTGATGAAACACTGTGTAATTTTGGAAATAATTCTTGTTCTTTTGCTTTTTCAAAAAGTGTCTGAATTCTCGCATGAGTATATTGTAAGTATGGTCCAGAATCACCCTCGAACGATAATGAGGTTTCTGGATTAAAATCAATATTTTGCCCAGGACGTGCCTTTAAAATACTAAATTTTATAGCTGCAAGCGCTATTGATTTTTGAGTTTTTATATCAATAGATCGACCATTTGATCTATTTTTTACTTCATCAAGTATCATTTGAATTACTTCTTCTGCAAGTGGAACACCTCCCATTCGCGAAGACATTTTTTGTCCTCGCAATGTCATTCGACCGTGTGTAATATGTTGACTTTTATCACCCCAATCACCATTTATTTTTTGCATCGCATCAAGCACGACTACAAAATGGGAAACCTGCTGAATATCAGTAATAAATAACGATAGATCAGGTTGATATTTTTCAAATTTCATTTGAATCAAACCGAGATCTTTTGCCTCATAGGTTGGATTTCCTTGACTATTTATAAATACTGCAGTGTGCAAACCTTTTTTAGATTCTTCTGGAATATACACAATCGCGCCTTCACTTGCTGTAAAAACTTGTGGAATATTTTTTTCTACCAACTGTTTTCCAATGATTCCTGTCTGACTTTCGTAGATATACGCATCAATATGCGAATCTAAACTTTGAATAATTTGTTCAAAGTATGCCAAGTTAAGTGCTTTACATTTTTGATATAGTTTCCATTCTGGAGAATTTTTTTCTGCGTATAAATTATCTGCAATTTCTTTTACTCGTGCATGAATTGATTCATTTTCATCGTACAATCGAGTCCCAACAACATATGCATCACCCAATATTGAAACATTGTTTGGTTCATAATTATTTCCATGTTCTTCAAGTAATACAAACAACGCCTTTGCGATACCGAGTGAAACATCAGATGGAAAAGAAAGTGTTGTAACTTGCGCACCACTTGATTTCATAATTCGCACTAATGATTCACCTATCGCATTATTCATTAAATGGCCAATATGAAAAGGTTTGAATAAATTTGGTGATGAATGTTCTATCAAAATTTTTTTTCCTAACAATAATTCATTTTTCCCATATTGATCTTTTTTATCAAAAATTTCTTGGATTGATTGATAAAAATATTCTGCACTGAGTATAATATTGATAAATCCAGGACCAGCGATATCGATATGAGCAATTTCAGGAATTTTTTTTCCTTGTAAAGCTGTAACGATTTTTTCTGCAAGTTCTCGAGGTTTTACACCGATTTGTTTTGCATACACCATAGCAACATTGGTTGCATAATCTCCATGTGTAATATCTGTTGGTCGTTCAAATCGTATAATTCCATCTACAATACCAAAATCAATAAGTGTTTCTTTGATTATATTTTGCATTTCCACCAAAAGTTTCATATGTTGGTACTGTAACATAAATTTGTAATAAAAAAAGCTAGAAATCTATAAATTTCTAGCTTTTGAAAAAGTTTCAAAGATTTTTACACCGCAACCGGAGCTTTAATAGTTGGATGCGAGATGTAATCTTCTAAAAGAAAATCATCAAATCTAAATTCATCAATTTTTTGTCCATGATTTTTTAATTTCATTGTAGGATATTTATAAGGAGCGCGTGATAATTGCTCTACAACCTGATCAATATGATTACTGTAGATATGTAGATCACCGTAATCATGTATAAAAGTTCCAGGCTTACAGTTGGTTACTTGAGCAACCATCATGAGAAGCATTGTGTACGATGCAATATTAAACGGTACACCAAGAAAACTATCACATGAACGTTGGTAGAGCTGTAAATCTAGCTCATAAACTGGAGCACCAACTTTATCTAATAAATTATCATCCATTTTTTGAACATAAGAAAAATCTTTTTGATTTACTTTTGCCCAATATTTCCTACGTTCCTCAAAGGTGAGTAGTCGTGAATGAAACTGAAATAAACAATGACATGGTGGAAGTCCAGCCTTTATCATTTCTTCTAAATCTGACGGATTCCATGCAGTTACCAACATTCGGCGAGAAATCACCCCTGTCTGATACTGCTTATTTATTGTATCAATCACCTGTTGTAATTGATCAATGGGAACAGTGTGGTGGATAAAATTTCCATCATGTACCCAAGGGTTACTTTTTTCCCAACCTCTCCACTGTTTACCATATACCGGACCAAGTTCTCCCCACTCTTCTGCAAAACCTCGTTCATTGAGAATCTTTTCATGAAATTCCTTAAGAGATATATTTTGCACAGAATCAGATTCACATTGTGCAATGTCCGTTCCTGACATACTTGCGTGAAATTGAGCAGCTTCCTTTTTTTGTTGATTATAATATTTCAAGGGCCAATCAGACCAGATTGAAACACCATTTTCTACAAGGTATTTAATGTTCGTTTCTCCACGAACCAACCACAACAGTTCATGAATAACTGATTTTAGGTGAACTTTTTTTGTGGTAATTAATGGAAATCCATCATCTAAGTTAAACTTTGATTGATGTCCATGAATACCAATCGTTGCTACACCTGTGCGGTCGAATTTTGGTTTTCCTTCGAAAAGAGTTTTAATGAGCAAGCTTTCATATTGAAAGTTGTGAAATTTCTCCTCAAGCTCACTTTTTGATGGTAAATTTTTAAGAGCTTTTGATTGTAAATCAAATAACTCATTTTGTCTTAGACGCAAATCGCCAGTTAGTACTTTCTCCATATTTTTTAATTTTTTAAGTTTACAAATTTACATTCAAAATACATTTTTTATAGAA
>CALMMZ010000260.1 GCA_937868685.1 uncultured bacterium | reverse complement strand
TGAGGATGATGTGTTGTTTCTTGACGAGCTTTATGTAAAATTAAATGACGCGGGAGTTGATGTTCTTGAGGGTGGAAATTTGCTTTCAGGAGATTCTGATATGTCATTCCTTGGAGATATTTCAGGAAAACGATACGAACGTGAACGAACAGGGTATGATTCTGTTCAGATGTACCTTAAAGAAATTGGGAAATATCCACTCATTCGTGCTAGTGAGGAAAAAGAACTTGCTCGAAGAATTCAGTTAGGTGATGAAGAGGCAAAAAATCTACTTGCACAAGCGAACTTGCGATTGGTAGTTTCTGTTGCTAAAAAATATTCTACTAAAAGCTCTGACCTTACTCTTCTTGATCTCATTCAAGAAGGAAACATAGGACTTTATAAGGCGGTAGAAAAATTTGACTGGGAACGCGGTTTTAAATTCAGTACATATGCAATGTGGTGGATTCGTCAATCAATTACACGAGCCATCGCTGATCAGTCGCGAACTATTCGTATTCCTGTCCATATGGTAGAAACTATTTCGAAATATCGTCAGGTGACACGTCGATTAGAGCAAGATCTTGGACGAGTACCACTTCCAGAAGAAATTGCGCTAGAAATGGGACTTGAAGTTGAAAAAATTCACATGATCAACAAGATTAATCAGTCAACAAAATCACTCGAAGACACGGTTGGATCAGGAGATGATGATAAATCAACATTTGGAGAATTTATTGCTGATGATAAAATTCTTTCTCCAGATAAGGAAGCATCAAAACGAATTCTTCATGATCAAATTCGAGAAATTCTTGATGATCTCTCAGAAAAGGAACGAAAAATTATTGAAATGCGTTACGGACTTGTTGATGGGATTAATCATACACTCGAAGAAGTAGGAAAAGAATTTGGGGTAACTCGTGAACGTATTCGTCAAATTGAAGCAAAAGTTCATGATAAAATGAGAGGAAATGATAAAATTATGAAATTAAAAGATTATTAACTAGCAATTTATGAATTATTTGTTAAATAAAATTTATATACTTAGTTTTCTACTCATCGTATTTGGTGGAATACAATGGGGGTTGGTTGGTATTGGGGCATTACTCAATAAAAATTTTAATTTGATTAATCATTTGAGTAGGGGAAATATATATGCTGAATATGGGCTCTATATACTCATCGGTGTTTTCAGTATTATGTACGTTTGGTTATCAACAAAAAATTTTGAAAATTAGAACATAAAAATAACCTTTCCAAAAGGTTATTTTTATGGTATGATGCTTTCTGATATGCAATTTTTTCAAGAATTTTTTATTTATATTGCTCTATTTTTGAGTTTATATTTTCAAATATTTCTTCTCCTAACATATTTTGGTTGGTCAAAAAGGGATGAATATCAGGGCTTTAATGAGTATGATTTACCTAGTGTTTCTATTATGGTTCCTTGTTGGAATGAAGAATCAACTGTTGTAAAAACTGTTCAGTCGCTTCTTGAGTTAGATTATCCAAAAAATAAATTATCCATCGTTATTATTGATGATGGTTCTACTGATAATACTTGGCAGATTGTACAGCAATTTGCCAATAATCCTCAAATAAGATTGTTTCATAAAGAAAATGAGGGGAGTAAATTTGCAGCACTGAATTATGGGCTTGATCGTATTCATACTGATATTGTCGGATGTCTTGATGCTGATTCTCGAGTAGATATTCAAGCATTACAACATTCAATACTCCCATTTTCTGATCCTGAAGTAATGTGTGTGGTTCCTTCTATGATAATCGATCAGCCCAAAACCCTTATGCAATATATGCAGAAACCTGAATATGAAGTTGGTATTTATTTACGTAAGGTATTTTCTCTCTTAAGTTCGCTTTATATTGCTCCTGGGCCATTTACAATTATTCGCAGATCTGTCTTTGATAAAATTGGTTACTATATTGAAGCTCATCATACTGAAGATCTTGAAATTGCACTTCGCATGCAAGTAAATGGTATGAAATTAGTTCACGCATCAGATTCTATTGTGTACACTCAAGGTCCAAAAACTTGGCCGGCATTATTAAAACAACGTGTCAGATGGACATATGGTGGAATGAAAAATATTATTTCAGAATATGGACATATTCTTTTTAAGAAAAAATATGGGAATCTTGGGGCATTTATTTTACCTTTCTCGATGATTTCTATTATTATCGCAATAATGCTTTTTCCATTCCTTGTCTGGTCTATTCTTAGTCTAGTGTATAAATTTGCTATGAAAGTATGGATTACTGGATTTTCATTTTCTTTAGTTCCGTTTGATTCTTTTTTCATTAGTCTGCATTCATATACGTACCTTTCATTATTTCTATTATGTATAACTATGTTTACACTGTATGTAACACGAAGGAAAATATTGAAAACACGACTAGTTACGTTTGACTTACTTACATTTTTTATATACCCAGTCTTTGCATCTTGGTGGACAATTCGGTCTACTTATAACTTTATTACTTCCAAGAAAAATACTTGGAGATAACTTTTTTATGAAACAAACACATTTCGAATGGTTTAAATATATTATTACTTTTATTGTCACTGCTGGTATTTTTGTTACAGTGTTTTACGTAACAAAAATAATAAGCGAACAAAAAATGGTCGAAATTCGATCTATTCAAGATAAAATCTCTATTGATCTACTTTCGTCTGAGACACAGTTTGCATTACTGAAACGATCAGCTTGTACACAAGATGGTAATTCTCTTCTTGCTCCAGAAATCGGAAGTCTCGGAGAGCGTTTAGCTTTTATGGAGAATCAATTAGGTAATAATAATTTACAAGTAATTGGACTCAAAAAATATTACTCACTCCTTCAAATAAAAGACTATTTACTTGGACTTGAATTATCTCAAAAATGTGACTTTAAGCCAATTTATATTCTCTATTTTTACCGAAGTAATTGTAGTGATTGTGAAAAACAAGGATATATTCTTACTGCTTTGCGAGAAAAATATCCAGAATTACGAGTATATTCATTTGATACTGATCTTGATGTATCAGCAATTGCAACATTAAAAACCCTCTATAAAATCTCAGAAGAACTCCCTGCTGTTGTAATTAATGAAAAATTATACACAAGCTTTCAATCTGTTGAAACTATTGAAAAGCTAATTCATAATTTAAAAAAGAGTCTTAAAGATAAAGAAAATGCAATACAAGTTAATCAAGTAG
>CALMMZ010000259.1 GCA_937868685.1 uncultured bacterium | reverse complement strand
TTTTCTTTGTTACTATGAAAGATAGCATGAAGATTAATTTCTTTTTGAGTATTAGTTTAGGTATTCTCTCGGGAATAATTTTAGGAATGTTTTTACCAATTGAGGATATTAATCAATATATTCATTGGATTATTTTGAGTATTATTGCTTGGATTTTACTTCTTAAAAAATTAATTCATGTTCAGAGTATTATTTTGATTTTTTGTATAACAAGTATTGCAATAGGTATTGGTTTTTGGAGGACTGATCAATTTCATAAAAAATACTCATTTAATAGTTTTGATCAATATCAGAACAAGACAATTACTTTGGTAGGCACAATTCGTGGAGTTCCTATTTTAAAACCTGGGAAGCAATCTGTTCGTATTCATCCAGAATTAATTAATGGAACAAAAGTTTTTGGAAAATCACTTGATATTGTGATTACTACCACTGATCTCGAATCGTTCACCATTGGAGATCGCATGTTGGTTTCTGGAAAATTCTCTCTCCGTGAAAATTTCCTCTCTGATTCTGGGAGAGTAGTACAGTATCGCTTGATGAGTTATAGCAAAAGAATCGTTGGTGATATTAGATATCCGAAAATTGACAGAATTATTCATACGCAAACTCATCAAATTGAAAATAGTTTTTTCCAGATTAAAAGTTATTTTGTGAAGACACTTAATCAGATTTATATTTCTCCTGCGTCAGGGCTCCTATCAGGAATTATTATTGGAGATACCTCGTCACTTGATAGTTCACTCCTTGAAATATTTCGATTAGTTGGATTGATTCATATTGTAGTATTGTCAGGGTATAATATAACGCTTATAGCAAATTCATTTGTACGATTATTTTCCTCATTTGGATATTATCGGAGACTTATTGCTGCAATAATAGCTCTTTCACTATTTATTCTCATTGTAGGTATTTCTCCAACGTCAACTCGTGCAGGGATAATGGCATTGAGTGCTTTTACTGCAAGATATTTCATTAAACCATATGTTATTACTCGAGGAATTATTTTAGCATTGGTGATTATGGTATGGTTGTCACCGTATACCATATTGTTCGATTTATCACTTCAACTATCATTTCTTGCAACAATTGGTATCGTTTATATTTTCCCCATACTCCAAGAACGCTATGAACGATTCGCAGAAAACTCGTTCGGAGAGATTTTACTTCAAACACTCGCTGTGAATGTGATGACGTTACCGTTGATTATTTATCAGATGGGATATTTTTCACCGATATCGTTCCCAGTGAATATTCTCGTTCTGGGGTTGATTCCGTGGATTACTATTTTCGGATTTATTTCTGTTTTTGTAGGAATGATAATACTTCCAATTGGTCAAGTTATTGCATTTCCAATTCAGATTATAATTAACAGTATTATTGAATTTTCAATATGGACAAGTAAACATGATCCTGTGCAGATGACGTTCGGGACGTTCCCTGTGTATTGGATGCTGGGTGTGTATGGATTACTTGCAGGGATACTCGTGTATTATGCTGCTCGTAAACGAGTCAGAGTATCATCGTGAAAAAGCTTGACAATTTTTCTGGTTCTGTTACATTCAGATTAAGCAAATTTTTGTGTTTTCATGGGTTAGGCGATCCTTTAGAGGATCGCCTTTTTTTGACTATTCTCTCGTTTTCTGACAAAGTAGAGATGTATGAAAAAACTTTTTCCAGTTTACTTGTTGGTTATGTATTTCAGTATGTTTATCTGGAGTTCAATTCATCCAGCAGATAGTGCTGTGTGGAGAATCGAAGCACTTACTTCACTTGTTCCCATTGTTATTTTGATTGGATTGTTTTTGAAAGGAATTAGGTTATCAAATCTTGCGTATGTTCTTTGTTTTGTATTTCCTTTCATGCATATCATCGGTGCTCACTATACGTTTGCAAATGTTCCATTCGATTGGTTCAATGATTGGATCGGGTCAAGTCGGAACATGTATGACCGAGTTGCACATCTGACCGTTGGATTTTATTCGTTTGCTATTGTTGAAATTTTCTTGCAGTATAAACTGGTGAATAGAAGGTGGATTGCATATCTGTTCGCATTTTTCTTTATTATATCACTTGCAGCAGTATATGAACTATTTGAATGGTGGTATGCCGTTTCGATGAATCCAGAAGCGGGAATTGAAGTTCTCGGCTCGCAAGGAGATATTTGGGATGCACAAAAAGATATTCTCATGGATACGATTGGTGCAATTGTTGGAGTTGTTCTATTTTTCTTTTTTGAGAAAAATAGAAGTAATTAAAACTCAGTTTATTTTTTTATTCATTTTATTAAATATTATTGTATGGAGTTAGTTCAACAAAAAACGAAGATTGAAAAATTTACCTCAGTTATTTTTTATTTTGATATAGGAATTTTATGTATCTCTGCAAGTCTTTTGCTTTTAGGGTTTTTATTAATTCCTGTAAAGGGAGATCTATTAGTAATAGCGGCTTTGGTGTTACTTATTCTTAAGGTGCTTAGCTTTCCTTTAGGTTTGATCTTAGCTCTATCAAATTTATTTTCTGGAATTTATTTATTTTTTAAAAAAATAAAAGGTAGCAGGAAAATATGGTTACTTTTATGGGGTATTGTATACATTTATATTTACTTCTTTATTTCTTTTAGATAATCACCTGAATGTTTCATATATGCTGTCTTGTATTGTAATATGAAATTGGTTATTTATTACTGTATGAAACCAATCAACCAATCAGGTAAGCAAAACTGAAAAGTTTGCTCAAGCCATTCTCACGTTAGACATATTTTGTATCATCCTGAACATCATAAGTGTAGTTATATTTTTGTTTTCTGCGTCTTCAGGTAAGGTAGATTCACTTACTAGTTTTATAGTTTTTTTGCCTAT
>CALMMZ010000258.1 GCA_937868685.1 uncultured bacterium | reverse complement strand
GAGCTTTTTCAATTATTGAAGCACCTTATGAAAATATGCTTGGTTTTGCAACAAGAATGAGAGATACTGCCTTTAAGAATAATCTTAAAAATGGTACCTATAAGGATCTAACTTTTGAAGGAGCTTATGGAGATTTTACACTTCATAAAAATACTGAAAAGCCAGCAGTGTTTATTATTGGAGGAATTGGTATTACTCCAGTGTTTAGTATTATCAAACAATCGTTACAAGAAAATCCTGATCGAGATCTTGTTGTAGTATTTGGGAATAAAACACCAGAAGATGCTCCTTTTGAAAAAGACTTGCAAGAATTGTCTAAAAAATATCCGCGCCTTTCACTTGTTTCTGTTTATAGTGACAAAGAAATAGAGGGTGAAAAAAGTGGGTATATTAACTTTGATATTATCAAGGAGTTAGACATAGATCTTGAAAGGTCGGTATATTATTTAGCTGGACCAGAAACTATGGTAAAAGCGATGAGGAAAATGCTTGTAGAGAATAATGTAGATGAAGATTCTATAAAAACAGAAGAGTTTAGTGGTTATTAGAAAAAGAGTTTCTATTAGTTTTTTTAACTCGTTTATGGTATAAATATGATTATGAAAAAGATATCAATAGTTATTCTATCTGTAGGAATGTTTTTTGCTACAGCACACTATGTATTTGCGCAGGAAGTAGAGTTATCTCAGGAAGAGGTGAAATCCTCACAGAGTTTTATACAAAAAAATCTTACTAAAGTTAGAGAATTTGCATTGGTTCAATATGAACAAGTGGATGCATGGAGACTTACTCAGCGAGATGTTTGGGAAGCGATTAAGTCTGAAAAAGAACTACAAATAACAGAAGAAAAATTAGTTTTGAATGAAAATAGAGAAAACCGTACCGATCGTGTATTGAACGGAGAACAGGTTTCTATTGTGAACGCTTCAGGTCAAGATTTTGAAAAAACAGGGAATGTATTCCTTATGAAATTATATACGGCATTACTTACGATTTTTGTTATTATTTTTTCCTCACCAATTATTTTCTATGGAATTATTTTGTTTTTTGTATTAGTTTTCTTGAATAAATTATTTGTAAAACTTTTTAGACGACAACAATTTTAGTATATGTATTCAGTGATTATGCGAATAGTAAGTATTTTCGGATTGTTCGTGATTGGGTCACTTTTTTCTTGGTGGGTAATGATTGTTGGAATTGTAATAGCGTCATTCTTTTTTGATTATTTTTTTGAAGTAATAATCATTGGGATTATCTACGACTTTTTCTTTTATACTCCAGAAATTGCTTGGTATCTTACCTTTCTCCATACTTTAATTATTATGTCAGTTGTAATTATCATGTCAGGCATACAGAAGATTATACGTAAACCAATATTAACTTTATAATTTTTATGATATTTCGACGACATAAAAGAATTTTTCATAATACTATTGATCCAGATCAGGTTCTTTTAGATTCACAAAATCGTCCAAATTTTAATATACAACAGTTCGAGGGAGTTATTGAACAATCAATAGGAAGGCGTTCAGTGTATATTGTTGGAATATTAATTACTTTAGTGTTAATGTTTTTCATCGGACAATTAGTGAAAGTGCAAATAGTTCAAGGAGAAAAATTTTTTTCACTCAGTGAACGTAATAGACTTAATCAGATTCCTATTTTTTCTGAACGTGGAGTTATTTTTGATCGAAACCATAAAGCGCTTGCATGGAATATTTCTGGACCAGAAGGAGAACCTTTTTTCTATCGTCAATATATAAACAATGGAGGATTTGGACACTTGCTTGGATATGTTGGATATCCTACTCGTGATAAGTCTGGAGTTTTTTGGCGAGAAAATGTAATTGGAAAATCAGGAATAGAAAAGAAATATAACAAAGAACTTTCTGGAAAGAATGGAAGTAAAATTGTAGAAGTAGATGCAGAACAAAAAATTATTACTGAAAATATGACTATTCCTTCAGAACCAGGAAATAATATTATTCTTACTATTGATAGTGATATTCAATCTGAATTATTTAATGCGATTAAACAACATGCAGAAGAAAATCATTTTGACGGTGGTGCGGGTATTATTATGAATATTAAGAATGGGGAAGTACTTGCGATGACGAGTTATCCTGAGTTTGATTCTAATGTTCTTTCACAAGGAAAAGATGTTGCAATAATAGGTGAATATGCAGTAAATCCGAAGAAGGTATATCTCAATCGTGCTATTTCTGGGCTCTATACTCCTGGATCGATCATGAAGCCTTATCTTGCTATTGGTGCGCTTCAAGAAAATATTATCAACCCCAACACGACAATTTTCAGTTCAGGACAAATAGAAATACCTAACCGTTATAACCCTGAACAACCTCAAATTTTTCGTGATTGGAAAAAGGGTGGACACGGACCAACAAATATATATACCGCTATTGCAGAGTCAGTGAACACTTATTTTTATGCTATTGGAGGTGGCTATAATGGACAAGCAGGACTTGGGATCTCTAAAATTGAATTATATGTTAAAAAATTTGGTATCGGAACATCTACTGGTTTTTTTTTAGAGAATGATAAAAACGGTACAATTCCATCACCAGAATGGAAATTAAAAACTTTTAAGAGTGATAATGCGTGGAGGTTAGGAGATACGTATAATTCATCAATTGGACAATTTGGTTTTCAAGTTTCATTACTACAGATGATTCGAGCTGTTGGAGCTTTAGCAAATGGTGGAGAATTGATTACACCGCATATTGATAAAAATACAAATATCCTCTCCTCAGATCGAAAATTAATAACAGGAATTGATGAAAAAAATTATGCAATTATTCGTGATGCTATGCGTCAAACAGTAATTAGAGGAACTGCAAAATTATTAGACCTTCCATATGTATCTGTTGCTGCAAAAACAGGAACTGCACAAACAGGATTAAAAAATCGATCAATGAATTCTTGGATTACAGGATTTTTTCCTACAAATGATCCAACCT
>CALMMZ010000257.1 GCA_937868685.1 uncultured bacterium | reverse complement strand
ATAAAAAAGATATAATAAATTATTATCAATTAATTTTTCATATCTTTATATGGCAAAGGGAAATGAATCTCGTAAAAAAGAGATTAAAAAACCAAAAAAAACTACAAAGAAATAAATAAATACCAAAACAGCGATAATTATAACATCGCTGTTTTGGTATTTATTTTGTATTTTCCAAAAATAGCTTTATTGATATACTAATAATAATGACTCACTCAAAATATATTGTACAAGCAATAATCGTAAATTTATTTCCTGACGGGGATCAATCACTTATTTTAGAATGCCTTACTGACGTATTAGGGAGAATTTATGTAAATGTACAGAGTGTAAAAAAGATGGAGAATAAACATCGTAATATGATCTATAAATTTTCACCAATTACACTCGAATGTGTACAAGGAAAACGATATTATCGATGTACAGGAGTTTCTGAGTGGAAAAATTATTATCAGGAATTGACAAGTCTGAAAGTAGAAGAGCGACGAGAAATACAAAGTATTTTTAGTATGATTCAACGACTTGTACCCGCAAATATTCCTACCCATGAAATATTCATAGTAGGAATGATATTTTTTGAATATATTCTTAAAACAAAATTTAATGAAAAACAATTACAAAATATGAAGCTGGTTGTACAGTTGCGTATTTTGGGGATTCTCGGATACTGGAACTCTGACTGGACCAATGAAGTATTCTCAATAGAAAGCAAAACATTTTTGTATGTAAAAGAAAATAAACAATCAGTAATTCGGTTGGTAGAAAAAATTCTTAATGAAACACAAATGAATGAATTTACAAGAGAGCAAGAATTATAAAAAACCTAAGATAGATTTTATTATTGGATAAGTAGGTTTGCGCAACGCATAAAACACTTGCAAACCTTCTCGAGAAGATTCTATAATATGTGCAGACTCTAAAATTTTTAATTGTTGTGAAGCGCTTTGCATTGAAAGGTTCATAGTGTGTGCAATTTGTCCAACAGTGAGATAACGGTTTATCTTTAAAAGATGTAACATTTCTAAACGTTTTTTATTGCCAAGTGCTTTATATATTTTTTCTTGGATTAGTAATTTCATAATATTAATATAATCTATGTAGAAATAATGTCAACTAATAAATTGAATAATTGAATAAGAATTAAAAAAGTTATCCACAGTTTAATTTTTTTTTCTCACAAAAAGTATTGCAGTAATATTTTTTTTACGTGATAATAAAGTATAGATGATTTAAGACATTTCATGAGATCGAGACCTCGTGGTAGTGTTGGTCGAATCATCGATATTAACCGCATTACTCTCGTAACAACGAAAACGTATATGGCAATGAAAAAAGTTGCAAAGAAAGCTGCAAAGAAAGTTGCAAAAAAGGTAGTGAAAAAAGCTGCAAAGAAAGTTGCAAAAAAGGTAGTAAAAAAAGCAGTAAAAAAAGCTGCAAAGAAAGTTGCAAAGAAAAAATAAAGATTTATTTTTATAATAAACAGAGAACAGCCAGAGGCTGTTTTTTGATTTTTATAACACCATAACCTAGTTTTTCGTATAGTTTCGAAAGGTGGTTTTTTGTGGTAAAGTAAGATTGCGAATCTGGAGATATGACTCCTTTTTATTGGTTCCAGATTCTTTAATCTTTTTAAAATTATATTGTTATGTCTTGGTATGAAAAAATATTCGGGAGTGATAACTCTCGATATCTTAAAAAAATATTACCCATAGTGGAATCTATTAATAGTCTTGAATCTGAAATCAAAGAATTACCTGATAGTGTGTTTCCTATAAAAACAGAAGAACTTAAAAAACGGTTCCGTAACGGAGAATCACTTGATGATCTACTACCTTATGCATTCGCATTGGTACGAGAAGCAGCGTTCCGTACGCGAGGAGAGCGACACTACGATGTACAGTTAATGGGAGGTATTGCGCTTCACCAAGGAAATGTTGCAGAAATGCGAACAGGAGAAGGAAAAACACTCGTAGCAACCTTGCCAGTGTATTTGAATGCACTTACTGAACGAGGTGTCCATCTAGTAACGGTGAACGATTATCTTGCTCGTCGTGATGCGCAGGCAATGGGACAAGTATATAATTTCTTGGGACTTTCAACTGGAGTAATTAATGATCAAACACAATTCCTTTACGATCCAACGCACGGAGAGCCAACTCCGGCGGAAGACGATGTGCAGGGTTATAAAATATTTGAACAATATCTTAAACCATGTCGGAAGCAAGAAGCATATAGTGCAGATATTACATACGGTACAAATGTGCAATTTGGTTTTGATTTTTTACGAGACAACACTGAACAGAACGATTTTAGTGTTGTACAGCGAGACCATTATTTTGCTATTGTCGATGAGGTAGATAGCGTGCTTATTGATGAAGCTCGAGTACCTATGATTCTTTCAGCGCCTGCTGAAAAAGCTGATGATCTTTATAAAATGTCTGCTAAAATTGCAATGCAACTTAGTCGAGACTCTGACTATACAATTGATGAAAAACTAAAAGCAATTCAAATCACTGAACAAGGAATTACTCGTATTGAAAAAATGTTAAATATTGATAATCTTTATACTGCAGAGAATATGCAGCTCGTACATCATGTAGAAACAGCGGTTCGGGCACACGCGTTGTTTCATAATAATAAAGAATACGTAGTACGTGGAGGAGAGATACTCATTGTTGATGAGTTTACAGGGCGTATTCAAGAGGGTCGTCGCTGGTCTGACGGTGTACATCAAGCTATCGAAGCTAAAGAAGGTGTTGAAATTAAGCAAGAAGCGCGTACAATTGCATCAATTACTTATCAGAATTACTTTAAGCAATACGAGAAAATTTCTGGTATGACAGGAACAGCGGCAACTTCTCGAGAGGAATTTTTGAAAGTGTATGGACTCGAAGTGATTGAAATCCCAACACATCGAGCAATTGTTCGTCGAGACCTCAATGATTTGATTTTTCAAACAGAACAAGGTAAATTTCAAGCTCTTGCACGTGATGTAAAAAGAATTCACGAAACAGGTCAGCCTGTACTTATTGGTACCGCATCAATTGAGAAAAATGAATTACTCTCTGCATACCTTACTAATGAAGGTATTCCTCATGAAGTATTGAATGCAAAAAATCACGAACGAGAAGCTGAAATTATTGCTAATGCAGGAAAAAAAGGTTCTGTTGTAATTGCAACAAACATGGCAGGACGAGGGGTTGATATTAAGTTGGGAGGAGTGCCATTTGATAATTCAAAATATGATGAAGTGGTTCAATTAGGGGGATTGTATGTAATTGGTACAGAGCGACATGAAGCAAGACGGATCGATAATCAGTTGCGAGGACGCGCAGGACGACAAGGAGATCCTGGAATGACACAGTTTTACGTATCACTTGAAGATCAGCTCATGCGAATTTTTGGAGGCGATCGAGTAAAATCAATGCTTGGAACACTGGGTGTTCCCGAAGACGAGCCAATTCAGAATGGTATGATTTCACGACAACTTGAATCTGCTCAAGAAAAAGTTGAAGGATTCCATTTTGATTCTCGGAAAAATACACTATCGTATGATGATGTCTTATCTAGTCAACGAGAATCAGTATATAAACGACGTCGTAAAATTTTAAAGAATGATTCTGAATTTATTGATGAAATGATACATAAAGCAGTTGATTTTTCAAATGAAGATGCTGAAAAAATTACAGATAATCGTGCTCGACTCGGAGAAGAAAAATTCAAAGAAACTGCACGAGCATTTGCGCTTTATACAATTGATCGATTATGGATGGATCACTTGGAAATGATGGATCATAGTAAAAATTCTGTGAATTTACGAGGATATGGACAACGTGAACCAATTGTTGAATATAAACGAGAAGCGTTAAAATTATTCAAACAACTCGAACAGGGTTGGGTGCGAATGATGTCTGAATTACTTAAAAATATGGATGTGGAAGCGATTCTTACAGGTCCAGTAACCTCAGCAATTTCTGTTAGAGTACCAACACATAAACCTAATGGTGAAAAATATGATCGTAATGATAAAATAATTGTTATGAAAGATAATGAAGAAAAAGAAGTAAAGTATAAAAATCTTGCAAAAGAACTTGTAGAAGGTTGGCAAGTGAAAACGGAAACGAAAAGAATATAATTGTTAGAAAAAATAACCGCAATTATGTACAAGCGGTTTTTTTGTACTAGATAGTTATCTATATGGTATATTGGATTATATGAAAATTATTATAAAAATTATCAGTGGCATTATTATTTTTTTAGTAATTAGTGGAATTATTAATTCAATAAAAAATAATATTCCTAAGGGTGTTCAAAATTCTAATATTGAAAATAATCAAATGGGATTATCATTAGAGAAAAAACCTATACAACCTACAGTTAGTTCAGAACCAACAAAAGCAGATTTAATATTACGTGATATAAAGTATGGGTCAGATGCGCGAAATACTATGAATGTATTTATTCCGAAAGGTTCAAAAAATGACACACCTTTCATATTATTTTTACATGGTGGTGCTTGGGTATCGGGTGATAAAAATGATATTGCTCTTGTGCAGCTTGCTTTAGGCATGGAAGGTGTTGCAAGTGCTGCCATGAATTATCGATATGCTTCAGATCGTGTACATTATCAAGAATTAATGAGTGATGTAAATTCTGCAGTACGTTATATCGTTGGTCATGGAAATGATTGGAATATAGATACAAACAAAATTACTATTGGAGGAATTAGTGCGGGCGCACACATGGCACTGTTATATGCGTATCATTACGATCAAGAAGACTCTATTCGTTCTGTAATTTCATTGGCTGGTCCAACAGACCTGACTAACGTTGATTTTTTAAATGGGGCAATTTTACTTAAGCTAATCAATGGGGCAAACAATATGGTTGGTGCAAAATATGAATTTGGAAAACCGGTTCCAGTTCAATTTAAAACTGCAAGTCCAGTTCAGTATGTAAAAAATATCCCAACACTGATTATTCACGGAACTGCTGATATTGTTGTACCGTATACACAAGCTGAATTGTTAAATACTACATTACAACGAAAAAATTATATCCATGAATTAATGACTATTGATGGTGCAAACCATGATCTTGGGTTAAGTAATCAAGTAACTGCAAAGAAAATTACAGATCAAGTGGTGAATTGGGTAAAAAAATACTAGGTATTTTTTGGGTAATAAATATCTATAAGTAGATTTGATATT
>CALMMZ010000256.1 GCA_937868685.1 uncultured bacterium | reverse complement strand
TTATGATAATACTATTATTTACCTTGATTATTTTTTGGAAAACCTTATTCAAGATATTGAAAAGCAAAATAGTAATACATTACTTATTTATATTTCTGATCACGGTGAAGCGTTGGGTGAGGATGGGGAATTTCTCCATGCTCAAAATGAAAATAAATATGTACAAAATCCGGCTTTATTATTTTATTACTCTGATAAATTTTATAGAAATAACAAGCAGTTAGTCTACGATCTTAAAGAGAAGTCAAATAAATTTACGACTACTGATGAAATCTATCCACTTATTCTAAAAATATTTAATATCCAAGAAATTTGAAATAATGAATACAAATAATAAAAATACATAAACAACAAAAGGAATACTTTTGTTGTTTATGTTCACATATTATTAAGCTCTTTACAAAATTTTTTTTCAGAGTAGAATGAAGGGAAATACAATATAATGAAAAAGATCTTTTTCATATACATTTTTCTAGGAATAATGTATGTGGCGAATGCTCAATATCAGTATTCGTATCAGGATTTCCAATCAATGAATAGTTGGAATAATAGGTGGATCGGTTCTCAGTTTCCACAAGAAAATGTCACTCTGTATGTTCCTAATGGATATGATTATCAAGGAGTTCAGAGTATCAATGGGGATTACTACGCACAATTTCGGTATGGTAATAATTATTACCAACAGTTAATTCCGCGGCAAGAGCGTAATGGTGTTCGTATCGCAAGTATTGTACTTAATACAATTGGAGCAACGATTCTCGGTGTGAGTAATAGTTTACAATATGGAAATGGATATAGTAATTATGGATATCAACCATACTATCAGTATAATTATATACCCCAAAACTATATGTATCCGAATGCTTATCCATATCAATTGAGGAGAAGAAAGTAAGTTAAAAATAAAAGCTCATCGAATTTATATACAAATTCATAAGGGCTTTTTTATTTTCTTCTTTTCTGATACTATATTAAAATATGAAAAAACCATTAGTACATGTTAAAAAATCGAAAACAGGCATGGGACTCTTTGCTGGTCAAGATATTCCAAAAGATACAAAAATTATTGAATATATTGGAGAAAAAATTACCGACGCAGAAGCACAAAAGCGTGGAGGGCAGTATCTTTTTGAAATCAATAGCAAATGGACAATTGATGGGTCACCTCGATACAATAAAGCTCGATATATTAATCACGAATGTGATCAGGGTAATTGTGATGCGTTAAATATACGTGATCATATTTTTATCTATGCATTCCGTGATATTAAAGAAGGTGAAGAATTGACATATAATTACGGTGATGAATTTTTTGAAGAACATATTAAACCCAAAGGATGTAAGTGTCGAAAATGTGAAACAAAATAATCTACCCTTGCTTTTTAGCTTTTTTCTGGTATACTTTGCTACATATGAATTCAGTTATTACTTTTTTCAGAGGTGTTCTCAGTGAAACTAAAAAAACCACATGGCTTTCACCTATTGAAGCACTTGGACATACCGTTATTGTTATTGTTATTTCGTTATTGATTGGTTACTATCTTGGATTTTTTGATGGAATTTTTGGAAAAATTCTTGGAATGTTTATTGCTTAATAATATTATTCGTTTTTTATCTTCTATTCTTCTTTTATGTCACGACAAGAAATGCAGCAAGGGCGGAATTGGTATGCCATCCATACTTACGCAGGATATGAGAACGCAGTGATGCGTAACTTAAAACAACGAGCAGAATCGCTCGGAGTAACTGATAAAATTTTTAATGTAGTCGTTCCTACAGAGAAAGTAGTAAAAATCAAAGGAACCAAGAAAGTAGAAGTTGAAGAACGTATCTATCCGGGATATGTTTTAGTAGATATGATTGTAGATGATGATTCTTGGTATATTGTACGTAACACACCACGAGTGACAGGATTCGTTGGATCAGGAACAACGCCCGTACCTGTCTCTCAAGAAGAAATCGATTTTTTATTCTCTCGTATGGAAGGAGCAGAAAAAGCCAAACATACCATTTTGGTTGTCGAAGGAGAAGTTGTCACTATTACCGATGGTCCATTCAAAGACATGGAAGGACATGTTTCAGAAATAGACCATGATCGTGGAAAAGTAAAAGTTATGGTAAATATGTTCGGACGAGAGACTTCTGTGGAACTTGATTTTGTACAAGTGAAGAAGATATAAAAAAGACCCTTTAAGGTCTTTTTTATTTATTTTGCTAATCTACTATTTTTATTAAAAATTTTTTCATGGTTGGTAGAAATGTTTTCTGCAACTTCCCAGAAATCTGTCGGACCAGCACTTCTTCCATATAGCTTGTATTCAGTTTTATTGTTTAATCGTTTTATTAATTGATTCTAAGTTTTTTAAATATTCATACACTGTAAGTTTGCCCTCATGAATTGCAGTTGCATTTTCAACGCCCACATAGCGCCAATGCCATGATTCTGCGGCATATCCAGTTATTAATTCTTTTCCTTCTGGGTAACTCTGTACAAATCCATATTCGTGCGCATGTTCTTTCAACCATGCATATTCTGGAGATTGAGTAAATCCTTGTAATGTAAATGCCACGTTACCACCAGATCGGAAATCAACCACAGTACCTAATTGATGTTCAGAATGTTCTGGTTTTGCAACAGTTGGAAATTCTTGATTCGGATTAACTGTTTGGTTATTAGTAAAGAGTGTTTGTTGAATTGTTGCCGATCGGAATGCTGAAGAGACAATAAGAGATAATGATAATTTTTTTGTATCGATTATCATTTGTTCAAGTGCGGTTACTGTTTCCCGAGTTAAGCATTGAAATGAAACATCTCGTGTTGGAATAGTGTTTGGAATTACAGTGAGATTGTTTGGAATGTAATTTCCAATACTTAGTTCTTGAGAAACAGGGAAGAGCCATTTGTTTACTTGACTCACATCAGCAGGTTTAGGGCAGGTAGGTTTTTTAATAGTTGTTTCTTTTTTCAGTATTGCGTCATTTTCTCGTTCAAATGGACGAGTTTCAATAATTTTATATGTTTTATCTTGTTGTGAAGTAAGTAATTCAATATTCGTTAAGCTTTTAGTTATTGGGTCAAGTGTTGCTGAAATAATCAATCCTCGCATTGTTTCTGGTGAAAAACTTTGATCAAATATAAAGTTCCCGAGACTATAAAAAATGAGTTTATCATTATAGATAGTGTAATCTTGAATTACATGAGGATGATGTCCGACAATCATATCTGCACCCGCATCAATTGAGCTTTCTGCAAGAGATTTTTGTCGTTCATTGAAAGGTTTATATTCATCACCCCAATGATAACTTACAATAAGAAAATCTACCTGTGATTTTGCATTATTAATTATCTCTATTCGTCGCGGATTAGAAGCGAGAAGAATTCCCGCAGAGTTTTCTTTTGCTACCATCCAGTTCGGTCCAACATCTGTAAAACCGAGAAATCCAATTTTAATACCACTTTTTTCAATAATGCGAACTTGCTCTGTTTCTAGTGTATTATTTCCCGCACCAACGATGATAATATTTGATTCAACTAATCTACGGAGTGTATCCGTAAATGCAGCAACATTCCAGTCACCTACATGATTATTTGCAAATGAAAATACATTGAATCCAATTCTTGTAAGTGCAGGAATAACCGCAGGGTCCATACGAAAAGAGTATTTACTTCCAACATTGTTTCCAACGTCAGAAACAGGACCTTCCAAGTTTCCAAATACAATATCTGCATCTTTGAACCAAGTAATATTTTCAAAGAGTTTCGTATAATCTCTGTTATAGTTTTTAATTACTGAATTTTTTACACCACGATCAAGCATAATATCTCCTGTAAATACCATTTTTATCGGGAGAGGAGGCTCTACTGATAAGGGAAGTTCTTTTGGAATAATTGTGGTAACACTCTCTGATTGTATTATTTTTTTAAGCCAATGATTAACAAGTGGGGTTCTCACAAAAAATACTAAAGCAAGGAGAATAATAATCCAAAATAGTCCTTTGTGATTGATAAATAATTTGAATCGTTCCATATTGCTCTATTGTACATAAAAAAATTAAGAAGGAAAGTTGTATAAAAAATAAACACTTTCTCCGGAAAGTGTTTATTTTTTCTTGTAAAATCATTAAATTAAGCAAGAATATAGTCAATGACACGTCGTTCAAGATTAGTTTCTTTTACTTTAATTTTCACTTGTTGTCCAACACGGAATTCGGTATTGGAATTTTTCCCTCGAATCACATGTTCTTTTTCATGATAAGCAAAAAAATCATTTCCTAAATCTCCTAATCTGATCATTCCATCAGATTTTGATTCATTTTCGGCAACAAACGCTCCGAATTTTCCGAGACCAGTTATTGTTCCAATGAATTCTTTACCAATTCTTGATGACATATATTCAACTTGCTTATACTTGATAGAATCCCATTCTGCTGTTTGAGCATCTTTTTCTCGATCTGAAGAATATTGGCACATGCGATTGAATTCTTGGTAATCAGTAGGAGAAACTTTATTCCCATCAATGATCATTTGAGTTAATCGGTGTACCATAATATCAGGATAGCGACGAATTGGTGAAGTGAAATGGGTGTAGTAATCAAATGCAAGTCCATAATGTCCAATATTTGTTGTTGAATAGATTGCTTTTGCCATACTTCGTACAATGGATGACTGAATAGTATCTCGCGCGGTATCATTGTCAACTTCATCAAGAATCTTCTGAAGTTCTTTGGGTGGAATAATACCATCTTTTACAGAAACTTCATATCCAAGTGATTGTAGGAATGTGCGAAGATCTTCCACGCGATCAGGTGCAGGTTTGTCGTGGATACGATATACAGCAATTCCCGCAGATTCTTTACTTGATAGTTTAATTGCAACAGCACGATTAGCAAGAAGCATCCACTCCTCAATCATTTTCATGGTGTCGATACGTTTTTTTGTCATGACACGAATTGGTACACCATCTTCATCAAGAATGAATCGTACTTCATCGGCATCCATAGAAAGTGCACCCTTTTTGAATCGTTCCTCGGTGAACCGTTTTGATAATTGCATAAGTGAAGTAAGTTCAGGGTAGAAAAGTCCATTGCCTTGGTCAATAATTTCTTGAGCTTCTTCGTAGGTGAATCGTTTGTCTGAATTGATAATTGTCCGCCCGAACCATTGTTCGAGAATTTTTCCAGTTGATTCTTCAATTTTAAATATTACTGAAAATGCAAGTTTGTCTTCGTTTTGACGAATAGAACAGAGTTCGTTTGAAAGTGTTTCGGGGAGCATTGGAATTACACGATCAACAAGATAGACTGATGTTGTTCTGATTTTTGCTTCATCATCGAGTGCGCTTCCTGGGGTTACATAAAATGAAACATCGGCAATATGAACACCAATTTCAAGAGTATTTTCATCAATACGTTTCCAAGAAAGTGCGTCATCAAAATCTTTTGCATCGATTGGGTCGATTGTGAATGTGGTAGTTCCTCGCATGTCGCGGCGTTTAGTAATTTCTGAATTAGAAATACTTGCTCCATGAAGTTTTTTTGCTTCTCTTTCAACTGATTCTGGAAATGCTCTATCAAATCCTTTTTCCATAACAATTGAGAGAATTTCGGTATCATTTTTCCCAATATCTCCGATGATTTCTTTTAATTGACATGTTGGGATATCA
>CALMMZ010000255.1 GCA_937868685.1 uncultured bacterium | reverse complement strand
TCAATACATTCAAGCTCAAGGTCAACAATGTCATCCATAAGTCTTGCAGACTTGGAAGATAACATCTTCCATTCATCAACATCAAAATATGAATCTCCTTGGAACCTATTCTTCACACACTTATAAGCATTGATCAACATCAAGCGGCAAGATGAATTTGGCCCCATGGGCACCTCACCACATTGCATCAAAAATACACCAGAAGCTGGTTCCCTTTGCCCACTTACATCAGTAAATACAGCCAAATTATGGTTGTCATCAACTGTTATGTTATAAACAGTATGCAATCCTGGTAATTCTTCAACAGATATGACCTTGTGATTATAGTCTCTTCCAGCACTTGCTACTTCTTGAAAATTCTTGAATCCATATTTTGTATTAAGACGGAAAGCAGTATTTTGGTTCTTGCACTCCATTTCCCACTCTTTCAAGCTTGGGTGTCTTCCATTGTTAAAAGTGAATTCATTATAAATTTTTGCCTGTTCAGCTTTATTTTTGTCTCCACGCTTCTTTGCATTACAATTTGCAACAACAGCTGCATTCTGTCTAACAATTGGATTTGAATATGTTGAACGATTGGAACATGAAATAGAACAAAATGAAACTTCTCTTTTGGAACAAACTATTGAAAATGATTTGTCACACCATTCGCACTTTTTATTCACAAAAACATGTCCATCTTGAACAAAAGCATCATATCCTTGTTCCTTAAGAACAGAATAAGATTTTTGTAAGATTGGGCTTGAAGAAACAATTGTTATTTCACATAGTTCTGCACATCTCTTGCTGAATTCGGTTATCGTTCCCAATTCACGTTTTCTAAATGTCGAAAAAGAAGATGGAAGATTATTCTCTTTTGCAAAAGATTGCCATTCTCTTCTTGTAAACATGCGTCCAAGTTTCTTTGTTAAGTTTACTCCATGCTTAAGAAGTTCTTCATTGTTTTTACCAGAATATCTCCCATTGTTTTCGCCAACAGAAATAAATTTTGCATGATATGCTGCGTGTTCTCTCCAAGACATTGGATGAAGATTTTCTGGGGTATTATCAAGTGGATCAAAATTTTTGTGATGAATCACAAGACCACCAGTGGCTATAAAACCACCATCATTATTTCTACCAAGTGAAAGAATTCTATCTTGTTCTTCCTTGTGGAAAAAGTCAGATATAACTTTATGTTCAGAGACTCTTTTTTGTGGATGGTATCCATTTTTTGTTATTCTAAAATAGTCAGAGCCATTTTTGACAACAGCTTCTTTGATTTTATTAAACCTGATAAGTGAATTTCCACGCTTCAATTGTCTCGCCTCAACAATATTTCCATCCATTAATGGAACTTTATGTTCTGGAGTAACATCAAAATATGTACCATCGTCTAAATTTACTCTTAACAACTTTCTATTTTCACCAGTAATTCTTGGGTGCCTGCCAGTTTTTACCGAAACATCACCAGTTTCCCTATTAATAGAATAAACAGGAACATCAACGCCCTCTTCTGCTAATTCTTTAATAGAACGATACCCCCTGCCATCAGCAAGAGCCACCAATGTGTCTCCTGAGAAACATGGGTTAGTTGAAACAGTTTTATGTCTAGGATAGATATCTGCTGGACCTTGATTATGAATTGTATCAATAAACAGGATTCCTGGTTCAGCAGACAACCAAGCAGATTCAATAATGGTGTCCCACACCTGCTTGGCCTTGACCATTCTTGAAATAGTCTTTGGTCCTGTCATTGGCCAATATTGTTCATATTCTGAATCAGACTTAACAGCTTGCATAAACTCATCAGTCAGTTTGATACTGATATTGGCACCAGTCACCTTTGACAAGTCACGCTTGATGGATGCAAAGACTTCAACCTCTGGGTGGTGAACAGAGATTGAGATCATCAATGCACCTCTTCGTGAATTTTGTCCAACTTCCCTTGTTGTATTGGAAAACCTCTCCATGAAGATACTGATACCATCTGCCGTTCTAGCAGCATTGGCAACAGGAATGTCCCGTGGCCTAATATTAGAAATATCATGACCAACACCAGCCCTACGTTTCATCAATTGTGCCTGACGTTGATCAGTAAGCATAATTGAACCATAGGAATCTAATGATGAATCAATGACAAAACAGTTTCCAAGGCTTTGGACCTGGAATGGATTGCCAATTGCACTCATTGGAGAACCTTGCGGGATGACTGGTCCCATTCCTGTGCCCTTGACTGTCCTTCCTGAAGGGAGGACATAAACATCTGGATCGGTTGAGTCACAATCCTCCAGAACAGAAAAGAGCCCAAGGATTTCCTCAAAGCTCATTGGATTTGAATAGTTTTGTTCCACCCTTGCAAATTCCTTTGCAAGCCTGACATGCATGTCAAATGGTGTCTTTTCATAAAAGTTACCCTGAAGATCACGCAGGGCATACTTCTTGATGAATACATCTGCGGCCAGTGTATCACCTTTAAAATATGCAAGGGATGCTTGCATCACTTCTTCTTTACTATACATTACTTACCCTTTGATTTCAAATATTCCCGAATTTCACGATTGGCATCTTCTCTATTAATCTCAAGTAATGATTCCGCAAATTCAGCTTCTGTATCCAAACTGAATTCATCTTCATCTCGACCAATCTCAATAAGAGCCCTAGAGAAGTCAACCTTTTCATTGAAAACTAGATCGGTTGGGCCATTTCTGTTCTTGGAAACATAGACTTTTCTCTTCTTAGAGATTGTCATTACCATGTCACTTGGAAACAGCTTGTCGTAACTAGAAGCAACATGGTCATTGGTGATAATCTCAACATCTTCTGCCTTTCTGTTAGTCTGTGATGCTGTCAAGACTGCACAATTATACTTCTGTGCAATGGCCTTAAGTTCTTCATAAATGTTTGAAACATCAAGAGAAACACGACCATCTTTGTTGGCTTCAACTGGCTTCAACAAGTCGGCATAGTCAATAACAACTAAATCAGGTATCCCTTCATTTGCTGCCATCTTCTCAATGTAGTTGTCAATAGCCCTTGTTGACTTAGATTTCATTGGCCATTCTTTGATAACGATCTCGCCTTTCAAATCATTGATCTTTTCTCTAACAAGTTCTTTGTTTTCAACAATTTCCTTGGTAGGAATACCAGTCAAACAAGAATCAAATCTTTTTCCAATTACCTTGTCTTTAAGCTCCAAGGTGAAATATACAACTTTTAGGCCCTGGACTGCTGCTGACTTTGCCACTGACACAAGATGCATGGATTTACCTGCTCCAGTAGGAGCAAGCATCACCCAAAGCTCTGAACGTCCAATCCCACCATCAGTAATTGAATCAATTGCAGTCCAACCTGTTGAAAAGGCTTCCCGATAATCTTCAACTAACCTGATATCAAAATCCTTTTTAAGATCCAAACCAGCATTGTTTTCTGTGCCAAGTCTAAGAGCACCAGCAATCTTTGTTTGTATTGTATCAAATTGAGGAGTTTCAATCAGTGCCAGCGGAATTGCCTCAAACATTGCAAGCAGCAACTTTTGTGTTCTACAGAAATCCAGCGACTTCTGTTTGACAAATTCTGCATCCTGCACAAAGTCAACAGAATCC
>CALMMZ010000254.1 GCA_937868685.1 uncultured bacterium | reverse complement strand
AAGTTTATAAGAAAGGTAGATTTGGTAAAGATTCTGAAGCAGAAGAAGTTTATTGCTTTTGTGCTTGGTATTTTCCAGATGGACATGACATTGATTATTTTTGTGCTGAGGAAGTATTTGGAAATAGATATGAAAAATACAAGAAGAAATATAAGATGTTTCTTGCTATGGGAGGTTCCAATACAACATTCAGAGATAGAGAAACTGGAGAAGAGTCAAATTATCCAATCTTCCACTTTAAGAAGATAATGGAAAAAATTAAGGAGAGTGGTCTTGAAAACGACTTGAGACTTATATGTCTCACAGATTCTGGCGGTGAGCATCACAGGACGTATCCAAAAAAAATTAGAAGTAAGTGGAACGGTAAATTCTTATAGTATGAAAGTGATAAAAAAAGGCAAGCCCTGGACAAAGAAAGTTACGTGTACAGGTAATGGAAATGGCGGTGCAGGTTGTGGAGCAGAACTTGAGATTGAAAAAGAAGATATTTTTGTTACATCATCTCAAGCTTATAGAGATTCACCAGAATATTATTATACCATCACTTGCCCTGAATGTAAGACCAAGACAGACATTACTGGGCTACCAAAAGCAGTAGAAGAATTTGTAGATAAAAAAAGAAGATAATGGAAAATTTATATGAAAAAAATGGTCTAATTTTTTGGACCCAAGAAGAAATAAAATTAAGAAGACAGTTTGAAGAATATTTCTCTTCTGAAATTCTTGCATCACTTAGAAAACAAAATGCAGCCTTCCAAATGATTCAGGTTGAGGCGCCATTGTTAACACCAAGAGAGTTAATTAATCCAAACTATACAGATGAAGACATTTGGGCGTTTGATGACCTTGCATTGAGGCCAGAGACTACAATGGGTTCATTTGCATATGCTAAGCATATCTTATCTGGTTATAATGAGATTAAGCAAAAACCCCCAGTTGTAATATTTCAACATGGCAAGTCTTTCCGTAGAGAGCAAGACCAATCAACCAAGTTTATGAGACTTAAGGAATTTTATCAGCTTGAATTTCAAATCATATTCGGTGCAACAACTGCGAATGATTATTCTCTTAAGCTTTATCCTGATGTGAAAAAGGCAATTGAAAATATGATTGGTCGTTGTGAGATGGAAGCAAGTGATAGATTGCCAGATTACTCTGAGGAAACAATAGATATTATTTGTGCAAACAACGCAATGGAAGTTTGCTCAATGAGCAAGAGGAAAGACCTTGAGGGTTATAAGGTAATTGAAATTGCAATTGGTACAGACCGTTGCATAGCATGTTTTAGTGATAAGTAATTATTGCAATTGCCACTAAAAGATATAGGGTCGATTTTGTACTTTTTGTTACTATTTATATTAAAAAGATATTATGGCAAGAAAAGAAAAAAAGTATCA
>CALMMZ010000253.1 GCA_937868685.1 uncultured bacterium | reverse complement strand
TTTAACTCCCATTGAGAATGTTACTGCAGCATTTAAGGCAATTTCAATCTTTTTTATGGGGTCTTTTTCCGTAGATGCATACATGGCTCCCATAGCAATTAATTCCCCACATCCAAGTGCCGTATAATGTTCTTTTGGTGCTGCAACCTGATAATCTGGTAGAACTGAATAAAGTTTTCCTTGATAACCCACAATGAAACAACCTCCATCTTCACCCATCATATCTGAATAATCATTATCCTCAAAACACTTCTTAACTGCATCAATAAATAATGTTGCCATATATTGATGGTCATCCATCCCCTTTGGGTGAGCAGGGGTTCTTAATTTATATTTCAATAGTTGGCCCATTCGAAATGAAGTAGAAAAACCAAATATGAAATCTCCTTTTTGAAATACCTTTTCATCACTCCTTATGTTGTAAGTAAGGTCATCAGATGAAATAGCTGCGCTATCTCCACCAATGTAAACTCCTTCTTTATCTATATATCCGACAATGCAAGTCATGACTTTGTAACCTTTTTCTTTAATTCTCGTAAAATAACATAAAGGCACTCAAACTATAGAATGCTTTTATAACACAAATTTAAGTAAAAATTATCACAATAACAAAAAAAAGATGAAACTTAAGGAAATTCAAAAAGCGCTTTCAGACATTTCATTTGCTCCTTCAAACTTGGACATGGGATGGAAATGGCAAGTTAAAAAAAATGGCAAAGATTTTAAAATTCGTTGTTCATTCAGACGACCTGATACCAATACAGGTGAAGTAGGTGAAGGTTTTGGCCGCTGGATGCTTGTTGACCGAAACAGCGATTCTCGTGGTGTAATTATGACAGCCTGGGTTTGTGCCAAACTTATTGTAGACCACGAACTTATGGAGGCATTCTTATATAAGAATGTAAGAATTCTTGACCCACATAAGAGTTTGGAAGACCTTGGTTTCCCACATGAACTTGGAACCAACGAATTATTGGTTAAAGTTAAACCTGCTAAGGACAAGCCTAAGAAGACAAAATCGTCTAAAAAAATGTCTAAAAAACGTCTAAAATCGTCTAAATAATGTCTAAATTTCTTATTTTAAGGATGCGGTATATCTGGTTATATTTTTTCTTCATATTTATAGTAAAAAATACTATGAGTATAGAAAAAATCAATGAACTAAAAATAACTCCTACTTTAGAAAAAGGTTTTGTTTATTGTGCTTTTAACAAGCAAAAAGAAAAAATATATATTGGATATACACAAACTTTATTAAAAAACAGAATAAAGGCTCACTATTGGAAAGCAAAAAACAGAAATGATTCTGAAAATTATTTTCATAATGCTTTAAAAAAGTATGAAAAATCAGATTTTGAATGGTTTGTACTTTTTGAGAGCTGTGAATTAGAAAAATTAAAAAATAAAGAATCAGAATTTATTAGCTTGTTTCAATCCAACCAAAGAGAACTTGGATATAATCTCACTTCTGGCGGAGAACAAAGTTATTTTAACGAAGAAGTATGCAAAAAAATTTCAAAAAAAGCTAAAGAAAGAAATTTATCTGGAAATAAAAATCCTTTTTTCGGAAAAACACACTCAAAAGAGCAAAAAGAAAAATGGTCAAATGAAAGAAAAGGAAAATTGCATAATCCTAATTTTAAAAATCATTCTGAAGAAACAAAAAAATTACTTTCAGAAATTATAAAAGAAATTTGTAAAGACCCGATTCATAGAGAAAAACTTTCTAAATCAAAAACAAACAACAAACCTATTAAATGTGTAGAAACAAACCAAATATTTCATTCTATTGGAGAAGCTTCACGACAATTAAATATTAATATTGGCAGTATAAAAAATCAGCTAAAAGGTAGAAGTAAAACTGCAGGAGGATTAACATTCAAATTTCAATAAAATGAATACAGAAAATATATTTGATAAGGCCATAAAATCTCTTAGAAAACACTTGCAGAGTTTATCAGAAGCAGAGAAAGAAGCTCTTAGAGAAAGACTGATAGATAAACGTCCAAAGGGATGGTTGAATATAGAAGAACATTTACCACATATGTACATTAAAGATATGAAACAAGGATATTCTATTTTTAAAGTTAGAGATAAAAGTGGTAATGAATTTAATTCTCATGTTACTGACCATAATATTTGGTATTATCATGCTAAAGATTTAGGAATAACACATTGGTTAAATGAATAAACTTGCAGATAATTGAAACCTTTTTAAATTTTAAACGTATAAAATGTAATTTTATGATGGAAAGTGAAAATGAATTAGAGAAAAAAATTGAGGAATTAATTAAGAAGAACACGAAGCTCATTGCAGGTAGAATTAGTGCCAGAGAGCTTTCTGAGACAGCTTTTTTAAATGCTCTTTTTAAGAATTTCACAATTGAATCTCCGAGTCACGATTCTCCTACAAAGGTTAGAATGGCAGTACAAAAAATATTACAAAATA
>CALMMZ010000252.1 GCA_937868685.1 uncultured bacterium | reverse complement strand
TGTTTGTGACCATAGATTATCTATATCAAATGGATAGTGTTTGTGGAGTTCTTTGAAGTTGATGCAAAAGGTGTTGATGATGCTTGGCCTCAAGAGGTAGTTGTCTATAGTGTTTTCAATCTCTGCTCCAAATTGTTCTATATTGTGACAATGGTCTTTGATTGATGCTACATGATCCTGAAGTTGGTTGATCATATAAAGGAACTTCTGTTCATTTGCTATGGGGAAACCCAATCCTTCTCGGCCTTCAACGATATAATAATTTGGATAATTCTCCATCAGGAAGTCATTGAGTGAAATGCCATTTGAATCAAATGTATTTACAAGTTCAGTTATCACCCAATTATAATCTGGAGAGTGGGCATATATTTTTGCAACTATTGGGTCCAGCTTGTTTGTCACTTCCACTTCTTTTTTCAAGATGGCTGCACAGTCGGTGCCATAGCGCATGTCAGTGATGTTTAGTTTCAGAACAAAGGCATTGTTGATTTTGTATACTTTTTTGAAAGAGCCCTCGCCAAGAACCTGCAAGTCAATTCCTTTTTTGTTCAGGAAGCTTATGGCATATTGGCCCCGCCAACGATATGAATCTCTTGTTGAATCTTCAAATTCTCGCAATGCTTTGATGACAGCACTTGCTGGTATTGTTTGTTCAAATAGTTTGATGATGCTCATGGCCTGTTCCTTGTGAATGCCATAACTAACTATTTGCCAATAAGTTCCTTTATGGTGAGGTAGTCTGTTGCTATTGCCCCTGTTTTATCTTTTTCATACATGGTTAGGGTAAATGGTTTAAGAGAATCAATGGTTTCATAACGTCTCAATACGATTTCCATTTCCTTATCACCGTGATCACCCCTCCAGAACCATGTCTCTGGCACGATTCTCTGTTTTGGCCGAAAAATGATTCCATTAATGGATATGTTTTTCACTTTTGGCATGGAGATACGCAACAATTCTGTTTCTTTGTCAATTTCTGCCCATGACAATGGACTTTTTTCCTTTTATTCAATGTTTCCATTTGTTCCGCCCTTGACTGGTTATGTTGGAGTGCTCAGGTTGGCCCAGATTTGGCCCCTGTGAGCCACTTTCGGTTACGGTTGGCACGGTGGTGGCTGCTGGGCCTGTGAGGGCCTGTGAGGGCCTGTGAGGGCCTGTGAGGGCCTGTGAGGGCC
>CALMMZ010000251.1 GCA_937868685.1 uncultured bacterium | reverse complement strand
TAAACCAACTCATCATTGAAGTCAATGGAATCTGGGTGTAGGTATTTATTATAGAAGTCCCATAATTTAGGATGGAATTCTCCAATCTTATATTTTTGATAGCCCGCCTTATCATTCAAGATATAGGCAATACAATCTTGGAACATTCTAAGTGTTGCAAGTGCAAGAATGTCAAACTTGATGAAGCCGTTTTCTTCTAATTGACGGATGGTCTGTCCTTCAACCCATGGAGTCTGGATTACTCCCTTTGAAGCCACAAGTGGCATTTTTAGATTCAAGTCGTCTGCAATAACAACACCACCGGCATGACGTGAAATACCACGAATCTGACGATCCAGGTTTCTAACTGGATCTAGAATGTCTGGATATTTCTTGACGAATTCACAAAATGATGGCGAGAACTCAATATATTCATCCAAGGTTGGTTCATATACACCTGCCGAAACACCATTCTTCTTTTTGGCCCCAGGCATAGCTTCTGAATCCATAACGTTTGTTACATTATTGACTTCAACATATGGAATGCTCATGGTCTTAGCAACATCTTTGATCAGAGACTTAATCTTAAGCCTGACAAAGTTGCTGATTGGAACAACACAATTCTCGCCCCAATCTTTGATCAAAAGATCAACAACTTTGGTTCGATCGGCAACGTCATAATCAATATCAGGATAGCCGCCCGTTTTTGTCAAAAACCTCTCAAACTGGAGATTAAACCTAACAGGGTCAACCTGGGTAATTCCAAGCAAATAGGAACAAAGAGCACCAGCAGCACTACCACGACCAGGGCCAGTGAATCCAACAACCCTAGCTTTGTCAGAAACAGCCTTCATGGTCAAGAAGTATGAAGATAGCTTTCTATAAGCAATCAATTCTAGCTCAACCGCAAGCCGTCCCTTATATTCAGGAGTGTCCAACTTCTTTTCAATCAAAGCATCATTGCACAATTTTGCCAATTGATCATCTGCACTCATGGAAACATCAAGCACAAAAGATGGAAGCTGAATGTCTCTGTTTGGAGCGAACATCTCAATCTTCTGGAGTGCAATGTCATGTGTCCTTTCAATTGATTCCCGAACTAGATCCATATCATATTCATGACCACAAATCTTTGAATAGTTGATAGCAGATTGCCACATCTGCTCACCATTCTTTGGATATAGCTCATATCCAATTTCATCAACAGATGTTGGAATATGAATCGTTTCAATAGCCCCAGACTTTCCCTTGGTGTTTCTGCCTAGTTGCTTGTAAATCTCTCTATTCCGCCACGAAGAAGGCGTTGGATAGTGTGAATCACAGGTTGACACCAATTCAATGTCCAATTCCTTAGAAGCCTGGATCACCAATTTGTTGATGGCATGTTGTTCTGGAATTGCATTCCACTGAAGTTCATGATACCAATCCTTTCCAAAGATCCTCTTGAACTCAGAAGAAATACGAATCATGTTGTCCAGCACAACATTCTCACCTTGCTCGACAAACTGCCAGTATTGATTGGCAAGGATGCCACCCATGCAGGCAGAGCTAACAACAACATTCCCAGCGGCTTTCTCAAGCATCTTGAAATCAATCCGTGGATAATAATAGAAATTACCAGGACGATATGATTGTGAAACCATTTCATAGAGACAATTCAGTCCCTTTTGGTTCTTCGCCAATAGAACAAGATGACTCCTCAGCTTAAGCGGATCCTTCTTCTTTTTGGATTTGGTTTCCTGCTCATTTTCAACAGCAATAGTCAGATCATCTTCTGACATTTCTTCAACAACATCAGTCTTGTTCTTCTTCTTGTCAAGCTTTTCTTCTTCCTTGGCCTTCTTCTTGAGTTCCAACATGTTTTTCCATTCATCAATGGACTCAACCATGTATGCCTCAACACCAAGAATTGGCTT
>CALMMZ010000250.1 GCA_937868685.1 uncultured bacterium | reverse complement strand
ATCCAACTGATCAATCTTTATCACTTAATTTACCATCTGATCAATCAGAATCAATTACTATGCCTAAAGCTACACTTGAAACAAACCTAGGAACAATCATTATTGAGCTCGATACTATAAATACTCCAAACACTGCAGCTAATTTTAAAAAACTTGCTGAAAAAGAATTTTACAATGGAACTCGGTTTCATCGAATTATTGATAATTTCATGATCCAAGGAGGAGACCCACAATCTGCTGATATTTCTAAAAAAGAACTTTGGGGTACTGGTGGGCCAGGATACCAATTTGCAGATGAGATAAAACCAACAAACAACAATGCTATAGGGACAATTTCTATGGCCAACGCTGGACCAAATACTAATGGATCTCAATTTTTTATTAATACTGCTAACAATAATTTTCTTGACACAAAACACACCGTATTTGGAAAAGTGGTTCAAGGAATGGATGTAGTAGAAAAAATTTCAAAAACTACTACCGATACGAGTGATCGACCATTAGAAGATGTTATTATTAATTCAATTACTGTGGAGTAGGTATTGTTGATTATGAATATTGAAATCTTGAGTCATATTGGTAAAATTTTAATAACGATTGGAGCAATTTGGTTTTTTGGAGGAAAACTTGTTGATTCAGTGAGCAATATTTCTCGTAAAATTAATCAGTCTGGATTTACGACTGCACTCTTCATTCTCGGATTACTTACTTCAGTAAGTGAATTATCAGTAATGATCAATGCAACGCTCAGTGGTACTCCTCAAGTTTCCGCAGGAAATGTTACTGGAGCTTCACTCATGCTATTTCTGTGTATTATTCCACTCCTTGCAATCATTGGAAAAAAAGGGATTACAATGAAGCATACCCTCACAAGATCACAACTCATTATTTCGCTCATTACAATTTCTTTACCTTCCCTCTTTCTTATAGATGGACGAGCAACAATTTTTGAAGGATTTCTCTGTATTGTTGCCTATGCAATACTCTTTACTATTGTAAAACGCTCACCGAAACCGATTATAGAAAAAAGTAAACATGAGATCGATATAATTACTAACTCAAAAATTTCCATTCCCCGAGAAGTTGGAAAAATACTTATTAGTGTAGTAGTAATATTTTTTGCGGGAGAAATTCTTGTGAGTGAAGCAAATAATCTTGCAACACTTTTTGGAGTACCTCAATCACTCATTGGACTCTTATTACTTTCTGTCGGAACAAACATTCCTGAACTCGTAGTAGCAGTTCGTGCTGTTACGAAACATCATTCTGATATTGCATTTGGTGGATATATCGGATCAGCACTCACTAATACGCTCTCGTTCGGACTCCTTATATTCATGAATCAAGGATTCCAAGTTCCTGTAGTTCAGTTCATTATTACCGCAATCATATTTATATCTGGTCTAATTCTTTTCTATTTTTTTGCTCAATCGAAAAACACCCTATCAAAAAACGAAGGAATTATTCTCTTTATGTTATATATTATGTTCATGATAATACAAACACTATTCTTCTTTAGAATATTGAATTATTAATAAAAACCG
>CALMMZ010000249.1 GCA_937868685.1 uncultured bacterium | reverse complement strand
ATCATCTGTAACATAGTCATATCGCTCAACCCCAGGTGTATTAGGAGGTATGGCGATATACATAGTATCTTTGTTGTTTGAAATTAAAAGAACGTTTTTATTTGTCGGGTCAAGTCTTGCATTAAGCTCTTCCCATTGATTAATATAATCCTTACCAGTTTGTAGCCTGTAATTGCTATCAATTACATCATGGTATTTAAAATGATTTCTCTTCGGATTCGTATAACACTCCTCAGGCCAATAAAAGGCTTCTTCAAATCTTGTGACCTTTCTTTCGATTAAGTCATCTGGCAGTGGAAGGCTCTGGTCAAGGTGATACGGCTTTGCATAATACAATAACTTCGTATTCTTTAGTGATAATAACTTGCCATCTACATTTATCAATGTTGAGTACGTTACCGTCTCATTCTTATGGTTTATTCGAACTGTTATCATATCACATTATACGAAGAATTATGAATAAGGTTTCAAAATTTCATCCCATCTTGTCTGAAGAATCTTGCAATACAATGTCTTATCAAGCCCATAGGCCCCAAGAGCAAATCCATCATTCATCTCGACAAGAAGTGTTCTCCCATCTCTTGTTACACCGAAATCAATTGCATACGCTGCAGGTTGTTGTTTATAATCCCTCACAGCATTCTCAATAATAGATAAATTAGGAAACACACTGAAGTCACCCTTGTATTTTCTCATGTCGACAATATGACCATTCAATACAAAACATCTATATTCACTTACAAATTCAACACATTCAGAAAGTATTAAGTTTGTATCATAATCAATGTTAATTCTTGACAGGTCTTGCTGAGAATTTACGACAAATCCAGTGAACAACTTATAATGGTCACTTGGTTTTATGAAGAATGGGAAATTTGTTAGCTCTCTAATTTCTCTAAATTTGGCTTCACACATATCTCTACCAACATAATCTGGAAGATGGATGTGAGGATTGTGCACTGGTGGTTGACTTACGCCAAGATGAGTGAAGGCAGTTCTGATGAATCTGGTTCCTCCAACAACAACTGCAGTAGGATTATCGAGCACGCAAATCTGGAGGTCTTTTTCTTCAATCTCCTTTATTGTATATCCGATATTCGCAAAACCTATTGCTGCAAGAAAAGAATTTTCACTTGCAATTCGATTGCCTTGTTTTTGAATAATTGCTGTTCTCATTATTCGTGTTCATAATCTTCAACAGTAATACCCTCTTTAGTAACAATAATCTTAACATGGTCACCAAACAGGTCCATCATTAAGTCATCATCAAAAAGTGACATGAACTCAGAGATATCCGCCCTAACACTTGTATATCTACTACTATTATAACCACAATCTTCTCCTTCAATATCAGGTCTTGTATGATATGAACTGTAGTAACATGTTTCACCATCATTAAAATATGGCGTATATCCTGTCCATGATACTTCAGTTAAGTAAGGATGTTTTTTAAAAATCTCTTTAAAATTTTTAATAAGAAACTGTTCTCCTGTTTCTTGTATTTGTTTTCTCAATGAATCAATCTGTTCCTTGAACTTATTGAATTCTTCTTTTGCTGTACTCATATTTATTATTCTAATTCTAATTCTATTTCTAATAATATAATATCATCTTATTTACCAGTATCAG
>CALMMZ010000248.1 GCA_937868685.1 uncultured bacterium | reverse complement strand
GTTAGACTCAAAATGAACCACATGATCAGGATCTGTTTGATATCAGACGGGCACCAATCTGACTTATTCAATAAAAAAAAAAAAAGCATGAACATAACAGATGGCAATAGAAAGTATTTGTTGGTTCCAATTGTTGAGGCCCAGACAGACTTGACGGACAATAGAGATTCGACATTTCAATTATTAAAGATTGGAATGTTGAATAAGCCAAATTTTATCAAATTGGTTAATGAATGTATTCCTGTTTCAACATTTGGTTCAATGATGCTTGAACAGACTATCAACAATGCATCATTGATGGATAATGTTTTTGAACAAAATGGATATATGAGATCCATTGAGGATTCTGTTGACTCCTTAGTTAAATCACTGGGGGATAATTGATATGCCAAAAGGATTCGGACTGAAAACGCCACTTAATAGAGATGAATCAATAGGTTTGTTTGCGGCAACAACAAACATGATTGAAAACACAAAACAAAACCTCAAGTGCCTAATCCTAACCAATCCTGGTGAACGAGTCATGGACCCTGACTTTGGTGTTGGAATCAGACAATATCTGTTTGAGAATTATGAACCAACAGTTGTTGGTGATATCAAGATGCGAATTGGACAACAGTGTTCCAAATATCTCCATTATGTTCAGATAACAAATGTTGATGTTTCTTTGGCTGGTGGTAACAATTTGTATGTTGTTGTGTCCTTCTTCATACCAGTGTTGAACATCAATGACCAAATCTCAATATTATTGCCAAAAGCTATTTAACACATGCCAACCATAACACCTTCAATACAATATACAGCAAGGGATTTTGCATCAATCAAGGAACGGTTGATCAACCATGCAAAGACATATTATCCAGATACATATAATGATTTCTCTGAGGCATCAATAGGTTCACTGTTGCTGGATGAGGTGGCTTATGTTGGAGATATTCTGTCCTACTCTCAGGACTTCAATCTGAATGAAAGCGATCCGCTTACAGCAATCCAATACAATAATGTTGTCAAGGCAGCCAGAAGGCTTGGATACCGGCTGAAAGGTGTTAATTCTTCAACTGGCATTTGTGCATTTTATGTAAAGGTGCCAGCGGCAGAAACAACACAGGGGCCAAACACATCATATATTCCCATTTTGGAAAATGGAACAGTTGTGAAGGGCAAAAATGACGCAACATTCACTTTGATCCAGGATATCAATTTTGCTGACTCTGACACTCAGGTTATTGTTGCCGAAACAAATACATCAACA
>CALMMZ010000247.1 GCA_937868685.1 uncultured bacterium | reverse complement strand
ACCTCGTCCGAAAAAAAACCCCTCAATTGACGGTGTTCGTAGTCGGAATTAATCTTATATATATTTTATGAATACTTCTTATAAAACTTTTTTTGCTCTTATTATTCTCATCCTTGCAATATTCGGTGTGTACTTTTTGATTAGAGATCTTCCAACAGAATATGACCAATCTGTTCCAGTATACCATGAGACTGTTTCACTACAGGATATGATTGTCTGTGCGAGCGATGTTGGTATTGTAGCAAATAGTGATAGTTCGCTTGTTTCACAATTAGCAACAAATTATGTATCGTATGATATTAATCTTGAACAAGGAACTACCATTCCTAAGATAATTGCAGCAGATGTTGCAAGTTCAATAGGGTCATGGTTGTGTGAGTTCAGTACGCTCTACAGTGACACAACAATAAATGAAGATGATCGATCCTTTATTAAAACGATACAAGAAAATGACCCATCGTATCGATATTCTTATTTTGCGAATCTACATCCAGTAATAGTTGATCGATGGGAAATTACAAATTATATGACTTCAGCGTATCAATTTTCAGGTGGTGCGCATGGAATTGGAACAATACAAAACATAATTCTTGATACACAAAATAATCGGCGAGTTATACCTACTGAATTTTTCCGTCCTGACGCAACCGAACCAATTAAAACAATTGTTGCTCAGAAACTTACAAGTATCCTCGGAGAAATGATGAACAATGATATGTTACAAGATGGATTAAATAATCCTGAAGTATTGTTCGGCCTTGTGATTCCAACTGATACAGGTATAACGTTTAAGTTTCAGAGTTATGATGTTGCTCCATATGCTGCAGGGCAACCGGAAGTATATTTCGATTTTACAGAACTTACTCCATTTTTAACTGATGCATGGAAGGTGCGATTAGGGTTATAGGATATAAAAAACACCTTTTTAAGAGGTGTTTTTTATTGAATATGGTATACTAGTATGGTATGAATATTCGAGATATTGATTTATATATAATTAATTTTTTCAAAAAATATTGGATTGCAGTTGCGCGAGTTTCACTTGCAATTGTGTTTGTTTGGTTTGGAGGACTTAAGGTTTTAGGATTTTCTCCTGCGAGTGCGTTAGTGCAAGGATTATTCAATCAAACAATTACCTTTGTTGCGTTCGATACATTTTATGCATTTTTTGCATGGTTTGAAGTATTGATTGGAGTTTTATTTTTGATTCCAAAACTGACTCGAGTTGTTATCCCGCTCTTGTTTATTCATATGATCACAACGTTTGGTCCGCTTGTATTATTACCTACAGAAACATGGGATGGGTTCATGATACCGACATTGACCGGACAATATATTATTAAAAATGTAGTAATTATTGCAATTGCAATGGGTATTGCTGCACGATTACATCCAATACAAAAGAAATCGTAAGTATTTCACTTATTAAAATTAATTTATATTTTTTCTATGAATTATCTTCCAAAAGAATTTCCTATAAAAACGCTTAATGGAATTTCTCAAAAAAATATTGAAGAGCATATTACGTTATATAACGGATATGTAAAACATTATAATCTAGCAACAGACCTGATGACAAAATATGTAAATGATACAGATGCGCAGTATTTAATTACCGAACTGAATCGCAGACGTTCGTTTGAATATAATGGAATTAAAAATCACGAATACTATTTTACTGACTTGTTAGGAGAACATGCTCCTCTTGATAATATATCTCATTTAGCACAAAAAATGATTGAAGTATGGGGAAGCGTAGAAGCTTGGCGTGAAGAGTTTGTAAAAATCGCAATGACTCGAGGAATTGGCTGGGCAATTTTGTCATATGATACAGAATCTGGAATTTTACAGAATGGCTGGGTGGATGAACAGCATTTAGGGCAACTCAACTCTTCAAAATATATTATTGGAATTGATATGTGGGAACATTCATATGTTGCTGATTATCAACCTTCAGGTAAAAAGCAATATATTATTGATTTTCTCGATCAAGTTTCATGGAAAAATGCAATGGAGCG
>CALMMZ010000246.1 GCA_937868685.1 uncultured bacterium | reverse complement strand
ATTCTTATACGGTAATGATTTTGGAAAAACGAAAAAACCAGGGGCCGTCGACTGCCACCTGGTGTTTGCTCTTGCGGAAGATTCTGGACATTATGTCTGGGGTTCACCCAACGAAGTTCCCAAGTGCGTGGATTTAATTGTGAGCGTTCAGCTCAGAGCTGAACTTTGTTCTGCGAACACGTAATTAGTGATAAAAGGTTACAGGAAAATCGGAAAAAATCCGATTATCTTATTATTTTATTTCAGCCGAAAGGAGTTTTGGTATTATCAGAAACGAGAAGACCCAGAAAAAATCCTGGGTCCTCAACTGAGCAGTAGTAATAACAATTAATTTTTAAACCAATGCAAATATAGGATATAAATCTGGGATGTGCAAATTTATTTTTATCTTGGCCAAAAGAAAACCCCCAGATTGCCTTGCGCCAGGTTCAGGGGGTTCTTATTGTGTCGGAGATTTTGCCTCTGGTCCATACACTAATCAGTCGTATTACCTTGCGCCAGGTTCAGCTGAGAGGAGAGGGCTGGGTCATAAAGAGCTCGACAGCAATGGGTCAAGAAAAAAGCTCCAGAGTTTGGAGCTTTTAAATTTTAATCTTCTGATTCTGCAGAGAAGCGTTTCTTCTTAATGCGAAGTAAGTCTTCCACGTTTTTCTCGGCAACAGCAAGTTCACGTTCTGCAGCAAGCTCAGCAACAACTGAGTAAGATTTAGAACGGATAACTGCATTTAATGCTTTCTTCTTTTCTGTTACCACAGTTTTTGCAAGGTGGATGTCGTTGTTTGTTTTGTTACGGTTGTTTTCGTTTTCCAACGACAACGCTTCCATGTCGATTTCCTCTTGAGATTGTTTTTGCAACTCAATCCAGGTTGCGTCAGCAGACGCTTTTTGATTTTGTTTAGCCATTTTGATTAGATTTAGATTTTTGTTTTAAGTGTATCTTATACGCTCAATTTTTAATAAGGTTACAAATATAGGAAACTTTTTTTATATAAGTCCAAAAATTAACATTTCATCTGTAGACTTTTTATTCACCACAGGATTTCCCCTAACATCATAATCGGTTGTTACCTTTGAAGGCTTATAGGTATCCAGGGTAGGATTTGGAATATGGGTAGTTGAATGATTGGATGACGGCAAAGTAATCTCATTGCATGAGTTGGAAATATCAGACTTAAGCACGGTAACTGTTCCATCCATGTTTCTTAAGAATTCTCCAAGCATGTTAGCTGGGTCAATTCCTCCATAGTATTTCATATCAATATGTCCAGTCTTTGGGTCAACTTTTGGCTTTGCTGGAACTGGGTCAATAACTACGTTTCTCTTGTATGGTGGAACCAGGTTATAATTTTCATAGAACTCGGTTGACTGGGTCCCCCAGCAAGACATCATTTCTGAACCATCATCATTAAAGATTGTGACACTAAGAGAATAAATGCCACCTCCAATGTGTTGTGAATAAGTTATCTTGCAAGCCTTATCGTAAAGAGGAACTCCTTGACATTCGTTTCCACCATAGAGGCTTGTTGTTCCCTTAAGTCTTTCCAGGTATGACTTATTCAGGAAGTGGATTTGTTTCCCAACCTGAAATTTGCTTTCGTGTTCTGGCGTTATTATGGTTCCATAACCTGGCCATTCAGTCTCATCAAAACAATCTTCATATGTATGTTCGTCTTGATTATTTGCAAGCCACCATGAAAAACCCCACCCAAATTTTTCTTGTAAATAATCCCAGTCTTTTGGTACTTCGCCTGCCTTACCATTATTATTGCTCAGGTGGAACCAGGATTTCCTGTGTGGGCAATAATATAATATACCTGGATGTCCATCATACATGCATGATTTCATATGAACCAGGTCTTTAACTTTAATTTTTATCATAATCCTAACAATATTAAATTTTCCATATCCTTATTCATTGGAACTGGTGAACCCTTAACATCCGAATCGGTTGAGATTTTATTTGGGCTGAAAGTATCCAGCTCACCACTTGGAATCTTATCCAGTTCAGATTTTTCTCTGAGATGAAACGAATCTGTTGAGGTTGGGGGTTCCAGTCCTCTGATGTATAATTTTGCTGTGCTGGTTTCCATGCTACAATCTAATACAGGTTCCCAGTGCAGTTCTTCTTTTAGCATTGTATATTCTATACCATTCCTATGCCATCTTACCTCAACTGCTTTATCTGAAATGATTTTCTTAACAACACCAGTGGTTCCACAGTATAAGTGATTATCTCCACCATGATGAAAATCAGCCTTGCCAAACTTCTTAACCATTTCATCGAAGCTTAGGCAACGAACTCTATCTCCTTCCTTAAAGTCACGTGAATGTGAATGAGCTGCCACTGGTGGTTTTTCTCCTTTCTTTGGTTTAATAATCAGGTCATAATGTCCTTTCACTAACTCCAAAGTCATGTCATTTGGAATACAAAGCCAGTTGTGCCCAGATGAAGTAAGCGAATAAACATTTTTATAGTAGCAAGAATTAATGATATGTCCCCAACCTTCTGGGCCGCCACCACCCTTGAAATCTTTATGATTAGATATGAATACATAGAATTTATTTCCTGGGCAATAATATATAATGCCTTCGGCTGTGGTATGAGGTGTTTTTAATTTGGCATATCTTAGGTGCAAATCTGGGTTCAATACATCACCTGAATTAAGAACATTGGGGTCTTTCTTTTCTGCCACACCGCCAACAAGCTCAATTTCCATATATTCAGAAAGAGTTAGAACTGCTGAAGAATTACTTGTTACTTGCCAGCCACCACGAATATCATATATTTCTCTTAGAGTACTGAGCTCATTTGGCATTGTGCCTCCGAATTTATTTTCAGCTGAAAGGAAAAACCAAGAGCCTGTATTAGAGCAAAATAAGAATCCAGAGGATTCACAAAATTCTTTTTCTCTTAATATGACCTTGGTTAAGTGATGTTGTATCTGTGAAAGAGAGTCACCAGTATTAAGAATCTTTTTTGGGGGTTCTATCTTAGGTTCCACTTCTTTAATTTCCTTTGGGCTAAAAGTTCTATCATCAACATAAAGTTTAGCCAGACTTACGAGGCTACCACCTGGATATTGAATGTGCCAAGAATATTTAACATCATATTCTTTTTGTATGTTGTGCCAGTTATTCGGTTCCAGTCCATCAAAATTTCTATCTGAAGATAGAAAATAAAATTGACTATCTTGATAAAGAAGAACCCCATTTGTTGTAAGGCCATCATTTTCAATCTTTGCATGTCGATTATGCATTGATGCTGGTAAGGCGTCTCCAAATTTATATTCCATGCATACTGCATTGGATTGCATAACCACAACATAGTTGGTTGTTTTACTTCCTGGGTCTGAAATTTGCCAGGAGTTTTTATAACCCTTATCTTTCTTTATGAAATCCCAGTCGAGCGGAGTGTTTCCAATTGCATTCCCATTATGGAGCACAAACCATCTATCGCAACGTTCGCAGTAATATAATTCGCCTTTGATTCCGTTTTCTTTAATACGAGCTTCTCTTCCAGCCTTAAGTTCTGATACATTCATTTAAATAAAATTGGTATTCCTTATACGCAAAAAAAGGCAAAAGGTTTCGCCCCTTGCCTTATATTTCTTGATTCTTTTTATTCTGATTAAGTTCCGCCGCATATTCCCAGGCCTGTTCCTGGGTCATCCCATCCCTGTAAACATATCCAGTGATATCGCCGACGGCCTGGTGCTTATTCTTTTTCCCCTGGACCAAGATGGTGGTATCCAAACGCCAGGCTTTCTTCCTTGTAAGTTCTTGGGGAGAGATTGGCTCCTGGGCCTGCGGCTTGAAATCGAATATCTTATGTATTAGATTCTTGAGCCACATATTATTTATCTATTTTAAATTTTGCAGAGAAACCCTTATTACAACTTCTACAGTGGTATCCTTCCCAGTGTCTAACTGCGTATCTATATTCACCGCCTCCACTTCCTGATACTGAGCATATTAAATCCGTGTTGAAGCTTCCACAGTTAAGACATTGCTTTCTATTTTTCCTGTAGGAATGAATCTTTCCAATTATTACTCCAAGCAATAATATTAATATTATCTTTATCATTATAATCTTTCTAAAAGATTCGACATCATTTGTGCAGCGGTTAAGTTCTTGGCATCCACACTCACTTGCCATTTATTTCCCATGGGGAACATTCGGATTAGGTGGAAGCAATCTTTCTTTTCCGACTGGGTAACCAATCTCAGACATCCATGATTTTCGGATACGTGAAACGAAACGATATCATCCATTCCACACCAGTCATCCATTGCCTCTTCGAGGTTGGAGTTATTAATATAGTTATCGGCGAATTCCTGCGATAAGAATAGACAAGGAAGTTCGGCCTGAATTTGAGGGAGAGCTTTGCTTACGGTCATGATATTTATTTTAGATTAAAGTTTTCATCTCCTGTTAATGTTCCAAATTCCAATTCGTAGTTAATCTTTGCTCCTACAACAAGTGTTGTATCATTATAGAATTGATTCTCATCAATGGGAATGGTTACAATATTATTGGTTTCATCATCTCGAACCTTAAGCATCCAAGATTCAGGAGTTGTTGAGGTTGTTGTATGAGGGACACCATTTATGATTATTACATTATCCTCTTTCGATTCACCCTTAATTAGTCGGTTCACGATTACGCCGCTATGTTCTGATACTTGTACAGGTTCTACTGCGGAAACTATAAGACCTATGGCAGTTAATGCAAGGAGGCTCACCATAGCTCCAATAAGAATAAAACATACCTTTTCAAACAAACTATCTTCCCACATATCAGGTATAATTTTATACGTTATAAAGAACCCTAAGATTAGGGAGACTACGAACCAAGCTATTGTTAATGTATCTGATTTCATGATAATAATTTATTAAGATTTACTACAGTTATATTTTCCATTGATTCGTCGCCACCGATTCCATTAGAGTCCCCCTCAAGATTTTCCTTAACTCTTGTTGCTTCCCAATATGTCATCAGGGTTGGGTCTACTTGTGGCTTGCCATTTACCTTGAACACAAGAACGAATTGTTCCTTATTCAGGTCTTTGGCTTGTTCCAATAATAGAGTCTCGATTTGACGTTGTTGTTCTGACCAAAGGACACGCTCACGTTCTTTAAATACATTTCTTGCCCAAACAACGTAGTCATCCCAAAGTTGAGTCCAATTGATGATGTTTGGCACCGTAGACTCGAACAAAGATTGTATGATATCTTGTTGAGAAATCCAAATTGGTGATTGACCATGATTTTTGTTGTATCCATCGAACCAAGTTTGGAATCGTTTCCAATTTGGGTGAAATTTGAAGTTTACGGATTTGCTCATATTCTATTATACGTTTAAGGGAGAGAAAGGTTTCAGGTTAGTTGTGTTTTTTCAGGTATTTTTCGGCCTGCTTATTTGTGTATCTCACAAGGAACCCACCTCTTATTTTTTCCTGAACAAAGACATGAGTCTTTGTCTTTGACTGGATGGTCCCCAACCACTTCAGACCTGACTCTTCAGTGTACATGTCTGTGTCGGTGACAACCATCCCTTTTTTTATGGTGCTTAATTTCATTACTCGCTTACTTTAGATTGTCTTAATAAAGCTGTCATCGCTGCAGAGTATTGAGGACACATAACATAGAACAATGCATCTTCGAATTTAGAGAACACATATGATTCCAAGTATGAAATCCCTTTCTCGTTTTTCATTACACAATAGAACTTTGGCTCTCCTACCTCTTCTTTTCTGGTGCCAACTGTCTCAATTACAATGTATTTCTCATTATACACATTATGGAATTCTACAATGTCGCCACGGAAGCTTGTGCTGAAATCTGAAAGCAAGTTAAGGTAATTATTCTTGCGCAAGATTTCATAATTCTTCCAATTAAAATTACTGAATGCTCCATTGGCTTTCATCGCATTTAATAATGCATAGCCTGCAATTTCCTTCGCCGTGCACACAGACTTGGATGTTAATACTTCTTGGGATACAGCAACGAGCTCCTTCATTTCATCCAGCAAGGTTTTGCCATAGTAATGACCAAAGTCATCAAATTTTCCAACGACGCCCTTTGCCATCTTTTCTCTTTCCTTCTCAAGGTCATTGATGAAGATGTTTATGCCATTAAGGTGTTTGCCAATATTTTTCAGGATGAAGCTTGCTGCAGCATTTCTATCACTTCTATTAAATGGTTGTGAAATAACTTTCGTTGCCACATTAATTACTTTGGCGTCTTTACTTTCTTTTGGGATTTCTAAACTCATGTCTTTCTTTTTTTATTATACGGTGATTAATTAGAAAAAACGAAATCAACAACTAAGATACATTTCCTCATCCACATACGACGGGCTGATGAAATTCACAGCAGTCACTTGGGGGATTTCTTTCAGCTCAACTGAAATTGGTTTTCTTTCAGCTAAAACAATTCCTTGCCATCCCAGGAACTCGCCCATGGTGGGGGATTTTATATCCTTGGTTGCTTCTTCAGCCTCCGCCCAGTCCTTAAGGACTTGTTCACGTGGAGTTGTGGCGAAGTAATTATTCAAAGCCGTAAGCAAGTCTGACTTGTGTGTCGAATTCTTTTTTTTCATTTAATACTTTTTTAAAGTTTTCAATATTATCTCTAATCTCCGCCGCTTGTTCATAGCGTTCGAATCTTACATGGCGGTTCATTTGTCTTGTCATATACTTGATATCTACAAGAGAGCGTAGTTGTTTCAAAGCTCTGCAAGCTACACCAGTGTATTCAAAAGCCAATTCAAGATTTTCATAGAATCCAATTGGTGGTTCTATTTTCATCTTTCTATAATACATGGCAATTTGTTTTGCCTTTGACCAGCGAGGTTTTTGCTCAGCTTCTTTCACTGAGTATTCTTTTAACATCCCCAATAGCTCTTCTATATTTTCAAGTGTTACTTTCATGAACCTATACGGAGAAGATTTAGAAAAAACGAAAAGCCCCCAAAATACATTGAGGGCTTTCCGACAGTTAAAAAAAAAGAAAAACAATTTATGAGGTTTCAACCTCAAAGCGAATACATCTAATTGTACGTAATTCTTTTTAAAAGGTTACACTTATTGTGCAGAATTTTGTTTTTGATTTATCAAGTCTCTGATTGCTGTTGCAAGTTCAAACTCCTGAGCATCTACAGCTTTCTCTCTCTCTACTTCCAATTCTTGGATTGTCATATCTTCCAGCTTCTTATCTTTCCCCTTGAAAGCCTTGTTTAATAATTCTCTTCTAATTTCATCAAGTTCTTCAGGGCTATTGAATTCTCTCCTCTCGATTGGTGTGATGCTTCCATCTTCTCCAACCTTTGCAATTGTTATTGAGCCTGATGGTGGTAGGTCATCTTCATCGAGTTCCATTGCTCCATCTTCACCCATATTTTGTTTTAGCTGAGATAAAAGGTCGAATAGTGGGTTGCGAGTTCCGCTGTTATTTGCGTTTCCGTTATGTGACATGATTAGTGCAATCATCTTTTCGTTTAGTATCTTAAGATTTTCCAACATTGCACCGATTGAGTATAGGATTATTAATCCTGTTGTTGCGATGAAACCCAGTGAGCAAAACATGAAACCTCTTGCCATGTCATCTCCTGCGATGCCGTCGTAAATCATTCTATAAATTCCGTAAACTGTGGCTCCGAAGAAAAACAAGAAAGCCATTGTGTAAGTGATTAATTTTCCTAATTTCATTTGTGTATTTGTTTGTCGCAAATATAGGAAAGATTTACGACAAATAAAAATCTTTTTTTAGAAATCTTCGTAATCTTCAAGCAGGGTATTAAACAAGTCTTCAATCTCCTGTCTTATGTCATCCATGTCTGCATCTTCCCAGGGAGCCTCACCTACAAAAACCATAAGTTCTCTTGCTGATTGTATTACTTGGTCAACATTCTTGGCTGCTCTAA
>CALMMZ010000245.1 GCA_937868685.1 uncultured bacterium | reverse complement strand
TCGGCAGCACTTTTAAGAAAAGAAACAGGAACTACGTCCATATTAAAATCAGCTTTGAAATTTAACATAATTATTTAATTTAAAAAATTAACAATTTTATATTTAAATATCATAATTAATTTTATTTGTCAAGAAAAAGCAGGTCACCCTGCTTTTTAGATTAATCCATATTTTTTACAATCCTTTTCCAATTGTTGTAACTCTTTTTGAAGAGATTGCAATCCTGCTTCCCAAAACATTGGATCTGACGTATCAATACCAATCGCTTTAAAAATATTTGCAGGCGTGTTAGAACCACCAGCTGACAAGAATTGATTTATCTTTTCAATAAAATTATTGTCTTGTTTATATTTTTCATACATTGTCGTACTGATTAATTGCCCGTATGCATAACTGTACACATAAAAATGTCTCCGCATGTGTGAATGGGTGATCCATCCTAATCCATCATGGTTAGTAATTTCTGTGGATTTTCCCATGTATTGTTTCAAATATTTTGCTCGAATTTTTGAAATCTCACCTGCATTCAAGGTTCCGTTTTTATACACACCATCATACATTTCTTGTTCAAAAAGAAAGTGATTAATTTGGCGATGAATCGTCATGAACGATTCTTGTAAATAATTAAACCGTTCGAATAATTGATCTTTTTCTGACAGAGTTATATACAACTCATCACGTACAAAGTTTTCAAATAATGTACTCGCAACTTCTGCGGTAGAAATCGGATGATCGTGATAAAGTACTCCTTGATGCTTGTTTGAATATTCAGCATGAACAGCATGACCCATTTCATGAGCTAATGTTCGCACTGCATCAAATGTATCGTTCCAATTAAGTAATATATAGGTCGGTCGCCCATAATCACCCCAGCAATACCCACCACCTTTTTTCCCTTTCCGAGAATACGCATCAATCTGTCCATTTTTCAAAAATGAATCGAAAATAATTCGATATTCTGGATGAACTTTTTCAAAAGCATTTCGTACAATACTTACTGCTTCATCAAATGAATATTTTTTATGAGTCGCACTCAATTGAATCGCCATATCATATGGTCCAAGTTTTTCCAATTGTAATAATTTCTTTTTCAAGGTAAACAATTTTTCTGGCAATTTTTCATATTTTTTCACTGCTTGTAATAATGCAGAAAGTTCCTCATTCGTATTTTGATAATCAATTAATGTTGCGTCTTGTGGCGAATGAAATCCTCGCAAATTGTCATCAATTTTTTTGTTATTAATTACTGCATTTATTTCTGCTTCGGCAATTAATTGAATTCCTGCGATTTTTTCTTGAATAAGATCATATAGTTTTTTACGATCAGATTGTTTTTGTAATGTTTGAATAAGTCCAGAAGCTTTGGTAATAGGCAAGATCTCTTTTTTCCAAGTTACTGTCAGTTCTCCCAACGCTTTTTCAGTCATTTCAATCCATGACTCGTATGCGACATTTCGTTTTAATAAAAGAATTTTTTCTTCTGACTCAGATAATTGATGTTTTGCAGTAATAAACAATCGTTCCAACATATATCGATATTTTTCAAATCGACTATCTTGTATGATTTTTTCTTGTACTGTTTTTTCAAGTTTTCCAATTTCAAGAGCATAGAATAGTGCTTCATTGAAAGCCTGTACTAATCGCTCTTGAGCTTTATTAATTAATCCTGCCAATTTACTATTTCCTGTATCAACTTCTCGAGCAAGGGTATAAAAAACAAATGGATGTGAATTAGAAATTTTTTCCTCAAATAATTCATAATCCTGCAATGATTTCAATAGTTTTTCCATATTAGTAAAATCTGCGCCACGCCATTTTTGTGCAAATTTCTGACATTCAGATTCTACTAATTGCATATCTTTTTCAATTTTTGGATCATTTATGTTTTTATATAATAATCCTAAATTCCAATTGGTTTCATAATTTACTTTTTGTCTCTTTTGTTTTTTCATAGAAAATCATTATACCATGTGATATTAAAGATGAAAATAAAAACCACTTATCTTAATTTAAGTGGTTTTTATTTTATCTAACTCCGAAACTTGCCCGAACTGTCACCATAACATCTTTATCAATTTTACTCGTATCATATGAACCATAATCAGAAACTTCAACGGAACCCCGAGAAAGTACTTGTACAACCCCAGAACTCGCTGTTTGCAATGATCCTACTCGTTGCCCCCCAGCACGCGCCATACTTTTTGCACGAGCTTTTGCATCAGCAACTGCATCTGACAACATTTCTACACGAAGATTTGCAAGGTCGGTGTAATAATATTCAAGTCCATACGATTGGAATAATACTCCTTGATTAATGAGTTCGCCAACTCGTTGTGCAAGTTCAGTAATCCCCGATACATCAGCAGATTTGATTTCAATTGCTTGAGTAAGTGTATACCGCTTGAATTCTTGAGCTACTGGGCCATTATTATTCCAATCTTCATTCATTGTGATTGGCTGTATTGTAATCGATTCTGAGGTAACTGCGTTATCCTGCAAGAATTTTTTTACAATTTCAACATCTCGACTCATCTGTGTATAACCATCCTTCAATCCAGAAAAACTTACATTCCGAGTAACCGCAGTTCTCCAAATTACCGTATCAGATACTACCTCTTTCCGAGCGGAACCAGTTACCGTGAGTGTATCATTGGTGTTTTTCTTGTTCATGTAATAATTTCCACCGATAACTGTTACAATAATTAAAGCAAAAGCGATCGTAAGTGCGAGTGCGTTCTCTTCATTGAAGATAGCATTCCAAATATTTTTTGGTGTGTTTTGAGTACTCATAGTATATAAAAAGAATAATAAAATCTATTTAATTCGATATGTTACCGAAACATTTGAAGTGATAGTTTGTTCGCCTGTAACAACTTCCGGCACGGAACTTGAGTCAAGTTTTGTGTTAGTAATCATATTTTCACGTGCGTACATTGGTGAATATTCATTGCTACCTGTATCACCGAATGAAACAATTTTCCTAAGACGAACCCCTAATTGATTAGCTAGAATTTTCGCTTGATCTTTGGCATCTTGAATAGCGAGTTCTCGAGCCTGCAATTGTAACATGTTCGTATCATCAATAGAAAGATCTGGTCCGGAAACATTAGTAATAGCTTGATCAGCAAACAATTGACGAACACTTGGTACAAGATCAAGTGTTCGTACTTTCACTGAAAGTGTGTGAGATGATACCCAACCGGCAATTTTTTGTTCTCCTGTTGCACGTACGTACTCATAATCTGGATATGTACTACCATTTTCGGTTTTGATATCTTTCTCTGAAATACCAAGATTCTTTAAACCTGCAACAACAGCATTCACTTTTTCAGAAGATTTTGCAAGAGCCTCTGATTGCGTTCCTGCTTTTTCAGTGGATGAAATTGTAAATCGAGAAATATCGGGCACTGCTTGAATTTCTCCTTTTCCTGTTACCGTAATTATTGAAAGTGTATCATTTTGTCCGAAAGGGTTTTTAAGTAAGACAAGACTTGCAATCATTAAAAACACAATTGCAGTAATTATTAATATATTTTTCAATA
>CALMMZ010000244.1 GCA_937868685.1 uncultured bacterium | reverse complement strand
CCAGGTTACTAAATAATATTTTTTCTTTTTTTTTTTTTTTTTTTTGGCTATGATGTATTGTTCTGGCTCAATATCATCTTTCTCTTTTAAGTCGAGTCTTTCTGCAGCCCATCTTCTTACTGTTCTTTCACTCACTCCGAATTGCTTTCCAAGGTCATAAGCACGTTGCTCCCAAGGGGTTGACTTATCAGCATAAACAGTTTTTATTAACTCGATTTGTGCATCAGTTAGGTCGTTAAAATTCATATTTTTTCTGTTTTCTTTTGTGCAAATATATACAAAAAAAATACAATAGCAAATTTTTATGCGGGAATGTGTTTTTCAGCATCTATCATTATAGATACAAGTTCACGAAATTTAACCTTAGGTTCCCAGCCAAGTTTTTCCTTTGCCTTGGTTGCATCGCCTAATAATAGTGATACTTCAGAAGGTCTAAAATATTTTTCATCAACTGATACAAGAAGTTTCCCAGTTGCCTTATCATATCCTTTTTCTTCTATACCTTCACCTTTCCATTCAAGGTCATAGCCAAGTTCTTGACATGTTATCTCAATAAGTTCTCTAACTGTATGGGTTTCATTTGTAGCAAGAACAAAGTCTTCTGGTGATTTTTGTTGTAACATTCTCCACATTCCCTCTACATATTCCTTAGCATATCCCCAATCTCTCTTGGCATCCATATTACCAATCACAAGATGGTCACGCTTTCCTTCACTTACCTCTACAAGATTACTTATAACCTTTTTAGTTACGAATGTTCCACCTCTCCTTGGACTTTCATGGTTGAACAATATTCCATTGCATGCATATAGTCCGTAGGCTTCACGGTAATTTTTTACTATCCAATAACCATATATTTTAGCTACTCCATAAGGGCTTCTTGGATGGAATGGAGATTCTTCAGTATAACCAGTTTCTGGCATGTTGTAATCCATACCTCCATAGAGTTCAGAAGTTGATGCTTGGTAGAATCTTGAATTAGGGCAATGAATCCTCATGGCTTCAAGAATCGTTAGGGTTCCAAGTGCATCTACATTAGCTGTATAATAAGGTTGTTCAAAAGAAACTTTAACATGTGATTGTGCAGCAAGATTATAAATCTCATCTGGTTTAATTTGTGCAATAAGATTTGTAATTCCAATCGCATCTGTTAAATCGCCATAATGAAGTGTAATCTTATCAAAGATATGGTCAATTCTTTCTGTATTAAAGCTGCTTGAACGGCGTATTATACCGTGAACAGTATAGCCTTTTTTAAGAAGAAATTCTGCTAAGTAACTTCCATCCTGTCCTGTAACACCCGTAACCAGGGCAATTTTTTGTTTTTCTCTCATAGTTTCCATTTATATTTATACTGTTCTAAAATTCCATTTTCTGGTTTAATCCAATGCAAAAATTCAATAGATTCTTTTTTGTTAAATCTAATTCTATTTTTCCATTTTCTGGTTTAATCCAATGCAAAAATTCAATAGATTCTTTTTTGTTAAA
>CALMMZ010000243.1 GCA_937868685.1 uncultured bacterium | reverse complement strand
GTGTTATTTAGTACCAACTGTCCGTGAAAAAACTCCTGTGGGTGAGCGCGCGTACGATATTTATTCTCGATTATTAAAAGACCGTATTATTTTCCTTGCAGGAGCAATTGATGCCGATGTTGCCAACATTATTATTGCACAACTTATTTTCCTTGAAAATGAAGACGCCAAGAAAGATATCACTATCTATATCAATTCCCCTGGTGGTCATGTAACGGCAGGACTTGCAATTATCGACACTATGAATTTTATCAAACCAGATGTTTCAGTGGTATGTACTGGAATGGCAGCTTCCATGGGTGCAATGATTCTTTCAGCAGGAACAAAAGGGAAACGATTTGTCTTGCCTCATTCAGAAGTCATGATTCATCAACCACTTGGTGGAACAGAAGGACAAGCTTCTGATATTGCAATTGCCGCAGAACATATCTTAAAAACTAAGCAAACTTTATATAAAATGCTTGCAAAAAACACCGGAAAAAATCTTACTCAAATCGAAAAAGATGCTGATCGAGATTATTATATGTCTGCCGAAGAGGCTGTAAAATACGGTATCGTTGATAAAATAATTACCAAGCGATAAAAAAATTCCCTACAAATTTTGTAGGGAATTTTGTAATTAATCAAAACTAAGACACAAGTATTCGAGGTAATCTTTAAAATATCCAGATTTTCCAGAGTGCATTTGATAATAAACAAAAACATCTTCTTCATAAACAATGGGTTGCAAATCTCCATTTCTGTCTTTAATTAATGGAAGGTGTTCCTGTTTTGCAATTTGCATAGCTGTTACATAATTAATTTGTAAATCTTGGCAAAGTGATCCGTACTTACTAATCGTATCTCTCGAAATATAAATAATTGATGAATCATTTGGAGTTTCTATATTTTCATATGAATCATCAAGAGTTTCATCCAGAAATTTTGTATTATCTGTTCGATTAATAGAATTTAATTTTGATTTTTTTGTATTATTAGTTAGTACTGTGATGATTCCAATAATCCATAAAAAAAATAGCGCAATTACCAACGCTCTCGTAAAAAATTTCTGCTGTATCATAATATTATTTTTTAATTCTGAAATAACATAC
>CALMMZ010000242.1 GCA_937868685.1 uncultured bacterium | reverse complement strand
TATGGAGACTGTATGAACAGAAAAAATCAGCAGAATATGCACTCGATTTTGATGATTTGTTGATAAAAACGAAAGAGTTAATAGAGAGTAACGTTAATATTCGTGCTCAACTTCAAGATAAATTCAAATATATTCATATTGATGAATATCAAGATACGAATCAAGTACAATATGAAATTACTAAACTTCTTGCTGGAGACATGCATAATATTTGTGCAGTAGGTGATACTGATCAGAATATTTATTCATGGCGTGGTGCAAACATTAAAAATATGTTGAATTTTGAGCGTGATTTTCCAGAAACAACTACAATCCTTCTTGAACAAAATTATCGATCAACAGCAAATATTCTTTCAGTTGCTGATTCAATTATTACAAAAAATACAGCACGTATCGAGAAAACACTTCGCACCGAAAAACCAGAAGGAGAAACTATTTCAGTTCTTGTTGGACTTAATGAATCACATGAAGCACGGTTAATTGCGAGTGAAATCAAGCAACTCCTCACAGAAGGAATTCTTGCAACAGAAATAGCAATACTATTCAGAACACATTTTCAATCACGCGCACTTGAAGAAGCATGTCTCCATGCAGAAATTCCATATCAAGTATTGGGAGTAAAATTCTTCGAGCGAAAGGAAATTAAAGATCTTGTTTCATATATTCGCGCTGCACTTAATCCTGACTCACTTTCAGATATAAAAAGAACAATCAACGAACCAAAGCGAGGAATTGGCAAGGTTGCACTTGTAAAAATTTTTGCAAGAACAATTAATGAATTATCAGGAGTTGCTCTAAATGGTTATCGAGAATACATGCAAATTCTTCAAGATATTCGTTATTTAGCAGGTGAAAAAACTCCTTCTGAGGTAGTACGATTTGCGATTCATCGATCAGGAATGTTTGAATCATACACAAACGGGTCTACAGATGAACAGGAACGATTAGAAACAATGGAAGAACTGGTAACATATGCGCTTCGTTATGATGATATGACTATTGGTGATGGAATTTTACAAATGCTTGAAGATATTTCCCTTCTCTCTGAGCAAGATAATATTCGTGATGACCGCCCAGCAGTTCGATTGATGACAGTACATGCAGCAAAAGGACTCGAATTTGATTATGTATTTGTAACAGGGATGGAACAAGGGTTATTTCCTCATGCTGGATATGATGAAAAAAAAGGAAAAGAGGAACAAGAAGAAGAAAGAAGACTTTTTTATGTTGCGGTAACTCGTGCTCGCGAGCGATTATATTTATCATATGCGTATGTGCGAACAATCTATGGGCAGCAGAATTTTAATGCACCAAGTGAATTTTTATCGGATATTCCGGAGACATTATTAGAATATATTGATACAGGAGATATTCCTG
>CALMMZ010000241.1 GCA_937868685.1 uncultured bacterium | reverse complement strand
TAGTAATTAAATTTGAGTTGAAAACCCTACAAAATAAAAAACAATTTTTTAATTGAAAATAAAATGACCGGGTGATAGCTGGTAAGAGGGGTATGCCCTACCAAACTTTTTTAAAGTTTTTTCAAATTAATTTCTTTATTTTTAATTTTGCAACAATTTATTGTACAATCAAACTTCCTGTTAAGAAAATGTTAAGAAAGGACTGGCACCATTTCCAGTCCTTTCAAACTTCGTCAACCACCTAGATCAACAACGTATGGCAAGTTTGATGTCGACCTCGTTCGTTCGAACCCAATGATCGTAGATCTCATTACCAGCCAGTTCGATGATCAGGTCTCGCGTCTTGCCATACAATCCCTGAGAGCTTGCATCGTATGACACGAGCCATTCTTCTGCGGGTTCAGGAGAGTCGGCAGTGTTGCATACTGCAATCAATCCGAAAAGGTGAATGATTCTTCTTGCATAATCATTCAATTCGGTCTCACCATCACGATAAACAACGAGAACAGAAGGCTTTGACATTGTTATTCCTTTGACAAGAAGCGTTTGACTTACAACAGGATATTGTACAATCAAACTAGGATGTCCCAGGTCTCACAAAGTGAATCCATTGCTTCGTTGATCGTGCGAACCATTGTCAACCAGTCATCAAAATCGAGAAGTCTTCCGACCAGAGTCTCAGCCTCCGAATAAAGCTGAGACTCTGCGAATTTCAACTGATCCACCAACTGAACAGCCGTATCGTATTCTGTACAGCGTTCTGCTTCGAACAGAACAGAGATCAGATGTGTTATCTCGTTTTTGATTGATGCTATCATTTGTTTTCTCCTGACAGCATCAGATTGTACAATCAAACATCAATGCTGTTGTACTCTTCAATGGCGAGTGAAAACGACGTGAATCGTTTTGGTTCATCGTTATTATGTTGCACTACGTAAGCGACGTGATCAATTCGAGACTTATCGCAATAGTAGGGCTTCACTACGACAACCAAGGATTTTTCCCCAACGCCAGAAATCACACACACGATTGTCGTTGAGACTTCTTGATCCTTCGTGCTTTCCAGATCGATTTCGTGTTTTCTCATTGTTTTCTCCAGGTTTGTGGCTGACAACGAGATATTGTACAATCAAACTAAATCGATTAAGTGCAAGAAAAAACTGAACCGAGTTTCCCCGGTTCAGTCAATTCGTCACCACAAACATCAGGCGGCGTCGGCTGTTTCACTCTCAGTCGAAACTGGTGTTTCGACGGTTGTTTCCGTTTCGAGAACAACGGTTTCGACAGTTTCTTCCGCTGCTGGCAGTTCAATGCCAAAATGTTCGCAGATCAATTCGAGCATGTCTGCATTCTTGTCCGTCTTCGCGTCAACAATCGTGTCGATCAGAGAGGTAACGATTGTCCCCTTGAGGAATTCAAGAAGATAATAGCAAGCGAGTTCTGCGTCAGAGCCAGGTTCCAGTGTCGCCATGAACTTGGCAAATACTTTTGCCATTGTCTTGTCGATTGCGACAACCTGAGAGTTCTTATTCTTAGAACCCTTCGGACGACCAGGACCACGGCGTTCAGCAACAACTTGAGTAGATTCGGACATGATAGTAACCCTTTCAGAGTGTTTTTGTTATCAGCGACATTGCTGACAACGGAATATTGTACAATCAAACTTGATGGTTCTACTTGTCTAAGAAGAACCCAGAAAGACACGCAACTGCAATTGCAGATGCTACAATCATTACAAATCGAATCAGGAAAATCATTCCGCCACCGCCCAAACCATTTGGGCTGGTTTCTTTATGCATTTTGACAGCAATAACTATCAAAAACAAGCTCAAGATGAAAAAGACGACATAGAACATTTGTTGTTTCCTGTTGTTTGTTTCTCGTATGGTTGTATTGTACAATCAAACTTCATTGATTAAGTACATAAAAAAACAGAGATATTTCTATCCCTGTTTTACAACACGACTACGTATGGAACATTTATGTCAGCTTAAAGCTGCGTTTTGTTTTTGGGTCCAATCGAGTCGGGTGTTGTATCAATGGATTGTACAATCAAACTTCAGTCAACAATCCAGACAATTTTGCCAGTGCCTTTAACACAAGCAACCTCTTTGCCATTCTGTTTCACACATACGGGGCATCCATCCATGCTATTTTCGGCGGTTCGAAGTCCGTCCTGAACGCATTTTTCAACAGCTTTACGATCAGGCAGATTATTCGTTGGATGTGTGGTTCCGTTGTAATGCACTGAATACATTGCGTTTTCCCCTGGATTACCTGTGATTGTTCTGAGAGGGGATTGTACAATCAAACTTCAATCCCAATTTACAAGGTCCCAGCGAACCGAACCTGTATCTCGCAGGATTTCGAGCATTTGAATTGCTTGCAATGGAGTGGCTTGTTCTATTTTTTCGCACATCCATCCAGTAAATTCTGGATACACGACATGTTCAGATTGTGATTCAAGCACACCCGTGAAGTCAGCAAACAAACCTGAACAGAGGAAATGGTCATATTGTGGTTTGCATGCTGCTTGAATATGCCCAGCAATACAATTGTCAAGACTCCTCATGTCAAATGAGTCTTCATCAACATTTTTCAAAATGTCAATGGCTTTTTGCACATTTGGATAGATCATATGCTCATTCCGTTTGGTTGAGGGCTGATATAGATCCATTGTACAATCAAACTTAATTGATTAAGTACAAGAAAAACGGTAGGGATGGCGTATATCCCTACCGTTTTTCAGTTCTAAAGTTTGGGAACTTGATCAAACTGAAGAACGATTTCGATTTCGAATTTTTCGCAGGACGATTCCTGTCAGCAGGAACAATGAAATCATTTTGAAACTCCGTTTGTTTGGTTGAAGGGCTGATATAGATCTATTGTACAATCAAACTTAATTGATTAAGTACGAGAAAAAGCGAATGAGGCTCTTACTCTCATTCGCTTTTAATCCGCTAGTATTTTTAAGAACGTGCTTTTACGGATCAGAAAGCACGTTCCGATTCAAGGTAATTACTCACCCATACTTGAAATTCTGGGGAGCTTCTGTTGTTTGCCAATAATAACACTTGATCGAACACCTCATGTTTCGAATCGTGGTTATTATGCAACCAGTGTCTCCTGGTTAGTTGCATTAACAACAACTCATTGTACAATCAAACTTTAGCCGCCAATACTCCAGGGAGAGGGCTGTGTTGGTTTCTGAATGGTCTCATGCCGTTTTCCATCGACAATTCTGATGGTTTTGACACTTCCATCTGGCAAACTTACTGTTCCAGAGCCATTGGAACAACGAGTTTCTCGATTTCTGTCGTGTGTGTCGTAATATCCACCATATAGGTTTTTGCTCATGTTTGTTTCCCTTCTGACATCATCACATTGTACAATCAAACTTCATTGATTAAGTACGAAAAAAAACAGGAATATTTTATTCCTGTTTTTAGCGATTTTTGGATAAAATTAGTGTTTTACTCGTTACTTATACAGAATGTGTTTCTGCATAAGAACATCGCCAAACGCTCCACACTAATCCAGCTTTATCAATACCCTGAAGCTGGAAATCGGGATAAATTAGTGGTGCCGGTGGGAATCGAACCCACGACCATCGGATTAAAAGTCCGGTGCTCTACCAACTGAGCTACGACACCATTTTATTTACTTAATGTTAGCAATTGTTTTCAATTCTTTCTTCAATCGCTTTGCGGATTCTCCACGAAATGATGATGCGTTACTCAAAAAATACAAAATAATTGATTTTGCACTATCCATTAGATAGTTATCATTAATTGAACTCAATGAAAACATTGCTGAAAGATATGGTTTGGCAGCGAAATTGACATTTTTCCATTCTTTTTGAATTTCGCGTGCAACTTCACAAATTGGACGTGTTGAAATTAATTCAGCCATTGCAGAAATCCTTTTTAATTGAGTTTAGTTATCACAATCAAACATTGTACAATCAAACTTCATTTAGCACTTCTGATATGCCCATTTCCGTAATAAAGTCGAGTTCCTCTATTGCGAGATTCGAACCATTCATCTGCATCTCTCAGCGAATCGGTAATGAACTCGACTTTCCATGTCCAGGGAAAGTTGTTGATTCGATCTTCTGGAAGGAGAATCATTGCCACGAAACTATCAGGATGAATTCCTTCTGAGGCTGCTTTTTCTTGTTCTTTGTTTGTTTGAATCAATGGCAGTTTTGATCGATCAAAATCATCATGGCACATCGTGTTTTTCCTTTGAATTTTTTGGGAGTTAACCGATGTTGATTAATTGTACAATCAAACTCACCATCCGTAATCGGATGGATCGAAACAAGACATATCTGGATCTGGATCTGTATCCAGTTCCAGATCTAAATCCTCATCCAGATATTCATCCAGATAGCTGTCATTACAGCAACCACATGGACAATATTGATCATATTCCAGATCGGAATAATACAGATCTTCCAATTCGAGTTCTTCACGAAGTTGTTCTTCTCTTTCGAGACGTTGTTCTTCGTTGAATTGTGCTACCAGGTTTTTTGAAATTGTTGTTCTCCTGAACAGAGATTGTACAATCAAACTGGATGAATTCCATCGATCCTACAGGATTACGCTCGCCAGTCTCATTTTCTTGCCATTCCTGGACGTATAGCGGTTTTCCTAAGTATTGTAATTCCTTGCGACATTCGTCAATCGCATTTGATTTTTGGTCAAATTCATAACAAGGATACCATGAGATCACCTCATTGTTATCAGTTATGAATCCATAACCCCACCCACGGAGAACAACTGTCTCGATGTTGTTATCTTTTGACATTGTTGTTCCGATATTGGAGGATTGTACAATCAAACTAAATCATAGCAGCATTTCGTGCAGCACATTTTCGTGCATAGTGCAATGATGGAGAATCACGTTTCAGTACAATTAAACCCTTTTTCTGAGTTCCATACATCCAGGTAACGCAGATTGCCTGGTTGACTTCTCCATTCTGATTTTCAATTTCCACTTCAGTTTCGCCAACAGGAATTTCTTCCTGTTCTTTCATGGTGGGAATGTCGTATCCCATGAAATCATTGGCTAACGCATGAAAATAAATCCAGAATACTGTGTTGTCTGGAAACGCATCGTAATGAAAAAATCGCATTTGATTTGATCCTATAAGTGAATATTACAGCAAGGTGTTTCACCTTTGTGTCTTATTTTGCTGTAATATCCAGCTATCATCAGATTGTACAATCAAACTAAGTGGTATCCCAATTTTCTTTCCAGAAAAGTGGCCATGATTCTTCTGAATACCACGCTTCCCCCCACGATGGAGAGTCGTTTTCGTTGACTTCTTTCACTTTATCAGGATATTTTTCGCATGCCTGATCAAATGAAATTGATGTTTCGTAAACGGCATTATGCCATTTCATAGTCTGATGATCGATTTTGGTTTTAGGTGGAGTCCTGGTTCCATCCAGAAAATAATATCCTCCCGGTTTGACTTCTGTCATTGCATCAGTCAATTCCTTCTCAGGATAACTACCTTGAGGTACAAGCAGAACTTTCATTGTGTATTCCTTGTGAGGTGATACGTCCCAATTGTACAATCAAACTTCACCGATCAGACTGATCTGGACCGTTTCCATATGGACCAACATATTTTGTTGATTCTGGTTTAGAAACGGGATCTGTCAAAGCCACACCGTTGCCGTATGGACCAACGTAATCAGATTTCTTCTTTTCGTCAACCTGAACGTCGATTTTAATTGTGATTGTCATGATTGTTTTCCTTGTGAGTTGATATCACTACATTGTACAATCAAACTTCATTAATTAAATACAACAAAAAATGCATGGAAATAAATCCATGCATTTTTTGTTTTTTTCAATATAGGAGAGAAAAAATCAGATTTCAGGTGGAGCACGATCGCGAATCATGAATGTATCCGATACTGGACGTACTGCGGCGATTATTAGAGACGAAAAGAAAGAAATTTATGTTTTAGGTCATGTCCTCATGGTAGTTTCTCCTTGATTAGTGGTTTTTGTTTTAGTTAAGTTTAACTTTTCTAACGTTCGTTGCATCGTTGTATTGTACAATCAAACTTCATTGATTAAGTACATAAAAAAACAGGGATATTTCATCCCTGTTTTTACAACACGACTGCGTATGGAACATTTATGTCAGCTTATTTGCTGGTATTGTTTTTGGGTCCAATCGAGTCGGGTGTTGTATCGTTGTATTGTACAATCAAACTACTCCGATTCCCAGAGTCTTAAAAAGTTGGATAAGTGAAGTCGCAAATCCAATGAAACACCAAGAAATCAACCAAAGAAGAAACAATTTGATTGAAGTTGGCAGTTTTTCTTTTTCTGCCCAATGACCAATTGAGATGAAAATCACGAAAGAAGTTGCCAACATCGCAAAAGTCGCTTGAATTGTTGTCATGTTTGTTTCCTTGTTTGATTTTGATTCACTTCGATACCGAATCATTGTACAATCAAACTTTTTATTATTTTAACAATAAAAAACAGGGATATTTCTATCCCTGTTTAGTCGATTCTCTGAGATTTCTCAGATTATGCAGCTTCCGCCGTTGTCGTTTCGACAGTTTCTTCCGTTGTTGTCGGCGGTTCGAGAACAACAGTTTCGACAGTTTCTTCCATTTCTTCCAATGATGACAGTTCAATGTTGAAATGGTCGCAGATCAATTCGAGCATGTCTGCATTTTTGTCAGTCTTTGCGCCAACGATTGTGTCGATCAGAGACGTAACGATTGTACCCTTGAGGAATTCAAGAAGATAGTAGCAAGCGAGTTCTGCATCGCTTCCAGGTGTCAGTGTTGCCATGAACTTGGCAAACACTTTTGCCATTGTCGCGTCGATTTTGGCAGCCTGAGAGTTCTTATTCTTAGAACCCTTTGGGCGTCCACGTCCACGCTTTGGAGCTTCGACGTTTACAGAATTTCCCACGGCAGTAACCCTTTCAGAATTGTTTTTGACTTGTCAACACCGTTGTTGACATCGTCATATTGTACAATCAAACTTCAAAGCCCTTCTCAACTTAGAGAAGGAAGTTTGACTTGACTCTTCCGAGTCATCTTTGAGTCATCCTTATGAGGAATCATTGTACAATCAAACTTCTTTGATTTAATGAATAAAAAAAGCAGAGATGTATTATCTCTGCTTAAATCAATATTGATTAAGCCATTTACGTATGGCATTATCTGAGACTCCAAAAAGTTTTCCAGTTTTCACGTATCCATTTTCCTGGATCAGTTTTTCCAATTCTTCTTTTGTTTTTGGTCTGATTGATTTTCTTCGACTTAAAGTCGAACAATTAGTGCTGCAAAATTTACTTCCATAAACATCACACTCACAATAAAGACATTTACCTGTTGGTTTCAAATCTAAATTAAGATTATTGTTGTCGTTCAATCTTAATTCATATTGATCATCAATAAACGCTTGAGGATTATGCAGTTCTCCGTGACAATTTCTGCATAAAAGAATGCATTTTGACAATTCTTTTAAAATCAAATCCCATTTTTTCAATCTCAGTTTAGACCAATCAAATTCTTTGTCTTGAGGATCTAAATGATGAAAATCAAGCGATGCATAATTTCTTTTGTAGCCGCACAATTTGCATTTACCACCAAGCAAATTTACAGCTTTTATTTTTCTGTCTGTCCATCTTTTGACTTGACTTGCGTATACGCAAGATTTGCACCAAGATTGATACGATTTTATTTCATCATATCGATAATGAAAATCGGAAAGTTGTTTTTCAATTTTGCATTTTGCACATTTTCTCATAAATTATAATAGTGTTGATGTTCAAAATTTATCAACACTATTATAATTTATTTATTTTGTAAGTACTTCCGGCAGGAATCGAACCTGCATTATCGAATTAGAAGTTCGATACTTTATCCATTAAGTTACGGAAGCAAAAAAAGAGACAAACTGATTCAGCATTTCACTATCAATCAGGTGATACGCCCTTACTGGAACTGATATCCAATAAGCTGGGAATTATTTCCCAACATTGAATATCAAAAGACGTTTTAAAGTGAAATTTTTTATTAATCCAGTTTATCAGAATTGCTCAGTTTGTCTCCAACTTCAAATTGTACAATCAAACTAGGCTGCGATTCCAATTCGTTGATCCAATGAATCGAAAACACTTTCAACAAGTTGCATTCCTGGAATTGGAATGTGTTGCAACGTGAGAAGTCCATTAGTTTCAAGATCAAAAACAGACCCTACGTCTTCCATTTTGAATTCATAGGATTTCTGATTTGTGAATTTGAGATAAAGTTCAACTCCTTTTTCAAAGGAAAGAAGTTTTGAACTTGTAGCATCATTTGTCAACAAAACGAAAAAAAACATGTTTGTTTCCTTGTGTTGTTTGAACTGACATCAACACATTGTACAATCAAACATCATTTGCTCTGCAATCAAATTGCAAGCTGTTCTGTACCTGACCAGCGATCTTTCCATTCCTCTAATGCTCGAAAGTAAGCTGTCACGTCTTCTTGGTAAGTTGTATCTGGATCATACCAATCAAAAGAGAAACCGGCAGCGATGATCTTCTGACCGATTTTCATTCCGAAAATGGCATCATACTTAACTTCCCAATCGGTATCTGAATGGAAGATTTTCGAAGCCTCATCTATCAATTCGATCAATTTTTGAATCATGATGATTTCCATCATAAGTGGATATAACTAAGAATCAAAGCATCAACGCTGCCAGATTGTACAATCAAACATCACCAGCCGAATTCGATTTTCGACCGAACTTCATCAGACAATCCAACTACAAAAACGGTCAAAGAAAAATCTTTGATCAATTTTTTGTAAACTCTCACACAATCAACAAAAGTGTTGCAATCAATGTGAAATTCACAGAAATTGTCGTTGTAACCGAAAACACAGAATTCTGTTTTTTGTTTTGGTTGCTTGTCAACACAGCCGCATTTTGTGCCATCGATACACAATGCGTCTAAAAATCCTTTGTTTGCACGCTGATGTGCTTGCCACCATAGTGGACTTTTGAACTTTGGCGTAAATACTTCACCGCAACTCTCACACCAGACGTTATACAGTTGCTTTGTCATCAGTGTTCTCCTTGATGACGAATCATTGTACAATCAAACTTATTTAATTGAGTACAACAAAAAAGAGGGTTTCCCCTCTTAGAGATTTTAAATTGTAGAACTCTCTTTGTTAGAGTCCAAATTGATCCAACAAATCTTCGAGTCGTCGAAGTTCACGCTTGTTCAAGCGATATCCGACAGATTTCAAGCCGATAAGACGGTTGAGTTCTTCCATTTTCTCTTTTCCAGAAAGAATTAAACAAATTGAACAACGTCACATTGTACAATCAAACTTCATGCAGGCAAATTCCAGCCTGTTCCAGTTTTTCTAGTGTGACACGCTTTCAATTTAGCCAATTGTTCATCTGAAATGCGTTTCGGCTGAAGTGTCAGCAAATGTTTCAGAATCTGATCCATTTGTATTCTCCTGTTTGATTCGATATCGAATCATTGTACAATCAAACTCCAGCAAGTTCGTCGTAATACTTACTGAATGGTTGAGTTGTAGAGATTGTCTCCAAATTCTCGTTGGAAATCCAACGAGAAAACGTCGAATCGATATCGGTTGTAAATCTGATTAAACTGCGATCTTCATCACTATAAATCAAAAGTCCCACATGATTCAACAACGTTTCCTGATCTTCGACTGTTTCTTTTCGCATATTGTCGTCAAAGTCGAAAACTGGGGCTTTCGTTACTTTGACATAAACAACATTGACTGACTTCATGACAAATCTCCGAAAAAATAGAAACAAGTATTAAGGCACAAAGCCCGCATTTTGTTTAGCTATTAGGTACATTATATGTGCCTTAATACTTATTCCTCGATATCGAATCATTGTACAATCAAACTTAATTGATTAAGTGTAATAAAAAACATGTATCAAGATTTACTTGATACATGTTTTTTTACTTTTAGATATTCTTATTCCAAAATCAAAACTTGCCCACATAATTCATTTTTGGTTGATTAGTCCAAAAATTGCTCTAGGAAGTCAACCCCACTAGACTCCTGCCAAATTATGTGAGCTACCTGGGCAGTGATATAGAACACCAGCGGTACTTGGCTAATTCCCGCTGAGTCTTGCTGTATTTTTCAACAGCTTCCCGAGATTCATAATTAAGAAAGGGATTTTCCTCAATGAATCCGATAACCACTGCCAGGATGATGAAAATCATCCTGAACATTCTTTTCTCCTTGTTTGAGACAACAGAGGATTGTACAATCAAACTCTAGTATTCTTCAAGACCAAGAGTGTCAACGAATACCTTGACCAAATCACCATTCACCGCACAATAAAGCACCTTGCCATCTGGATGGACAAGATCAAACCCATCGCCATCCAAACAAGGAAGAATGGAAAGAACATGACGTTCGTGCCGATCATAAATACGAACGACATTGTTTTTTGGAATAACCTCGGCAGCAATATCCCAACGTTCATTTGAGTCTTCAGCAGCTTCCAAACGTTCCTGAACTGACTGGCACATTTTTCTTGTTCCTTTGAGTTCTGTGTTGTTCCGATATGGGAAGATTGTACAATCAAACTTCGTACTATTCCCAAGAGCATTCAAATTCGTGAAATTGATTCAAACACTGAGTTGAACAAAAAGATGGATCATCAGCAAATTCTGATTTAATTTTGTCACCTAAAATGTGTTTTTTGCACGTATGGCAGCAAAACATCTCTTTCAAACGATCAAGAATTGCTTTTTCAAGATCATCAAAATGAGAAATCAGATTGCAGGTTTCGGTCCCACCACTAGAAAAACAACTAGAAGCTATTTCTTCCGCTTGTTCTTCAAGAGTGTTGTGTCTTTTTACTTTTGACAAAGTCACTTGAAATTGTACAAAAGTATCAAGCAATGCTTTAGCTTGAATGTTATCCATGTCGTTCTCCTGAGAGGAGATTGTACAATCAAACTTAGTTAAGTGGCATTTCTTTCTTATGCTGCTTAACATAGTTAAACATTTGTATATCAAAAATCAAAGCTGGATCAAATGGTGTTTTATCCCATTTTTTGGATTTATAGTGTGATCTAATAGGACGATAGATTCCACAATCAATCCAACGTGACACATCTCGATTTTCAACTTTTGCTGAAATCCAACGTCCGACAACAACTTCATCCACTGCTACAAAAAAGCAGTCTGGATTTATTGTACTTTCGAGATATTGGATATTCATGCTGTTCTTCGTGGAAGTAGAGTTTCTGCCACTGGCATGGTAACAGAATCAATTCCTTCACCCAATGTTCCAATGGTGAACAGAAAAACTCCAGTTGGAGACATTACATCCCAATCTCGTCGATTATATTGATTTTTTCGACAAGTGAGTCCACTACGTTTTTCAAAACGTAAAATTGGCTCTGGTTTTTCAGGACGTTTTGCAAAAAATCTGGAGAAAAGTTTTTTGATCATTGTTTATGACTTTGAGTTAAAGGTTTAACAAAATGTCGGAGACGGGAATTGAACCCGTACGCCCCTTTCGGGACCCAGGATTTTAAGTCCTGTGCGTCTGCCTATTTCGCCACTCCGACATGTTCAACCATTGTACAATCAAACATCAGGAATGAATCGACGATTAGTTTCATCCCATTCAAACTCACCAGTTGCGAGAATTGGTTTGAATTCGTAATTGTTTGGATTTCTATCCATGTCCAAAATTGTTTCAATCATTTCTGTTTTAAACCAACTTCGTTCCAGTCCGTAGGTTAAATCCAAAGCTGCATTGATTGAACAATTCAAGTATTGAGACATTTGTTCAAACCAATCATTTTGTTCTGTATATCCTAATTCCAAGATATCTTCTTCTGACATATCTTTTGTAGGCGTAGGTTTTTCTTGTTCATAAAATTCTTCCCAATTACTTACAAATTAATGTAATTTTTGGAAACCAGATTCCATCTTGGAAGCATCTTTGAATACAGAAAAATTCATTTTCATCACCTTTGAACAAGAGAGTCAGAAATTGTTTACTGACAAAACAGGAGAACATTTGTATATCATCAGTAATTACTGACCATTCACTATAACAGCATAGTTACTTTACAAATGTCCATTTCGTGTCCATTAAAATTAGGACACTGCTTTCTCAACACTAATTATTGTGTTGAGTTTTGCCTGTTAGTTCACATTGTTAGTAGCATGTGGTTTTGATCGCCATGAAGGAATTTTCTTCATAGCAATTCCTTCATTCATTGCTTCAAGATCAAATTTGTCCAACACAACTGTTGCATTTGCTGGAATTGTGCCATATCCAACACCGGAATTGCGTGCAATTGGCTTACGTCTTACTGTGTTTCGATTGCGAGGCATCATAATCTCCAAAAAAACTTGTTTGAATCAACACTTTCACATTGTACAATCAAACTTCAGGATTTGTTAATGGCCAAACAGCATATGACCATTCTTGTTTCATGGTTTTACACGCATCATCAAGTGATGTTCGAATTTTGTCAACGTGCAAAAATGCTTTTTCTTGATCATCAAACGGTCCAATGACTTGATGAACAAATTCACCATCAACATTATTTTTAATGTAAATGATAAGAATGTGTTGCATGATTTATCCTTTGGTTGACTCTTGTTTGACATGGTCACATTGTACAATCAAACTTCATTGATTAAGTATAATAAAAAACAGGGATAGAAATATCCCTGTTTTTCAGATCAATTGCCTTATATGATTCAGCAATTAACCATTATAATCAAAATCCAACTCAAGTTCGTATTCGTCTTCAGACAAAACGCAATCGAATTCTTCTTGAAGAATTTCATCAAAAAGAAGAATTTCTTCAATGTAATCATCAAGAAGAAGTTCATCAAACAAATCAATTTCTTCTTCTCGATCGTCTTCAGTTGCTTCGAAGAAGTCAGGCAATGTGCTGGTACGGATCATTGGAAATCCCTTGAAGTTTTGATTGAATTGAACTGACATCAGTCAATTGTACAATCAAACTAATGTGGCAGTTTCCGGAATCTGCCATTTTTCATTTTCTGATGATTTTGGTTTGAACCACATTGATTCAAGATTATCAGAAGATGATTTTGCCATTGAACAAATGGCATTTAATTGCCACATTGCTTCTTTCAAATCATTCCGAGCAGACAAAAGTAATCGAATCAATGTCTCAACATTATCTCGATTCGATACAATTTCATCAATAATGTGTTCAGGTACTTCATCACATTTCTCTGCTTCATCAAGCAGAGATAAAATGTTTTGATTTGACACTTTTACTCTCCAGGTGGATACTTAGGATCAGGAGCGGGTAAATGTTCTGATGATTTTTCTTTTTTTGGCCAATCATTTTTGGCATATCCGATATGTTGAGCCTGACCGCTTTGAATATCGGTAATGTCAATGATGTTTGACCATGTTCCCGAAATGTGTTTTCTTTCAAAACCAAATTCTTCAGCGTAATGATCAAGAATCTGATTTAATGAAAGAAATTCGATTTTATGGACAACAAGAACTGTCAACACCTTGTTGTCATAAAATACTACGATACCGTTTTCCATTGAATTCTCCTGTTGAAGAGAGATTGTACAATCAAACTCTTACCAGAAAACGATTTTGTTTGGAATCTTTTTTGTGGGAAAAATGATTTCAAATGTTGCGTATCTAATACGCAACAAATCAAACTCACAATCCATATTTAAGGGATTTACAGGCAAATTCAATGGACCTTCCGTGGTTGGAGTTTTGTATCTTACCAAAACTCCACGGGGTCCATTGGAGACAGATTCGACTTGATCAATACAATTTTGATCAAATGATCTTCTGAAATCATCAAGTATTGAAAACTCTACTGATGTTTTTGAAATAATGTTGATTTTTTCAAAACTCATGTGCAACTCAGCCTTTTAATTGAGAATCGCCATGTTTTACCAACCCAAGAAATCACCCAACCTGATTCTGAAATCACTTTACGATTTTCATCATAAAGTCTTTCGCCAATCAAATTGGAATCCACATACAGAAAACCTTCTGAATCACATTTTTCATGAAAATTTTCAAGTTGTTTTGCGATTCTTGACAATTGAGCAGATATGTCAAGTTTTAGTTCAGCAAGTTTCTTCGCTAAAACTAAATCTTCATAATCATTTGCTTGTGGAAACTTGGTCATTTGTTACGCTTTCGATAACAAGAGATTGTACAATCAAACATTATTTTCGTCTTGAGGCAAACCCCATGCTCTTTCAATATCAAATTCGTCAAATTGCCAGAGTTCTTCTGGAGAATGTTGCTTTAACAATTGATGATTAGCAAAATGACGGTTTTTGATACTGATTGCTGCTCTCAGACCATTTTTCAAGCCTTGCAAATAGGCTTTTTGCCGTTCTTCCTCAATCAATTCAAGAATTGTTTTGTTTTGATTGACAGATTCTTCAAATGGTGGTGAAAATCTTGCATCATTCAAATCGAAAAGTCGTGCATTTACAATACTTCCATCATGATTTGCAACATGAAATCCATTTTGCTTTTCGAAAGTATTAACAATACGACCCGAACTAATCAGTTTTCTGAACATCGTTTCCCCCTTACCAGTTTGATCCGAACACTGATCAATTGTACAATCAAACTGTAAGTCTTAAAAATCTCATCAGAGATTTAAATTTACGTTTGATTTTAATCATCAAATAATTCAGATTAGATCTGAAATTATTTCTTTGTACTACCGAGAAAGGGCTTAGTTGAGTTAACACGTTTGTTCTCAAGTTAACAGCCCAAAATCGTCCTAGATTTTGAAATGCATCTCTTGATGATGGAATGTAAAACACCTCACCAACAGAAAGTTGGTTAAGCGTGCGTAAAATCAAATCCATGTTTTCTACTGTTTTTTGTGTAAACTTCAATTCAATCTCTGAAGACTTTTTGATTTCATCTTTAAACTCCATGAATTGGAAGGCGTTTGTATACAAACATTGTACAATCAAACTTCAATTTCGTTTGATTTCTACACAATAAATTGTCAAACTACCTGATTCTCCATGTTCAGAAAGCAACCAACCTTCTTTTTCCAATTTCAATTTGTTCGTCAAACAAAGTTTACTCTTCAAAGAAATCATCATCCTTGCATTTTCATCTGCTTTGACATGAAAATCTTTCAAGTAAACAGCAATTTCATCCAACTGCTTTTCTTCACTTTGCCTTGTCCGGTTCATGAACAAACTAAATTGTTCATTGGATGATGGAATACTCACTGATTTTTTTGTTGTCCGTTGCTCAGAAATTGTAGAACTTTTTTTCCGGACCATTTTTGTTTTCCTTCAAACAGAAACTGTAGTTTCTGTGGCATGTGCAACATAAATTGTTGAATTTGGATCTTTTGAATCTTTTGGAAAGTGGAAACTCATGCCAACTTTAGTGGTTTTTGGATAAAAACCAAACTTGGTCTGAAACTTTTCTGGAGAAAGAGCACAAATTGGAATTCCATTTTCCAATACAACGATAGCAACTTCGCCCGACATCGTAAGGACCATGACGATTTTCCTTTGAATTTTTTTGGAAGCTAACTGATGTTGATCAATTGTACAATCAAACTCTGTGAAACCAATCTTTGATTTTCCAATAACCCGAATGTAAACAAACAAACGGAACGAAAATCAAGAAGAAATAAAGAACCCACATAGCTTGTTTCAAACTTTTGAACACAAAATTTCTTTCATTCAATTAGCTAAAATTGATTGAATGTCAGCAGCAAACAAATTTGAAGATGTACCAGGAAGAGCATCAACTACATGTCTGACAATCATTGTTTTTGCTTCTTTCAACATAAGAGACAAATCTGCTTCTGTAGCCGGAAGCGAAAAACTGTCAACAAATCTGTTGAGAAACGCCTGTTTCAGATCCAACGATGGAAGCTGATCAGCAATAATGTGTGCAATATTAATCACCAAAATAGGTGAAATAAGCGTGAATTTTGATGTTGTTGGTCTAGACCAACTCCAAGTGGCAATACGACTGTTCATACTTGGATTTTTGGTATCCAACATTTCAGTAAATTCTTCCATCCTATCAACTCTTGAAATGACAATATGTTCAGTATTCAGAGTATTTTCCCCATTATCACGCTGCAACCGCTGTGTTGGAAAGAAATACTTTGAAGTAACAGGATGCAACGCAAGAAAATCTGAAAGAGTCATGTTTTTATTCCATTCCTGAATGAGTTGACAGAGACACATTGTACAATCAAACTAAATCAAATTTTAAGATTTGTTTGATTCGATAATCTTTTGCATTCTCGTGTTGTAGAAATCAACTGATTGTTGATATTCTGTGTTGAATAAATGTTGATTAATTGCAGGCGGCGTGTTGACCAACACAATCGACAAACAAATAACAACAATTATTCCATAGATGTATGTGAACATGGTTGGTGATCCAAATCAATCGCACTGTTTTTAGTGAATAGTTCTCTGAATAAAAAACAAATCAAGTTGATTTCTTTCATTCAATCCAACTGCACGAATCAAATCAATTGTTTGAAAACACAACTTGACTGATTTGAATACGTCCCAAGGATTCACACAATTATTCAAAATTTCAACCAACGCATCAGTACGTGGAAGAATCATTCCCATACATACAACAGTTTCACCTGTTTCATCAATAACCATTTTGATCGCATGATTTGTTGAAAGAATTGTTAGCTTAGTGTGAAGGAATTGTACAATCAAACTCAAAACAGATTTGTGTAAAAATACTTTGCCAAATTCACACCAGCATATCCCAACACTGAACAAAAGAACATAATTACAATCGCAGCAATTACGAAGGCAATTCGATCTTGAATCCAATAATTCTTTGGTTTTTCAAGAAAGATTCTTAACTTATCAGTTAATGTCAAAAACAATGCTGCAATTAACATTCCAATTACAGAATAACAGAAAATCGAAGCAATCGAAGTCAACATGAAAAATCTCCTGAGTTTCTTGAACTGATATTCACTGATAATCAAAATCGAACAAAAGGTTCTTGAATGAATCTTGTTGCTTCTTTCCAGGCTGTTCCATTATCTTGTCTTGTTTGAACATGCTGTAAAGAATTTATTGAAATAGAATATGCAAATTCAAGCGAAATTGATTCAAGCAACGAATGGATTTCGCCGCCATAATTCAATTCGTGTTCCACATCCCAACCCATATTTTGTAAAGCTTGACCAAAAAGACAACCCTTACAATCTGGTCCAGCTAATTCATCACTCGATCTTGCTGGTCCATTATACTTACAACCAGCCTTTTTACCAGAAGTGTTATAACGAAAATCAGGATTTTCGTCTGCCAAACGAACAACTTCTTGTCTCAACTTTTCAAGAAAGTCAAGTTTAGATGGAAATTTGTCAACAATTCCTTGAAGATTCATGTTAATTTTCCTTTTGTTACATTAATTTCGAAATTCTTTCAATTGCTTTACCCCAAGATGCTCCATTGTCCTGATCAATTTGTGTATCTTTAAAAGATACAATCCATTTGTGAGTTTGAGAAGTTAAAACATCAACATATTCTGTACACAATATTTCTGATATACTATGTCCAGAATTCATTTCACCTTCATCATCCCAACCCATATTTTGTAAGGCTTGACCAAAAATACAACCCTTACAATCTGGTCCTGCTTGAATCGGTGTTGAAGAAGTTCCTGTTTTTATAGTTGCTGGACCATTGTAATGACAAGCAGCAAGTCTTTCAGAAGTGTTATACTGAAAATCAGGATTTTCAGTTCCCAATTTAACTACTTCTACTGCTAATTGTTTTACAAATTCAAGTTCAGAATCAAACTTGGCAACAATTTCTGAAAGCTTCATGGTATATCCTTTTGATCTCAAGACATTGTACAATCAAACTTGATTTTATTTTACCACCATTCAGGTATTTCTTGATTTTTTTGATCTTCTTGACTTACATCAGAAATAACAAAAACTGGTGTTAGATTACCGTTTTGTTTCAATTTGATGTATATACCTTTTACGATATATTTAATTTCACCTTGATACAAAAAAACTGTATCACCTGTCTGAAGAATAACGTTTTCTTCTCGTTCTGACATGATTTTTTATTCCAAATGGACTATAACAGAATTGAACTGTTTCTAACCACTATTATCGTGATCGTGCTCCGTACACCAATAATCCAAAGTTTTCAACCAACCAAATGAACTACCAGCGAAATGATACTGGAAATTGCACATACAATTGTTGAAATCCAAAGACCAATAGTAACATAAAACTTCTCGAAACCAATCGAATGCACTTTGTTTGAATTCAACTTATTCAAATCCATCTTGGATACATTTCCAAAAATAGATCGTACAGCAATAATTTGCCATACCACAGTTGCAACAAACAAAACTACAGCCGAAACAGCAAACATAATGAAAACATTCATCGCGTTCATTTTCTCAACTCCGAAAAGAAATTCAAGACATCAACCGTAAAATAAATGGCTTCATTTTGTTGATCAACACCCGTTGTTTGACCATGAATCCATTTTTCAAATTGGTCAACAAGACCAAATTCTTCCAAATAATCAAACAGAAATTTCTTTGTATATCCCAAATTGGTATCTGGGAGAATATGAATTTGTGATTTGATCCGCTCAATTGCAGTATCAACAACCAAATATTTCAATTCTTCAAGAGAAATGTTGCCATGAACTGGATGGGTATATGGCTTTTTGTCTCTAAAACAAGCCAATGCAGCCTGAACTTCTTTCAAAGCTGAAAAAGAAATTGAAGACAATTGTTCTTTGTTGCTCATCTTAATTCCAAGTTGAAAAGATTGATATCAACATATTGTACAATCAAACTACCAAAGTGAATCTTCTATAATCTCCAAATCTGGAATTAAAGATAAAATTCTGTTTCGATCGTTTGATAAAAGTGCAGCAATTTTTGCACGCTTCTTTTTATTAGATGCCGGATCTGCATCCGGAACATACATCGCAAGAGAACTGATTCTTGTATCTGTTTGTGACAATACGCCAATCGAATAAACAGCACAAATCTTATCTTCAACAAGTCTACATTTGTCTGAGCTTCGTAACTCTACAAATCCATTTTCTTTCATCTTTTTCTCAGAATGAAATGAAGGAATTAAGTTGTTACGATTTTTTGCAAATATCAATCCGTCAATGATTCGATCATGAAATGATGACAACCAAACAAAATCCACAGACCGATATTCTCGACCACGATACACGATTCTCTTGGATTTTAACACAACAGAATTCGATTTGCATGCCTGTAATTTACACATGTCAATTCCTTTGTAAGATTATGCTTTCATTGTACAATCAAACTTGTTTAAATTAAAACAAAAAAAGAACAGGAAAAATTTTTCCTGTTCTTTAGCGATTTTTTAATAATTAGTGTTTTACTCGTCATTAATTAGAATTTATTTTAAATTCTAATTAATACACCGCCAAACGCTCCACACTAATGTTCTACTTTATACTATTGTGAGTATTAAATCCTAATCAATAAGTAGAAAAATGATTAGGTAAAAATATGATTAACAGAACAGTTGCTCCATTGCTTTGTCAAATTCTTTTTCTGACATAGAACTCAACACACCAATTTCAGGTGCCTTGGAAACAAACTTATTCTGATTTGTCTGCAAATTCGTAATGGTAAATCCACCACTCTCAGATCGAATTCTGTATTTTTTACTTTGAATGTTCATCATTTTGATCTCTTTTTTGCTTGATAAATCGTGCAAACAACTTTGCCGATCGTACATATACCATTGCCAAAGAAAGCAACATGAGTAAACAATTCAGTGAAATAAGGAATTTCACAAAATTTGTACTCGTTTCATTCAACATTGAGAGTGAAAACATAATCAATACAATACTCAAAATGAAACGAAAAATCAATTCCAAGCATTCTTTGATCATTTCTCACAATCCTCTATTGTACAATCAAACTTCATTGTATGAAAACAAAAAACAAGGAATAGGAATTAATCATTCCTATTCCTTGAGCGATTTTTTAATACTTAACGTTTTACTCGTACATTTACAACAAATTTATGTGTAAACACATCGCTAAACGCTCCACGTTAAGATGTATTGACCCCAACATCATGGTCAATTGGACTAATTTTATCTTTTTTTAGATACCTCAAAACAACAACAAAAATTAGTTAAAAACCATTGTTTTGAGTGATGTATTAAGCCGCTGCGGAAACCTCAACAGGCTCAGGAGTCAGCAAATCAATATATGTCTGACCCTTTGCGTCAACGTGTTCAGCAACCATTGCGAGCAATTTCGCAGTGATATCTGCACCACTGGTAAGATCAGAATAAAGATCCACCAATTCCGGCTTCGCACAAGAAGCACGAAGCTTTTCCATAATAACTCGGTGAGTCTTATCAACAACCACCGTTGCCGAATTCTTATTCTTAGAACCCTTCGGACGACCACGACCAGACTTTTCAGCCTTAATCGGAGTAAGATCCAAAACAATTCCGTATTCCGAAATCTTGTCGGCAATAAAACTTGCTGACAAACTCGTAGAACGTGCAACCGCATTGATCAACTGCAATTCATCCTTGCAGTTTTCAAAAGATCGCACTGACATAATTGCCGCTTCGAGACGTGTCTTTTCCACTGTACTAAACTCCAAAAAAACTGTTTTTGACTTGTCAACACCGTTGTTGACATCGTCATATTGTACAACCAAACTTCAAAACCCCTCTCAACTTTGAGAAGGAAGTCTGGTTTCGACTCTCCTGAGTCTTCTTCACATCACCTCATTGTACAATCAAACTTCTTATTAAAGAAGAATGTTTCAGTTACAAATATGATTTTACCTTGTGAATTTGTCCAATGATCTTTTGATCATTAAAATCCACAATAATTAACTTATCAGCAGTAACATAAACAGATTTTGCTGATGAAAATGACGCCTTCATATCCTCAATATTGTGAAACACTCCATTGTCTTCTGGACCAAGAAGTGTTTCATTGGTTGACTGGAAAACTACAACATATTTTGTATGACGATTCATGTCAATCCTCACAATTGATGTACAAGATTTCTCATCATTTCTTTTACCGTTTTTCGTCCACTTTTCTCTCCAATATTGTAAAATGTATTAGCAAACATGGAAAGAAATGAAATCAATTGCCCCGATTCAATAATTTTCGTTAAAGCAACTTTAAACAATCGCTCTTCCAGAACATTAGTTAATAATGTCTCTTCTGATTCTGCTTTGTTGATAACTCCGATTACAACTGGATCTGTAATTTCAATTCGAAGTTTCAATTCCAAATTGGAAAAAACAATTGCACTGTCTTTCGACTGATCGGAATCTCGAAAGAAAATTTCACTTCTATTGAAGTCAACAGACTTCCAAACAACAGAACGAGTCAAAATCAAATTCGAATATTCCTCACCAATACAAATTGTGATTGAATCATTGTCGTCTTTTGTGATGTTAACTCGTGTCATTTTAACCATCCAGAAAAAAGTGTTTTACTTCAACACCATTGTACAATCAAACTTCAAGAAGTTGCTTAATTGCTTCACCCCAAGAAGCACCAGAATCCTGATTGCTTTGTACTTCTTGAAAAACACGAATCTCTTTATCGTGAAATCCATGATTTAACAAAACTGTGGAAATTGAACCAAAATATGGCATTTCTTCTTCATTATCCCAACCCATGTTTTGCATGGCTTGACCGAAAATACAACCCTTACATTCCGGTCCAACAACAATTTGGACATAATCACATAGTTCGTCATCAAATTCAAAACGATATGCTGGACCAGAATATGAACAACTACCAATAAATCCAGGATTGTAAATAAAATCAGAATTCTCTGTTCCCAATTTAATTACTTCTGATTTCAACACAGAAATAAATTCATCTTGAGATGAATACTTTGCAATTACTTCACTCAGTTTCATTTTACTATCCTTTCGTTAGGATCACATCGTACAATCAAACTTCAAGAAGTCGTTTAATTGCTTCACCCCAAGAAGCACCAGAATCCTGATTTTTTTGAACTTCCAACAACATTTGGACTTTTGAAACCTCAATACCTTGACATTTCAAAACATAAGTAATCGGACCAGCCAATTTTTCGTCAGAACTGTTCCAACCCATGTTTTGCATGGCTTGACCGAAAATACAACCCTTACATTCTGGTCCAATTGAAGTTTTTACCCATCCTGACTCATCAGACCAATTTTCATCATATGATGGTCCAGTATACGAACAATATGTACCCTTAAATCCAGGATTGTAAATAAAATCAGGATTTTCTGTTCCTAACTTAATTACTTCCGTCTTCAATGCAGAAATAAATTCATCTTCTGATGAATACTTTGCAATTACTTCACTCAGTTTCATTTTACTATCCTTCAAAAGTGTTTTACGAACGCTTCGGATTTCCACCGAATTAACATGGAACTAACTTGTCACAGTAGTTAATCGGCAGGTCTTCAAGGTGACATTCCTCTACCCACCTAATTTCATTCCATGATACTCATTCGTTCTCATTAAATAATTTAATTATGGCTGGTTTATCAGTCTCAGGCTGAGAGAAAATAGGCTGAGAAAGAAATGAAAAGAAATGAAGAGACAACAATTCCCCCTCATTAATGTTAAGAACCAACCCATTGTCCTCATTGGTAAAACTAATGTCAGTTCCAACCGTTTTTACATATAGATTGTATCCTGTAACAAAATCAAGAATTCTTGACTTTGACAGATTATCTGTTACATGTGTCCAAAATGCAAACATTATTCCGTTTCCTTAACAGCATTTAATAACGCATCTTCAAGTTCGTTCAATGCTTTCATGATTTTCGCATGCTTTTCATCATACCAATTTTCATTAATTGGTTCTCTTTTGAAGAGAACTGTATTGTCCACAATACAAGAAACCCAAGCAGCATTGACATTAATTTTTAATTTACGATTGTTGCCGTAAATTTCAATGTTTGCCAACATAATTCTTTTTCCTGAGAAAGAATTGCTTCAACTTTTCTGGATTGTTTGGAATGAAGTAATAAACCTTGTAATCCATCTTCCCATCAAATTCAAACTCAAAATCCAACTGTCCAGAAATCAAAACCCTTTTCTTACCAAGCTTCAAACTCAAAGTCAACTTGATAGTATCTGGAATTCTCTTATTAGAAAATCCCCAAGAACCAATATGATAACCATTTGAACTAAATGTCAAATGATCACATAAGTAATTTGAATCAAACTTGATAATCATTGCTGCTTCCTTGATTATACAGCCATTGTACAATCAAACTTCAATTACCATTCTTGATGGTACAAAGCATCTTCAATTTTAAGCTCTTCATTTAACATTAACCACAAAATGATTGTAGTTAAACTAATTTCAACATATTTAAACTCACCTTGGTGAATTCTTTCTGTTGTAAACAATTTGAGCGAATCAACATATATGCTCATGTTCTTGTAATGTCCAAAACTCAAATACTCTTCTGGATTTTTAAGAAGATAAGCATATTTGGATTCACCAGACAATACATGACCATTTGCATTTGTTGGATATGTCACGTCAAAAACAGGTTTGGTAAATTTAACATTGTAAATCCCATCTTTTGTGGATTCCCAACCTGTTAATTCACAAAATACACCTATCACCTCATTAATGTCAATGTATTTCAATGTTTCAGCAATAATCATTATTGATTCCTTGATTATACAGCCATTGTACAATCAAACTTCAAGACCACTAAATAATCCCTCTTCAATTGAACCTTCATCACGAATTACTCGTGCCTTAGTAAGTTCAATAAACTTAGGTCTATTCTTTAACCTGTTCCTGATAGGATTTGTGATAACAATTAATCCTAACATCATTTCAATGCAAATTGTATCAATTTCAAACAAAGTTAATAACTGATCAATTTCATCAAACTTTTTTTCACACATCATGTTATTAATCAAGATATACATCTTGTCAATTCCACGATCCCTGTTTCCCAAACAAATATTGTTTGATGAAATTATTTCATCATAATACTGATTCATTTTGATTGCTCAGAATACTCTTGTGGTAATTGCTTCTCAACAGGAGTTGAATCGAATGCCCACATAAACAAAATAATGGCAGCAAAAAACAAATCCTGAAATCGAATTCGAAAAGTGTAATAATCTCGTTCGAAAACAAAAATCAAAAATCCAACCACAATCAATGAAATTGATGCCATCTGAAAAAGATAACTCATTGTCAAGTCCTAATCTCTTTTGAAGATTCCCTTAATAAACCCCTTCGTAAAACTCTTACTCTGCCTCCCAGTAAATTCACCCACATCCTCAGTTGTAGGTAAATTAATTCTTTTTGGTTCCTTATATGGCTGTTCAGAACTGTTGAAAATTAAACTGGTAATCCACCAGATTCCAACTCCAAACAGAATTAAACCAATTCAACTAAGAATGGTTTTAAAAATCTCCACAATTTCATCTTTTTTCATACCAATTCCCCATTACACATATTAATTGTTTTTGTTTCCAATTCAGCCAAACAAACAAATTCACATGATCGATATACAAATGATCTGGAAACATGATGATGACCAAATACCCACAAATCCGGAATATGATCACCTAACATCCACTGAAGCATATTTCTTGTAGATGTATTGTCATATACCATTTCTCGCTTTAAGAAACTAAGAATTTCTGTAGGGCAATCATGAGATATAACTACTTTTGGTTTCGTTTTGCGATATAAATCAAATGCAGCAAATTGCTGTGCCGTACTTAATTCCTCTTCCTGAAACCATTCTATCCGATCAACTAATCCAGGCTTGTTAATCGAATATGCTCCACGTACATAATAAATACCATCTTCTGTTACTCCATAATCACCTAGAGAATATGGAGAATTTGGGTAAATATTATAATCATCATGATTACCACCAAGGATTTTGTGATTATTAGAATCAACATTTGATTCATCTAATCTTAACCAAGCATTGGTTTCGGTTTTAAATGAATAATGTCCAAAATCACCTAATTGAATTGTTTTCGCAGCTTTTGTTGGTGAAGAGGATTCATAATCAACAATTGATCGCCAACCGTCAAAATTGTTATGAGAATCGCCAATCAATGTGATATACATGTTTTTTTCCTTTGGTAACATCATCACATTGTACAATCAAACTTATTTAAGTGTTTATGTAAAAAAAAGCAGGATTATCAAATCCTGCTTTTTTAATTTTACCCAATTACCATTTTGAATATTAAATGCTCACACATTCAATTAGTTAAAACTTTATCTAACTAATATTTTAAAGATGTGTGAGCAAACTAGGTCGTGAACTCTTAGACCAAAGAAAAACTGCGAATTTTCGTTGCACTAGACTATATTTTTCAATAGCCGTCCAGATTCTTGGAAAAACAAAAGAAGGCTTTTCAACAAACCAGAAAATTACAATCAACATAATGAATATGTCAAACATTATTTTCTCCCTATATAAATTTTTGTTAGTCTTACATAAGAAAAATATGCAGGACTAAATCGGGATGGATCAGGACATGTCCTTCTTATCTTTTATTAATTTTTTAATTCTCAGAAAGTAATCAAAAAATT
>CALMMZ010000240.1 GCA_937868685.1 uncultured bacterium | reverse complement strand
TTAAGTCCAAAGATCATCTTAAAAATATTATTAATAATATTTATTAAATTTATGAGATCTATAAACCGAAGATTTAAAAACTATCAAGAATCAAATCCAGGCTTAGGTGATTATATAAACCTCTACAATACAGTCGCTGGGCAAAAATTTAGTCAACGAACAATTGCTCGAGCATTCCATGAATTAATTCCAAAAGACGACTATTCCAAGGAAGATATAAAACCACTCATTAATCACTTGTTCAGAAAATCCCAAACATAGCTGAGGAGTGCATAAAATAGCCTCAAAATATGCTTTAAATCGTTTTAAATTGAACTTATTATCATTTTATTATCCATCATCATTATGAACCAAGAACCACCAAAAAAAGAGGTATTTAAAACCTCAATAATTACAAATAACGTAATCTACGAAATGATTCATGACAAGGATTTACACACTACAGAATATGTAAGTATTACTGAAAATAGTGAAATCAATGTAATCCCTAGTTATGAAATAAATCAGGTTATTTTTAAACCATTACCGCCAGATAATACTCTGGTTGAGAAAGAAGTAATCCTTTTCCCTAGTAAACCAATAGAGTACGGAACTGAGAGTGAACTTCTTGAAAGTATTAGAACATATATCCACAAATATGTAGCGATTTCAGAATTTTTTGAACATATAGCAACCTACTACATCATGTTTACATGGATGTACGATAAATTTAACGAGGTCCCATACCTGCGAGCATTAGGAGATTTTGGAAGTGGTAAATCTAGATTCCTACAAACTGTTGGGTCAATCTGTTATAAACCAATTTTTACTGCAGGCTCAACTACTTCAAGTCCAATATTTCGAATACTAGATCAGGTTCAAGGAACGTTAATATTAGATGAAGCAGATTATCGCTTTTCTGATATGACATCAGATATTGTAAAGATTCTCAACACTGGATACCAAAAAGGTACACACGTGCTTCGATCCGAAGGTAAAGGTATTTTCGAAGTGAAGGCATATAACGTGTATGGTCCAAAAATAATTGCGACTCGTGAATATTTTAAGGACCAAGCCTTGGAAAGTAGGTTTTTAATAGAAAACATGGGTATGAGTGTCTTGCGAAGCGATATACCTAAAACACTGACAGTTGAATTCTATAGAGAATCTCAAGATTTACGTAATAAATTGCTTATGTGGAGATTGAAAAATTATTTTATTCCAGTTAATTATTCGACTGAACATATCCCAAATATACACCCTAGATTAAATCAGATTATTCTACCTCTACTTTCGATGATTCAAGATCAATCAATAAGAGAAAAACTAAAGACTTTCATTATTCAATATAACTCAGAAATAATTTCAAATAGAAATATAACTTGGGAAAGTGATATTGTGCGGACTATTATAAAACTATCAAAAAATGGAATAGACTCACTCACTGTCAAAGAAATCACTGACCAATTAAACAGGGATCGTCATGACGAATGGTCTGAAGAGCCACTTACACCAAGAAAGGTGGGTGAAATTATAAAAAATAAATTACAAATAAAGGCAGAACGAAAAGCAAAAGGTTTTTGTATATCTTTAAAAAACAATAAAACAAAGATTGATTTCTGGAAAAAACGATTCGGAATCGATGATCAGGAATTAGAAAACAATAGAAATACCTTTGAAAATATTATTACTGATTAATAGTTATTTATCAGGTAAGTATGAACATGTGAATGTTGTGTATCTTATCGGAAATCCTAGGAAATTTTACTAGAAAAATGTTATTATGGAAACGCTACACAATAAAGTCGAATATAATACTCAATCGAAGCCTGAAGGGGGTCTACGAGCGACTTTGTGTAGCAATGAAGTATTATCTTGTAGTTCCCCTTTAGGTTTTAATAGTAGTAATTTCATATCCGAAGATGATGCACTCGACTATCTCGCTGAAGTATTAGTTGATTCATTTTTGGACCATAAGAAATATTATGCAAATGCAACCACTCAAAAGGGCGGTGATTTATGTCCGAGTATCAACAAAAGAACAAGTTGATGAAGGAAATAGTCTCAGCACCCAAGAAAAAATGTGCCGTGAATACACTAGTAAAAACGGATATGAAGTTGTTCACGTTTACATTGAACAAGGAGAAAGTGCAAAAACTGCTCTCCGAACAGAACTACAGAAAATGCTTCTGTTTTGTTCTGATAAGAAAAATAAAATAAATGCCGTTATTATTTATAAGCTAGACCGACTCTCTCGTAATACGGATGACTATAGTCAACTACGCCTACTTCTAAAGAAATATGGTGTAGAAATCAAATCCACCTCGGAGTTTTTTGAAAATACTCCTCAAGGAAAGTTTATGGAGAATATGTTCGCAAACGTAGCACAGTTTGATAATGATGTACGTGCTGAACGTTGTGCAGGTGGTATGAAGGATG
>CALMMZ010000239.1 GCA_937868685.1 uncultured bacterium | reverse complement strand
TGAAGAGAAAGTTGTTGAAGAGAAAGTTGTTGAAGAGAAAGTTGTTGAAGAGAAAAAACTTTCCGTTGAACAAAATCTTCAACAACTCACCTTTGAACAAGCTCTTGAACAAGGTATTTTAAATTCTCTTCAAGATCAAAAGTTTATTCAACAACTTGAAAAAGAGAAAAATCTTAAAAGATATATTTCACTTCGCCTTTTAAAAAGAAGAAATGTTTATTACATTATTCTGTACAAAGATCCGATTACAATGTATAAATTGGTGAGTGTGATGAAAAAGGAATCTTTTCAAAAAGAAGGTTGGTACTTAGATTTAAATATAGTTGGTCTTTTGGAACTTCGCATTTCTGGCTTGGATATTCGTTCAGGTGTCGGAGGACAAATTTGTACAGCCGATAATTTACAAGAGAAAGAAAAATATTGCGTTGGACGTGCCGTGGTAACTGGAGTTCAATTTATCGGAAAAAGTGCTACTATTTTAACACATATGGTTAAGCTTTTTAAAATTGGGGAAGTAAAATGTGTCAGCAATTTTGATGAAAAGTTTGTCTATACTCTTGGAGAGGAAGTTGTAGAAGAAAATTTTGGTCGACCAGGTCATGGTTGTATTCAAGGAATTCATTGCTTTTTACGAAAAGAAGACACAGCTCAATATATTTTAACTGGATTTACTGGAATTGACTGTCATAAATATCCTTTTCTAACAGAAAAATTTGAAGAGTATGATCGGTGTGAAAGAAAAAATATTAACACTATCCAAGAAAAAGAAAGAAGTCGACCGCCACCGATGTTTGAAGTTTCAACCTTGGATGAAAAAAGATACCAAGAAATTCGCGCCTTGTATTCAGCTGCTTTCAAGGGAAAGGGTTTGCAACAACTATTAACCATTCCGAAGGATGTTTAACCCCGAAGGATGTTTAACCAATCTTCAAATAAACTGAAATCTTTCTTCACAAAGAAAGATGTCAACTCTTTGGTTCTAGATGACAGTTGAACTTATTCTCGGTATTGTGTATAATATTTTAAGTCTGACATATCGAGTACCTCAAATATTTAAAATGATTCGAACAAAAAAAGTTCGTGATGTCTCAAGTAAAATGCTATTTCTTCAATCTTCGAGTTATGTTGTTAGTACTGCATACGGTATTTTAGAGAATGATTGGGTGTGGATTGTTTCGTCCTCATTAGCATTTACACAAAATGTAATTATTTATATACTTCGTTGGTGGTATTTACGCCCAGGTATGCCGCGATTTTCTTTTGAGAAGGAGACACAAACTCTCCTCGAACTGAAGATCGAGTAAGTTTTTGTAAAAAGTTTTGCGCATGTTGATATAAATCAGCAAAATCAATAGTTTTTTGTGCCAGAATTATTCGTAAGATACGGTAGCGAGAATATTCGATAGCATATTCTACTGCTTTATAATAAAAATCAATTGGAATGGAAGGAGTTTCATTCCAAAATTCCAATTCGAGGTGACAAAACCAAGTTTGTCCGTATTTAATGGCAACTTTAACTGCTTCGAGAGAAGTGGGATAGGCCCCTGTCTTCAATGATAAAATTAAAGCTTGAATTGAACCGATTGAATCTGCAAGGTGGAGAGCATTCTCTTTCTTTTGTTTTGTAATCCAATCGAGAAAAAGAGAATGAATTTTTCTTCTTTCTCTTCGCGGAGAGTTTACTCTTTTTTGTAAAAGAGTCGGCATATCTGTCTCTTGCAATGAGAGAAGTTGTTGTTTGACCCATGGAATCTTCTCTTCAATGTGCTCAAGAGTTTGAATGAGAAAAGACGTAACTTGATCCATACTCTCTTTCTCGAGAAACTTTTTATTTCCGAGTAAATGATTCGTTCACTTTTTTCTCAAAAGAATATTATTTCTTTGAAGAGTGTTTTTAATCTTTCCTCGCGAGGAAAGATTAAAAATAAACCATCTCAGCTTTCTTTGCCTCCTTTGGAGGTTGAGCTTTCTCTAAATCAACTAGAATCTGTGACATCCCACTGCCAATGGGTAAGACTTTACCTGTCATCAAACAACCGTCAATTCCATTTGTTTCATCAACTTCCGATTGAATCGTGGCCTGAACTGAATTTTTTAAACATTCTTCAAAAGCAATCTTTGACAAAGCTTGAAATTCTTCAAAGGACATACCATGTCGATTAATTGCATTGATATATCCGTTTTGTGTCATATGGCGAACAATCAATGAAATGTGCGCAGGATGAATAAAAACATCATTTTCACATTTGACTCGCCGGAGTTCTCCAATTAGAAATTGGATAGTAGCCTCTAAACCCAAAATTTCATAGATATCCCAAATATTATCATTTCGAGTTAGATATGGATTAGCATCAGGGTGAGATAATAGGGAAATTAGAGTTCCTCCATTTCCTTCGTAGACCCAACCATCAGGGGTTTCCTTTCCAAAAGTTAATTCTACTCCAGGAATACCCGAGAGATGAATCTTCTCTAATTGAGGGAGAACAATTTTGTATAAATATTCCTCTTCTATACATTTTCCCATTAAATATTGTGCATCATTGGCAAGATTTGACATATCTACAATGACTTTCAATAAAGGTGGATTTACATGACTGCGAAATCGGTAAGACAGTGAACTTATGTGGGAGTTTAACTTAGTAACAATTTTCTCACAGGTTAAGTTATTCTTTAACATTATCTCAGGATCAAGAAAGAATTCAATCGACCATTCTTTAGTTTGAGAAAGAGGTTGATCAAAAAGAAGTGCAAATTTCTGTTCCCATTCGCTTGGTACTGCGTGAACAAAAACATATCTTTGAATTAAATCTTTCATTGAAATTGAATTTAATGAAATTTTCTCTTGAAGTTCTTTTAAAGAAGATACTTTCTCTCGAGGAATGAATTGAAAGCAAATAATTTTCGGCGATTGACTGGCATTGTAAATTTCAGTCAAGCGAGTTAAACCGGCTGACAGATTTTTCTCCAATCCGGCTGTATGAAAAGAACTTAATCCATCTTGTGTAATTGATTCCATCGTTTGACTCGCCCAAAAACCAACCGGACTTCCAGGTTCAGCTAAGCTTTTAATATATTTTTTCTCGACTGCTTTCTTAATAAGAGGTATGGTTTGTGGATATACTTTGATATTCATTTGATTGTAAAACATTACAAACACATATTGTTGATGTTTCTCCAAAATGTCACGAGATAAAGTCTTCGGAAAAGGAAGATCTTGGAGGATGAATTTCTTTTCCTCATCGGTCAAGTAGCGGGCCATTACTTTTTCTCTTTTCGAAGAGAGAAAGTATCAATTTTTTATATTCTCTGTAGAGAAACATTTATCTCCTTTGAGCCAATCCGGTTTTTCCCTGAATAAATTCCAAATATCCTTGGGTTGATCGAGGCCCATCGTACTCGATATATTTCCCTCTGTGATACAGAATAAAGGTAGGAAACCCTTGAAAGGAAATGCCATTTTGAGCTAATACACCTTTCATCATTTCCAATACTCCCTTTTGTTCAGGTTCATCGGGCAAACCATTATTGGCGATTGCGGCCACCACGACTTTTCCCGATCGATTCATTTGATTTGCAAATGCGAGAAAATCTGGTTTTGCTTTTAGACAATGTCCACATTGGTTGGAATAAATCATGATAAAAATAGGTAAATTTTGTAGTTCTCTTCGAGTCGGAACAATTTTACCTTGAATAAAATTCTCCAAACGGAGATGAGGAATATTGAGAAAGGGATCACTCATTTTTCCAAGAGGAAAATATTTTTAAAATTCCTTTTCTTTCCGCTCGCTTGTTGAAAATCAACACTCAAAAATTTTATGAGTACTCATCCAGAAAAGGGGAAAAATTGAAGAATAACGAGATTTTCCAGGTACCCTTCGTGGTAGAAAAAATTGATGAAAATCGCGATTTTCATTCAAAAAATTACTCGGAAACGCGTGGAATTTTGCGATGGAAGACGTCGCAATGGAGGAAAAGGACGAGCTAAAACAACTCACCGAAGAGTTTTGCACTCTCGCACTTGATGAAACTGCCGAAAAAAAGATAGAACCAATCTTGGAAAAGTTTGAACAATCAAAGAAGACACATCAACAAGTACTTGATGTTTGGAAAGTAATTTCGCTCTTTTTTCGAGATCGCGGTTTGATGTATTCTAAAATAGAGTCGTATGATCACTTTTTAGAACATACCGTTCGGTCCGTCTTTGCGCAAGTACAACCCATTCAGGTTTATGATCACAAGGCTCAGATGATCTATCGTTATCAATTTGGTAACGTGTATTTTCTACCTCCTCCTCAAATGCCAGACGAATGTCGTCAACGAGATATGACTTATTTACTTTCAATTCATGTTGACATTCATCGTTATCGCTATCATGTCAATGGAATTCCCATTGATCATCAATCTTTTCCTGCACAGAAAGTATTTACTTTACCTTTAATGGTAAAAAGTAAATATTGCCATTTGGCAAATAAAAGTGAAGAAGAACTATTCCATTTAGGAGAATGTGAATTTGATAAAGGAGGTTATTACATTATTAATGGAAATGATCGCTGTATTGTTATCAAAGAAAGAGATCCCAACAATCGGGATTATATTCGCCCTTCACCACCTGCCTACAAAGGAATGATTGAAGTTCGCTCAGTCATTATTAATAATACGAAACCTCATATTTTACGTTTAATGATAAAAGCAGATCGAACTATTCATGTCGAAGTTCCCTCTTTGACAAATGTTATTCCTTTAGCAGTTCTTCTTCACACGCTTGGATTTTATACTGGAATTTGGCAGTTTGAAGAAAATACAACTGAAAAAATGGCCAAAATGCTTTACAATGAAAAAGACGATCATCAAGTGCAAGATTGTGTGAGAATTCTGTTAAATGGATTTAACACACAAAGAGCTAATATCTATTCTTTATTAGTTGGTAATATCAATCCAAATGTAAGTTCCGAGAAATATCAAGAATATCTTCGCGAATTATTTCAGAAGGTTATTTTGGTTCATATTCCCATTAAAAATAGAGCACCTTATTTAGCTTATATGACAAGAAAGCTTATTCTCCATTTTCTCGGTCGCTTACCGGAAGATGATCGTGATAACTTTGCCAATCGAAGATTTGATAATGATGGCCCTTTGTTAGAAATGTTGTTTCGCCCTCTCTTTGAAAAATATCATGAGAAAATGGTGAAAGAACTTTCTTTTCATCCTGCTGCGGTCGATAAGTTTAGCAGCGATGAAGCAATCAGCAAAACATTTCACAATGCCATGAGTACAGGTAAATGGGGTGTACCAGGTACGAATTATTCCGTTGATGGTGTGTGCCAGGCAATTGTCAAGAAAAATCTTTTATCAATTCTTTCACATCTTCGCAGAACAACCGCCACTTGTAGCGCTAAGTCAACTGCCTTACCCATTCGTATGTTACACAGTTCTCACTGGGGAGCAGTCGATCCTTCGGAAACACCAGAAGGAGATAAAGCTGGTATTATTAAAAACTTGGCCATTCTTACACATGTGACTACACAAGTGTCGGAACAACCTTTTCTCGCTGTTCTCCAGAGGATGAATCGAGAGGAATTTGATTCGGAAATTACACTTGATAATTTTCATTGTGTCAAAATCTTTTTGAATGGCTCTTGGCTGGGAGTGTCAGAAAAACCTGGCATTCTTTTAATGAAATTGCGCAAAGCGAGAAGAGAGGGATTATTTCATCCGGAAATTTCCCTCTCTTACTTAAATCGAACGCGTGAACTTCACTGTTCGAGCGAAAGTGGAAGATGTATGCGCCCATTATTAGTTTGTGAAGAGGGAAAAATTCTTTTACAATCTGATCAAGAGGTTTCCGGAAAAACTTGGTATGATCTACTTAAAAGTGGAAAGATTGCCTATATTGATAAGATGGAAGAGCAAACTTCAAAGTTATGTCTTTACCCTGGACAAGTAGATGAAAGAACAGACTATTGTGAAATTCATCCTGCTACCATTTTAGGAGTTTGTTGTAGTGTTGTTCCTTTCATCAATCACAATCAAGCTCCTAGAAATATTTATTCAGCGTCAATGACTAAACAGGCAATTACACAATTTACTCTGCAATTCTTAAGACGTTTTGAAACTAGTTCCTATTGTTTGCACTATCCACAACGACCGTTAGTCTCAACGAAAATGAGTGATTATATTGGTTACAATGATTTGCCCTCTGGTATCAATGCCATTGTGGCAATTATTGGAACGGGATATAATATCGAGGATAGTATCAACCTCAACAAAGCTGCCATTCAACGCGGCTTGTTTGTGTCCACTGTTTACAAAACGATTTCAGAGGAAGAAGAAATGAACAAGAAAATTTGTGCAGTCAATCTATTAGATCCAACTGAATCAATTAACCGTAATTGGAACTACTTGAAACTCGATGCTCGCGGAATCATTCGCGAAGGCTCAACTCTGTGTAGAGGAGACGTTATCATTCGAAAAGTAGAAGAAAAAGAAGAAAAGGGGAAAGGAAAACAAAAACACGACATTTCTACCATTCATTCATTAGAAGAGGAAGGGTTTGTTGATAAAGTTTTAATTACTACAAATGGCGACGGAGCCAAACTTGTTAAAGTAAGAATCGGATTTGTGCGAAATCCTTTAATGGGCTCCAAATTTGCGAGTGTTCACGCACAGAAGGGAACAGTTGGTTTAATTGCCAATGAAGAAGATCTTCCCTTTTGCGCCTATGGTAAAAGTGCTGGTATCCGCCCTGATATTATCATTAATCCACATTGTATTCCATCCCGTATGACAATTGGACAATTAATTGAGTGTGTGGTAGGAAAAGCCACAGTCATGACGGGAGAATTCTATGATGGATCTCCCACTTTTTATGAAGATAAAAGTTACATGAAACAATTTACTACAATGATCGGAGATAAATTAACCGAATATGGTTTTCAAAGACATGGTGATGAAGTCATGTTCTGTGGTTTAACTGGTAAACCATTAGAATGTACTGTGTTTATTGGTCCTACTTATTACCGAGCTCTAACCCATATGATTATGGATAAGTTATCAGCTCAATCGCTAGGACCTAAAAAGTTTGTCACCAATCAACCTCAAAATTGTGGCCGAAAGAATGGTCCAGAAAAAGCGGCCAACCGTTTCGGTCAAATGGAAGTTGATGCAAATGCTTCTCATGGAGCAGCTTTTTCAGTCAATGAACGAATGCTTCACAGCAGTGACAAATATGAAACAAAAGTTTGTCCAGAATGTGGAACCTATTCAAGTAAAAAACATTGCAAATGTCCAGGTGAACTGAAAGATGTCGTCATTCCTTATCCTTGGAAATTATTGACCGAATACAATCGCGGTCTAGGTATCAACATGGAAATTGATGTCAATGAAATTGACGAAATGGATTAAAATTTTGATTTCTCCGTGGAGAAATCAAAAACTTCATTTGAATTAATCAATCTTCAAAACCGAGAATAACCATTGTCCATCTTTCTCTTCAAGAGGTAGAAATAATTTTATTTCCTCTCAAGGAAATAAATCATCCCAATGGTGCAGCCAT
>CALMMZ010000238.1 GCA_937868685.1 uncultured bacterium | reverse complement strand
TAGGTTCTGTAAAGAGCCAAGGCGGTAAAGATATCGTTCAAGAGGATTTTGAATTAATCGCATTTGACTTCGTATCTTCTCCATCTACTCCAGGTGCTTATTTATTTAAAGAAGGTAAGGAAGTATTTACTCGTGGTATGGTTCCTCTTAAGTCTGAACACTTCAATGTTCTTACAACTGATTCTTCAGATATGAAAGAACAATACGATAAATACACAAAGTTATTTGAATTAGCTAATAAGGATTTTTGGAAAAATTTATAAAAAAAAGCCTTAAATATCAATTTTATTATTTTTTACAATATTTATTTAAGAACAGAATTAAACCCTCACAAAAATGAGCGATAAAAACAAAAAAAATTCACTTGAACAAGCTATGATAGATTTCGCAAACATTCAAAAGTTTGCAGAAGAACAAGCTGCTGCTCAAATTCAAGAACAAGTGAGTGAGAAATTAAAAAACATTTTCGAAGAGAAATTAAATGAAGATATTACTATCACAATTTCTGGTGATGGAGTATCTGTTGATGGTGCAGAAGTTTCTGGCCATGAAGGAATTGAATCTCACGAAGAAATGCCATCTAATGATATGGGACTTGAAGTTCCTAATTCAGAAGAAGGTGAAGAAGAATTTTCAGTGTCTGATGAAGATGATGAGATTTCTGTTGAAGACCAAATTGAAGAAATAATCCAAAACGAAAACGAAGGTATGAATAACATGCAAATGGAAGACGATGCTGCTGCAGCAGCTCCAGCTCCAGCTCCAACTCCTGCTCCAGCAGCAGATGCTACAGCAGCTCCTGCAGATGCAGCAGCAGCTCCAGCTCCAGAAGAAATGACTGAAGAGACTCCAGGTATACCTGAGATGATTTCGAAACTTGATACTTTAATTAACATCATGATGCAACAACAAGGTGGTGAAGCTACAGAAAATGCTGGAGAAGAAAACTTTGAAGTTATTGATGATGAAGCAGGTGCACCAGCTCCTGCGGGAGAGGCTCCAGCAGCACCAGCTGCAGCGGCACCAGCTCCTGCTCCAGTACAAGAAGAAGAAATTGAAATTGTAGATTTCGAAGGTGATAATGCTCACAAAGATTTAATGGATGAGATGGAAGAGGGTATGATTGAAATCGTTGACGAGGATGAAGTTCCTATGGATGGTATGTCTATGGAAGAAACAAGAAGTCTTGGTTTCGCTTCTAAGAGAACAAAAAAAAAAAAATTAAAAATGGATACTATGAAAGATGAAAAAGGTCATCATGCACCTGTA
>CALMMZ010000237.1 GCA_937868685.1 uncultured bacterium | reverse complement strand
CGACCTTAGCGTTATGAGTGCTACGCTCTAACCATCTGAGCTACCCCGACAAGTATTCGTAATATATACCTTATTTTATCTTTTTTTTCAAGTTTTATAGGTTGAAAAAAGAAAAGAATATGATAATGTGAAACAAGGCAGTTCAAGGGAGTATAGATTTATTCAAATGTTTAGATTGTATACTTTTTATCTTGAGTAGTTACGAATGAAAGAGAAAACTGCTTACATTTACTACAATGGTCTGAGGGATGTTATTTTGGAAGCAGATAATCACCCGAAAAGAGCGAGCTAAACTCACCTCAGATTTTTTGCTGTTGTAGCTCAGTTGGTAGAGCACTTCCATGGTAAGGAAGGGGTCGTCGGTTCAATCCCGACCAACAGCTCACTTGAAATATACTTGACTTTTTATTAAAATTATGATATAATAGCCTTATGTAAGACATGTTAGGTAATAATTTGGTATAATAAATTTGTTTGCATCGTTTATTTATTCGCATAATCTTTTTCAAAAATATGTTTAACTTTAATCCTTTTAATAAAAATAAAAATGAAGCACCAAAAAAGCCAATTGCTGAAACAGCTAAAAATATTGCAGGTGATGCTGCAAAACTTTCAGCTGCTGCAATGGCACTTGCTGGGATGCTTGACGCAACTAACCTTGAAGCGAAAAATATTAACAATGATGCTATCTCTACAAACAAAATAGAAATGGCTGCAACAGAGAAAACTATTGATATGAATCAAAATCTCTCATGGGAAGATGCAAAAAAATTAAACCACGAAATTGATAGTATTCAAAATTTGAAAAACGCAGCAGAGAATGCAGATATTAATTATAAAAAACAAATTGCAGGTGCTCATGCAATGCTTGATCAGGTGCTCAAAAAAACTCCTAATCATGAAAAGTTTTCAAATGTATATCAAAATGTTGAAAAGTTTATTCGAGAATCTGCAAAACATTATGATTTGAGTACGGGTCTTGAAAAATTCCGTACAGATATGCAAAAAGCTGCTTTTGATACAAAATATAACAATGATCAATCACTTATTACATACGGAACTAACCGTAATACGATAGAAAATAAGAGTAATACGAGAGAGATAGAATTGAGCCTTGTTAATAATGTTGTGAATGATATATTTGCAAGTCAATATATCCAAGAGCAAAATCAACAAATCTTACAAAGAGATACTCAATTAAAAACACAGCCATCTTCAAGTGTTCAATAGTGTTTTTCAAAAAATCGCATAAGGCGATTTTTTGTTATTTTATATAAGTATGATATAGATAATACATGAATGAATGGGAGCAAGAATACCGAGATCCACAATTTTTAACACTTGGGATAGAACCACTCTCTGATGTGCGATATTTTATGAAATGGCTACGACGAAAACAAAAAGTCAACACATTTGATTTTGTGGTACTTGATAATGGATGTGGAAATGGAAAAAATTTGAAATATATTGTAGAAGAATTTGCAAAATCAGGAATTGGATACGATATTTCTGAAACAGCAATTACTGCTGCACGAAAATTATCACAAGGCTTACCGATTCAATATTTTGTACAATCGTTCACCGATAAATTACCAGTTTTAGATAATTCTATCGATCTTGCATTAGATATTACCGCATCACATGTGTTAAATGAGTTTGAGCGAGTAAATTATATCACTGAACTTATTCGAAAAATGAAATCAGGTGGATATTTATTTTTACGAACACTGTGTATTGAAGGAGATCAAAATGCTAAAAATTTAATTAAACAATTTCCAGGAAAAAGTAAACAATCGTATATGTTGCCGAAAACAGGAATTGAAGAGACTGTGTTTACTTGGCAGAATATTGTAGATTTGTATGAAAAAGATTTTACAATTCTTTTCTATGAAAAAACAACTGGATATCAAAAATGGATAAGTCAATCGTACAAACGGAACTATTGGATTGTTTATTTGCAGAAAAAGTAAGTTATAATTTCAATATGAATAAAGAGCAGTTACAACAAAAAATCCAAGAATTAGAACAGGAAATGTATCTTCCTGATTTTTGGAATGACAAAAATAGTGCTCAATCAACAATTAGAGAGATTGAAGATTTAAAAAACCAACTGGAAGGTGTTGGAAAATATGACAAAGGAAACGCAATTCTCTCTATCTTTACTGGAGCTGGAGGCGATGATGCTGAAGACTTTTCTGCAATGCTTTTTCGTATGTATACTAAATATATTACGAATAAGGGTTGGCAATATATTTTTTTACAAGAGAATACAAATGAGCATGGTGGATATCGAACAGTACAAATTGAAGTTATCGGAAAAAATGCATATGGAACATTAAAAAATGAATCAGGAGTACATCGATTAGTACGATTATCGCCATTCAATGCAAAGGCAAAACGTAACACGAGTTTCAGTATGGTGGAAATATTACCAAAATTTGAAATATTGGAAATTGAAATTCCTGAAACAGATTTAGAAATGAGCTTTACAAAATCTGGTGGTGCAGGAGGACAAAATGTAAACAAACGAGAAACTGCAGTGCGTATTATACATATCCCAACAGGGATTTCTGTATACGCAACGAATGAGCGATCACAAGAAGCAAATCGTGAGTCAGGAATGAAATTATTACAAGCAAAAGTTTGGCGTCATTATGATGAGCAAGAAAAAGCTCGTGTACGTGGTATGGCAATTTCTACAACAACTGATAATGAGTGGGGAAGTCAAATTCGGAGTTATACACTTCACCCGTACAGATTAATTAAAGATCATCGCACAGGTTTTGAAACAGGGAATGTAGAAAAAATATTAGAGGACGGAGAGTTAGATGAATTTATTGAGTCAGAAAAAGATTTGTAAAATAAAAAGTAGGTATTATTACCTACTTTTATGTAGATTTTAAAATCTACTCTTTCCTTCTTTATTTTGCAAAATTGTCGCAATTATTCCAGAAAGGATTCCAATTCCTCCGAAAAATACCGCAGCATACATTTCATTCATTCCTGTATTATCAGGATTAAATGAGATGATGAGTAATAATATTGCAAAAGCGAGCATTGAAAAACCAGCAAGCGCAATAAAGAAACGTTCATTTTGATTTTTTTTCATATATTAAATTTGACTTTAATATATCACATTTATATAAAAAGTCAATAAAAAGAACAAGTTAGTCACTTGTTCTTGAACTTGTTCCTCTTATT
>CALMMZ010000236.1 GCA_937868685.1 uncultured bacterium | reverse complement strand
ATAAAGGTACCTAATAGTAAGAGTAATCCGAGAATAACATTATAGATTTTTTCTTTTAATGCATTAAATGTATTAATGTTATTATCATTAGCAGCATATCTAAACCCATAGATTATTAACATTACTACTCCTAATACTCCTGCAATACCAATACCCATCTCGAACATAAAGTTCATAAATCCACCTAATCCTCCCCCTTCCTCTGCTTTTGTAGCAACTGCTACAAAGTTTTCTCCATCTCCTCCTGGTAATGGTTCAAGTAATTGATAACAGTCTGAACCAGTAATAGCGAGACCTTGTTCTTTGCAGGGGGTGGTGAGGAGGAGGGGGTCTACAATTTCTGGAGTTATTTCATTTGTTGCAGCATGAGATAAAAATGGAATTATAATACATACTACAAGCGACAGAAATAAGATTATTTTCTTCATACAAGAAAGTATACCATGTATCTCTAGAATCAAAAACTGCCCTAGAGGACAGTTATTGGAAATAGAGGGTGGTTGATCGATTAGTACTTTGAAGAAAAGTACGAGGATTTTTGAGATTAACAGAAAACGATACCTGTCCTGATTTCTCTGGATTTCGTACAATAAGCTCATTTTTTGGAGCTGCACTATCGAGATAGAGAATTTCATCGTTCATTTTCCAAGTGAAATCAAGATCGTTAATTCGTGCTAATGAGAAAAAGAATGGTTCGGCAATAATTGTTACATCCTCTTGTCCTACACGAAGTCCTTCATTAATTGAGACTGGTTTGCGATAATTATAAATATCTCGATAATACCAGTTGATTTCTGGGTTTGTGATAGGAATAGTAACTGATACACGAGCATTATTTGCATTAGCAACATCAGAAATATCCATAGTTATTTCTTCAGATCTTCTTAATTTATTATGTTGAATAATAAGATTACCTTTACTATACCCTCCTGCATTTAGAATTTTATTACCATTTCGTGTCCAGAGATATACCGCATCACTTAGTTGATTCCCGTTACTTATCTTAAAGTTTTGAATCCCAGTGAGACTAATAATCGACTCTTGGCTAGCTTGTTTTTTTCCATAATAAAATGGAGGAACATAAGAATCAATTGCTTCCCAAAGGAGGGTGGCATCTTGAGGTGTAATAGTAATATTTTTCACCAAACGAGTCCCTGATCCTGATATAGTGACAGTAATTCGTTTTCGTACACCATTATTCCCTGCTTGAATACTGAAATCACGCATACCAATACCCGATTTCTGTTCAAAAGTATCAGTTGTCCATTGGATAAGGTAACGATTAAGATCTATGATATTACTATCAAGTCTGATTGAAACTGTTTCAAAAGCGCGAGGATATTCTGGATTCACAATTACATTAATATCACCCTCATTTACAGTTGCGTTATAAGTCATATTTGTTATCCGATTAATTTCAGATTGAGTTGGTTCTGTTGTTTGTGCAACAACAGTAACTCCCCACGAGAATAGGCTAAGTATTATAATAGTAAATAAATAACGTTTCATATTTTAAGTATACCTTAAAATTCTAAACTTTTCAAAAAGTAATAAAAAACAGCCCCTTAAGGTTGTTTTTTATTACTCATTTCCAAGTGATTCTTGGCGTTCTTTTTTCATTTTTAAAATTTGATTTGGATCTGAACTTACGATTTGGTCTTCAGTATAACTTGAGATAACTTTTATTGCAACATGTTTTAACCCTGCAAAAAATATTCCTTCACCAACTCCTGATTCTAGGAGTGTGTATTTTTCCTCATCTGTAAGATGAAATATTTGCTGTAACGTATCAATTGCTGTTGGTGATTGTTTCAAAAGTAACTGAATTGATGAGTTTGTAATGATCGGGATACCATACCGTGATCGTACAAAGTCCCCTACGTCTTGAGTAATCGTTGTGAGTCCTAGAAAATACTTTCTCCCCCTTTTTGCAAGCATGAATAGGAATGATGCGGCATCATCGTTTTGCATCATTACCCACGCCTCATCTACCACAAGGAGTCGTTTACGGATATTTTTACGAACAGCATTCCAGATATAATGAGTAATAATATACATTGCAGCAGCTTTCAATTCATCTTCCATATCACGAATAGAGAAAACAACCATTTTTTTATTAATATCTACATTTGTCGGATTATTAATAAATCCTGCCCATGTTCCATGTGTATATTTACGAAGTCTCTCAAGGAGTGAGTCTGCACCTTCAATTGATGCGAGCACTTGTTCAAAATCTGACATAAGTGGTGGTTCTGCATGTGTAAAGTCAGATGTAGTAGTTATATCTTTAAGTGCATAGGTCTCGGTTATTGCACGATCCATAATAGAATCTTCTTCAGGAGAAAGTCCACCAAGCATAATACGGAAAAGCCCAACAAGATGAATAATATTAGACCGAAGGACATCAGAGGGTGACTCATCTGGTCCTGGGAGTGGAATATCGAACGGGTTAATATGGTGAGTAGACGAGAGTGAAATATTGAAGTAACGACCACCAACAGATTCTGCAAGAAATTCATATTCACGTTCTGGGTCTATTACAATTACTTCAGTTTCAAACATGAGTGTTCGAAGAATTTCGAGTTTTGTTGCGTATGACTTACCTGCACCTGATGTAGCAAAAATCACAGAATTATAGTTTGGCATTGAATATCGGTCGAATATGATCAGTCCAGCATTTTGTCGATTAACACCATAAAGAATTCCTTTATTGTCTGTTAATTCTGATGAAATAAATGGAAAAAATGACGATAGTGGAGCAGTATCTAGTTTCATGGTAACTGCAAGATTATCAAGTCCAATTGGTGCTCCAGTGATAAATCCTTGCTCTTGTTGAAAAAGAGAAGGTTTCAGATAAATCATTTGTGATTCGAGCATTGAACGAATTTCATTTTCTACCTTAAAAAGATCTGTCTCATTATTCGCATAGATAGTAATATAAAGTCCAACAGAAAACATTTTTGCACTTGCTTGTTGGAGGTTGTCACGAAGATTTTCAAGGTTTTGATAGGCAATATCAAGTTCTGGATCACGCACCATACCTCCCTTTTCTCGAGCAGCAATTTGACTTTGAACTTCTGCAACTTTTTTTTGAAAATCACGCATAATCTCTGCACTATTGATTGGTGCAATATGAATTGATACATCAAAAATTTTATCGAGATTAATAATAGGAGCAAGCCAACCCTCAGTTAAGAATTTAGGATAAGACATGGTGAAGTAATTTTTTGCAATTTTATCACCAATTTTAATAAAACCTGATCCAATTTCTACCGCAGATGGTGCAAGAATATCACGTAGTTCCATAGCTGCTGAACTATAAATATCCGCAGGAAGTACGGGAATTGGAACATTTGCTGGATTCTTTTTTCCTCCGAAAAGGTCTGAAAAAATTGACATAAGTAAGTTAATTATTCATTGCACCAACAGAACTATGAAGTTCTCCTGGATTAAATGTTGTTTGATAGAGCTCAATAAGCTCTGCTGTTTCGAGTTGCTTTGATTGGACACCCATAGCGGTAAGGCCGCTTTGAATTACAGCAACACGTTGTTCAATTTGTGAGCGTGATTCTTCAAAACGTTTCATTTCATTACTGAACCCTTCAGTTGGTTTTTTATTTCCACCACCAAACAATCCTGATAAAAAATTTGTTTGTGCAATAGGGGTAATACCAATTCCTGCAAACGGAACGACAATATAGAAATATTTTGTCATAATATTATATTGTTCATTGAACCATCTAATAAATTCGATGTATTCTTTGGTTTGAATACGAAGGAGTTCTTCTGGAATTTCTTCAAGTCTTTTTTCTAATGAGATTAAATAAGGACGAATATCTAATCGACGCGAAGAAGTTTGAATTTGTATAGCAAATTCAAGTGAATTTAAAAATGCTTGGAATTGCATAATTGTTGCACGTTGCTCATCACTTGATTTTAATCCAAGATTGATCGGGGTTGCCATAACAACGGCACGCATTTCTCCAGATTCAAGTAAAACAATCCCATCACGGATTTCTTTGATTGGAACGAATTTTTGAGAAGGAGTTTGTGCCATAGAATGATTAGTTTATTGATAACGAGTCTTATCAAGAATGTCGAGATTTCGTGCAAGGTCTTTAATGTTCTGTGTAGAAGCTTTTTTTATAGGAGGAGGAAGTGGATCAGTTTTTATTGGGTCGGGTTTTGGTGGTTGTTTTTTCTGAGGAACTTTTTTCCAGACATAGAGTTTGTCTTTGGTTATGTACACAATGAATGCCTGTGCAATATTTATAAATGGTTGATTGTTTAATTTGTAAAATGCTAATGCCCATGAAATTCCTGCGATAACAAGAATAATTGGGGCAGCAAAATAGAGTGGAAGAAGTTTATATACTGTAAACCCTAATCCGCCACCTCCTGCAATATAGACAAATTGTTTTAAGGTAAGTGGGCCAAAAATTTTGTCTTCAATATCGATAAATTGAGGAACTTCAAATCGCATAGATGTTATAAGTATACCATGAAAAACTATTTCTAATCAACTATAACAAAAGCCTATGACATAGGCTTTTGTTGATCCATAGACTGAATTGATGCGTCAATTAATTGCTTTCGTTGTTGATAGAATTGTTCAAGCTTTTCTCGACTACTCATAATAGGTGAATTATGAGTTGGAATTTGAGCAATAGGAATAGTAGTAGGTATTGTAGGAATTTCTGTTGATTCTGGGATAAATTTGATAGGATTTCCAATAGTTGTTGGGTTTTGTGGAGCTATAGGTATTGGAGTTGAGTTATTTATTGGTGCTGTAGGAGTGTTTGAGTTTGGAACAGGAACAGGGTCAAGTATTTGTGGCTCAAATATCGGTGAAAATGGTATAGATGTATCATTAGTGGTCTGTAAAGGAGAATCAATCGTTACAGGTGTTGGTTTTTCTTGAATTATTTCAATACCAGTATCTTTTGTGTTTGTATTTATCACTGCAACAGTAGATGTATTTGTACCGCCATGAAGTATAAAATCGTGAATTGGTGAAAAAACTCTTTCACTTATTTGTTCAACAATCTTACTTGCTTCAGTTGGAGCAAGAGCAACTTTAGTGATTATTTGATTTTCATAATCTTCAACACCAAGGAGACCAACAAGTACCATCATTGTTTCGTGTTGGAGATCTTTAATATCATCAATAAGGAGTCCAAATTTTCTTCCAATTACTACTACTTCTGTTGCCCAGTCGAATGACTGGATCGCTTGTTGATTGATTGGTTCAAGATATGCAAGTTGTTCTTCCAATGCTTGTTTGAGTGTATCATCCATGCTT
>CALMMZ010000235.1 GCA_937868685.1 uncultured bacterium | reverse complement strand
AATAAAAATTAATTATTTGGTGTATTTTAAAAATAGTTTTTAACAAAAAAACAACTTAATGCGTTGTTTTTTTGTTAGTTATACAGAACATTCCTTTTGGAGGTATTTCAATTGATCCAGCAAATCCTGTTGTATCAACACAGAAATATTTACCATCAAGTAACGGAATAAAAGCGACGAATTCCTTCTCAGAATCATGACAAGATAAGTCCTGTAATCGATCATAATTAACAACATCACTTTTACAAAAATCTTTAAAGCTTAAATTATTATTTTGAGAAAAAAGTTTTGCTTGAGTTTGTAATGCTTGAATTTCATTTTCTCTAGTTGTTTTTCCTAATTGCGTAATATCAAAATTTCCACCAAATACTTCTTGAATTAAAGTATCAATTTTTATAAATGAATCTGGTTTACTGATTTCTACGTCATCATTCCAATTATTAAATATTCCAACAATACCCAAAGGAACACTTTGTTCTCCTATTACTATATCTGTTTGAATAATTACTTTATTGATATAACCATCTTCTTTTCCAATCCATAACTCTCCTTGCACTATTTTTAATTTATCAAAAAATTGAATTACATCACTTGCACGGAAAGAAGACAGCCGTGAATCATTTCTTCCTATATCATGTATGTATTTTTCTAAATTTGTAATAAACGTAACTATTTCTGCTCGATCAAAAGTAAATGCAATATGATTGTTTGTCTTGCCATTAATTATTTCTTCTCCTAGTTGATTTGTAGTTGTAATAAAATTTGTCTTATTTACTAATCGATAAAATTCTTCTTTTTGTTCAAGTGTTAAATTCATTAATATCTCACGATCAAGCTCAGGAATAATCATTTCTGCAAGTGAGCTAATATAATTAGAATTTATTGGTGCGCTAACTTTTTCTTTTATTAAATTATTTTCATTATCCATTGTATTGATTTGTGTTGTTGATAAAAATTCATTATTACTCTCTAATAAGGGAGTCATTGCGACCCATTGATGTTCAAGTGATGAAAGAAAAGGAAGATTTATGAGTGTTGGAGCTTTTACTATTTGTGCATAAAAATTATTATCAATTAATCGCACACCAAAAATTGTCGGCATCCTACTAGCATCAATAGAAACAGTTCCGTCTAATTGATTATTTGTTGGGTTTTTAATATTAAATACTCCTTTTAATGTTATTTTCACAGAATTTACAAGGTCAGTATTGAAAAAATTGCCCTCTTCTTTATTTAATGATTTGAAATATTTATCAATTTTAGTAGTTATCGTAACATCGAATGATCCACTTTTCACTAATAGCGTTTTCTGTAATGCCTGATTCACATTATCTTCACGAGATGGTATAAAATATCCTGTAAAATATGCATAAGCACCACCCCCTACAATCAATATTGTAATCAATATTCCTATAATTACAGGAATTAATTTCTTATGAGATTTTTTTATTGGAGTATTTGTAATTACCGAAGATGTCGAGGATGTGTTAAGGTTTGTTATGATTGGATTTTGTGTAGCTACTTGTTCTGTGATAGGTGAAGCTACTGGAGTATTTTTTGGTAATAATGTGTTAAATGCTTCAAGGATATCACTTTCTATCCATCCATGTAATTGCAAATTACGTGTAATTGTAACCTGATCAAAACCAGCATCTACTTGTCCTTTAATATAATCAAGTAATTCTTGTGTAATCATATAATTATTATATCAAATCAGTTAAACAAAACAACAACAATTTATTTAGAAAAATAAAATGATATGCAGGGTAACATAGCACACTCTATTCATAATGCATAATTTGATTAAAAATTTTATATTTTAAATCAAATAACTTTCTTCAAGATATATCGTAATGTTGATCGGTAAAAAATTATAACAAAAAACAGCGAAAAATACGCTGTTTTTTTGTTTTTATATGCATGTTATTTTTTTACAACATCATATAAACCATCTTTCGTTTTTGTGAAATATTTTGGATTTTGAAGATTAACAAGTATTGTATTTTTTTTGAGATATCGCTCTTTCATTACCTTGTCAATAATATCTTCTTTCGTCATTGGACCTTCTACCTTTAAAATATCAGTAATAACATCACGAACGATACCTGTTTTATATCCCCACTCCTTGAGTGCATATACTCCACGCCCCACCAATACAAATCGATCATCTTTGATTAATTCATTATGAGTAGTTGCTATGTGAACATTTTTGTTGAATGTTTTATTGATTGCTGTAGCAACTTCTCGAAAATGCATTGGTGATCCATGTCGTCGCATAACGAGATATGAATAATCTTTTACTCCACGAGTTTTTACATTTGGAGAACTTGCTCGTCCCCATTCACCTAATTTGTTTGATGAGAGCGCCTTAGAAATCGAAAGCCATCGTTTCGCCATACCATTATCAACAGAATAAGTAGTAATTTCACAAATTCCATCATGACACATAATACGATCGATAATTTCATTTTCAGAAATAAGATCATTTTCGGTGAGTTCACTGTGAATATCAACAAGCGCTTTATGTACACGATCAGCAATTGATTGATTAATTACCCATCGTTTTTTAAATGTATGATCTTCTTTTGCTTCAGTAAAATCATCACCAAGTGTGAGAAAAAATCCAACATGATTCTGAGTTACCTGATCACTTGCTACCATTGGAAGCAGGTCGCGTTCAGCAACTACACCACCAAGATCACTAATGATTTTCTTGAGTTCAACAAAAATTTCTTCAGCTTCGTGGAAACTTTCTGATTTTTTGATTGCATTCAAAGCAAAATTTTCAATCTGACGAACTCGTTCTCGAGTAATACCATATTTCTGTCCAATTGCTTCGAGTGTCATTTGTTCACCATCATCATTCAATCCAAAACGATTAATCACAACCTGTTGTGCACGATCTTGAAGGTGTTTGAGTAATTTTTTCGTAGTTTGTTTCGGTTTAAAATTAACAGATATCTTTGCCATAACAGTACATTACAAAAATTAAATAAAATGGATAAGTTT
>CALMMZ010000234.1 GCA_937868685.1 uncultured bacterium | reverse complement strand
CATCAGAAGCTTTTTGGCCACCTCTTTGTCACCTGATAAAGAACAAACATGGAGAAGGCTTGATCGCAGGCGTCCATGGGAGCTTCCAGGAAGCAAAAGGGTTCCCTTGCCAAATATTGCTATCAGTTTTGATCAATCTGGTTCAATGAGTGATGACCTTATTAGAAAGTGTTTTGAAGTCATTGATCAGTTTTCAAAATATATTAACTTCACTGTCATTCCATTTGATTATGATGTTTTTGAACCTGGAATCTTGAAATACAAGAGAGGCGATAAACTCAAGAAAGTCAAAAGGGATTTGGCGGGTGGTACATGTTTTGAACCAGCAACACAATATGTTAACAAAAAGTTGGAATTTGATGGACATATTGTGCTAACTGACCTTGGCGCACCATTTCCTAGTAAAAGTAGATGCAAGCGTCTATGGATCACCACTGAGCAATATAAGTCTTTTGGAGAAAATTTCATTCCTCCTAATTCCAAGGATCGGATTGTTTACTTTTCTGATGACAAGTCACAATGAAATTGATGGCTTAAGTAGGTTTTGATAGTTTGCACACCTAGTTATCAGACACGGCTGAACTCGGAATATAAAAAGTCCTTGACAGCCGTGTTTGGTTGTACTAAACTGTTGCAACTTTCAGACAGAGGACTTATGAATTATCTATTATCTATCATTTTGGCTGTGTTTACTCAAACAACAGATGTTGACTTGATTAAAAAAGCTGAAGAATGCGCGGGTGAAAATGCTGATATCTCTCTTTTCCAGAAAATGCTTGATTTTGAAACTCAGAACCATGTTCCGGTTGAATTCAGAGGTTTCAGCTTGGCCGCAGCGTGCCAAGAATCATCGTTCTCAAATGATAGAGTTGGAGATCATGGAAAAGCCAAAGGAATCTTCCAATTTCATCATTGGGCAGAACGACATATTGATTCACCTTTGAAGATCAAGAGATTGGACAAGGAAGCGTCTGCCAAACTATGGATTCAGCGTGTGACTCATAGAATGCATCAGAACCCCTGTGGTTTCGATTCTGAGTCAAAAAGGTTTGTGAACGCATGGGTGAGAGCCATTCGTTCACCAAAGGGCGCACGATGCAATCAGTGGCCCAAACATTTGACCACACTTGCTGAATGGAAGAAGGAAATTGCGGCTGATAAAACAATGTTGACGGTTTCAGACTGAGGTGACTTATTTATCTTAGTGAGAAACAAACAACCTTCAATCAAAGAGCCAAGAAAAGTGAAAGCTAGACAGCATAAAGCTCGTAAGAACGGCAAAATAAAGTCTAATGCGTGGAACATAATTAAGGAATTTTATGATTATTGTTGTTTGTGCTGTGGAAAACAGGAACCAGAAATCAAGTTGACCAAGGATCATGTCATCCCTTTGTGTAAAGGTGGACCAAATGATATCTACAACATACAGCCGCTTTGTGAGTCATGTAATAATGTAAAGTCTAATAAGATTACAGACTACAGAAAACAGTATCTTGATCCACTTGCAATCCTTCAGATTGAGGGCCTTGTCAAACAAAACCAATAGGCGGTTTGTATGAAATATCTGGGAAAGTTAAACCCACTAATGTGCCCATATAGTGAATGGGTTTACCACAAGAGGGTCAATGAGCGTTATGCATTTGTTGAATATCAAAAGTTGATTCTATCTTTTGAAGATGATACTATTGCTTATTCAAGGTGGGGTGATTTTATTGACTTTTATCTTCATGATAGTGTTTGTGAAGAAATGGAAACAAAGTCACTTTGGCAAACGATTTGTGGTTGGTTTGGGATTCACAGGAAATAGATATTAATCTTCACACTTGACAGAAAATAAAACTCATGTTAGGCTGTTATGCAGAGGTGAGACATGAAGCGTAGGGTATTCTTCGATGTTGATGGTACATTGTGTGACCTTATGGGTCCATTTGTTGACAAATATAATGAGCAACATGGTACCAATATTGATATAAGTGGTCTTACTGAATATGACTTTGACAAGCTTCTACCAATTAAGCCCGAATCCATTCAAGACATATTTGCATCAATTCATTATGATGATGTTAAACCATTTCAACCAATGGTCGATGCAATCAAATTGATTGATGAGGCTGGGTATGAGGTAATTATTGTTACTGCCCCAATGTGGGATCATTGTTTTCAGCTTTCCCAAAAGAAGGTCTGGCTGGAAGAAAAAGTCGGGCACCATATTCCAGTAGTTGTAACAATGGACAAGGGTATTCTTTGTCGTGCTGGAGATATCCTGATTGATGATGCTCCCCGATTTCTTGAACAATGGATCGAACAAGGTGGTGTGGCAATTAGGGTCAAACAACCTTGGAATACCGAATATAGTAATGCCAACTACTCAGTTTCAGTTGATGAATATGCTGGGCATAACATTTTAAATTTTATTAATAGATTGTCCCCACAAAAATGGATAATTGCTGGAGAGCAAACATGAGCAAACTAAACAAATCAAATAAAAGAGTCAATAAGACAGTATCACACGAAGGTGGAGAAGTCTATAAGCAAAGTGCCGAACTTGAACTTATGGAATTGGCTACCACCAGCCTTCTATCAGATACATTCTATACTTCCAGCGAAGAAAACATGAACAGGCTAAAAAGACTGTCCAATTCTGTTTCTATTGAATTCCTCACAAAGCTAGCTGCTTATACCAGGAATGAAATGAAACTGAGATCCATGCCTCAGGTTTTGTTTGCCTTGGCTGCTCAAAGGGCTGCAAAAGAGGGGAACCAAAATCAGCATAAGATGGTTAGGTCATATGCTAAAAAAGTAATCAAGAGGGCAGATGAGCCAGCAGACATTTTGAACTTCTGGATCAAGAATATTGGTGGAGGCTCAAAGAAGCATCTTCCAACAACTCTGAAGAAGTCTATTGCTGACAGTCTGAACCAATTTAATGCTTACCATCTTGCCAAGTATAAGGGTGGAAATAAGGAACTCAAACTGAGAGATGTTCTTAGGATTGTCCATCCAAAGCCAATTAATGAGGAACAATCTGCTTTGTTTAAGCAGGTGATGGATGATTCCCTTGAACCACCAGATACTTGGGAAGTCCATATTTCAGCAAATGGCGCAAGTGAGAAAACTTGGAACGAGATTGCTCCAAAGATGGGTGTCTTTGCTCTTTTGAGAAATCTTAGAAATTTTGAAACTCACAATGCATCAGAAGCAATCAATTGTGCCATTGAAAAATTCAAAAATAAGACTGTTGTTGAAAAGAGTGGCATTCTTCCATATCAATGGGCCAAGGCGGTTGGTGAAGTCACTTCAAACAGTTTGAAGGCAGCAATCCAAACTGCAATGGAACATTCAATTGCTAATGTTCCAGACATTGAAAAGAAAACCATTGTTGTGGTTGATCACTCTGCCTCAATGGGTCCAAAAACAAACACAAATTCTGTAAGATACAAGGCTGACATTTTGGCTGCCATGATTTACAAGAAATGCAAAAATGCAGAAGTGTATGTATTTGGCGACAGTGTTGAAAAGGTTGATCTACTTCCAAATGAGTCTCTTTTGAGAACCATGCGG
>CALMMZ010000233.1 GCA_937868685.1 uncultured bacterium | reverse complement strand
TGTCTGACTTTTAATCCAGAATTCTGATCAGCTCTAAATCCTGTGAACGGTCTTGGTGCTTCCAAGTACACTGAGTCTGATCCGCAATCATTCCCAATTGTTATACTTGCAAGTCCATCAGCTTCATAATTGTCAGTTTGTTCAACGCTGAAACTGTAACTGATCTCGTACAATGCAAAAGTGTCTTGCAATACACGAAACCCACCATTAAAGGCTTCGAGCGTTCCTCCTGTCTCGAGTTCAACAGCATCAACTGTTATCTTTTTACTTGTGTTAGTCGGTCCAATGATTTCTGTGTTATAGAGGACCAATGTATCAAGTTCAAGATGTCGTGCGTCACCTGTGATGTAGTATGTGTCTGGAATTGTTCCATTTTCCAAACTTACATATTCACCAGGAGACAAAGCATCATATATTGCATCGTCTCCACGTGTAAAAGCTGTTCCTCTTTTACCGTCTTGACGTAAGACAACATATTCACCCTTTCGTGTGCGTGAAAGGATTACTGCCATGAAACTTGTTCTGACATCAAGTTTCTCAACTTGCTGCTGTAAATCAGGATTTACTAGAGCAGGCTGTCTTGGCTTAACTAACTTACTTTCAATCCTTTTATTGATTCTGTAAGCATGTTCTTCAAGCAAACCACCACGATTTTGCGGTGGCACATCATCTAAGTCACTAGGCTTTGAGTCGCCATAATCCTCAGGATTCGCAGTCATTGATTGTTCCTGTTACACCAGAGCCAGGACCGAAGCCACCAGCATAGCCTTTTTCGATTTCAACGACTGTTGGAAATAGCGTGTTAGCTGGCAACAATGCTGGCCAATAGTAAGGATACACTTCTGTTTCACCAGCACGGACAGGTAGCTCCAAACCCATACTGATTGAATTGTTCTGTGTATCATAGACCATTGATTTTACAACACTCTTGGTCCCTAAGAATGTAATACAATCAAATAAGTCAAATTTCAAATTCTTGATGAACGTCTTGAACTCAACTTGTTTCCAAGTATTGGCCATCCGTATCAACCAGAATGTTGCTGATTTGACAACAAGTTCTTTATTGTTGTAAATATGGAATTCGATTTCTTCGCTGTGCAAGCCATACTTCTTAACATTGTGTCGCAATGTCACATTATATGGTTTCTTACCTTGTTCCAACGGTAAGTAGTCTGGATTCCAAATCGCAACAAGACGAGTTACCAAGTTATCAGTTGACGAGTAACTGATTTGGTAGTGATCGTCGTTGTCAATCTCTTCAAGTGTAAAAGTCCCATCGCTGGTTGGTTCTTCACTCAAGTATTCAAGAAAGAACTCATTACCAACTCTGTATATTCCACACCGAGCTTCCCATGCAATTCTTGCAATTTCATCAAGAACGTTAGGTCGATCATACAATGCAAAGTTCACAGGGTAGAGTTCGTCTCCACTAGATTGGAACTTTGCTTTAATTGCTGCAAAGTTGGCAGCATTGACCACACCAGTTGTGTATGTTTCAATCAGATGTTGAATCACATCTACAACATTTGGGCCGACAGATGATTCCAATGTAACATAGACTTCATCTTCCCACCCTTCCTCAAGGT
>CALMMZ010000232.1 GCA_937868685.1 uncultured bacterium | reverse complement strand
GGTTTTGCATATCCGTTCTTGATCAATTCTTTACTGAGTGGTTTCCCATCGATAATAACATCACCAAGAATTCTACCACCGTACTTGTCCCAACTCTTAACTAGTATTTGGACCTTCTTTGCATGGGAGATTTCCTGTGTAGTGAACAACTTTGCTCTCAATGAGAGACTTTCTTCCAAATGACATTTTGCTCGTGGTCCTTTTTCGGGAGTATCCACACCTAGGATTCTGACGCTGAGAACAGGTTTCAATGGTTGAGGTAGAAAGTCAACTAAGACTTCTACTGTGTCACCATCGATTACTCTTTTGACTGGCCAGTCATATGGATTACCATATGCTGGTGTAGTGATAGATAATATCAGTGCAAAAATAGTTGCTCTCATTCTTTCCCCTATGAAATGCTGGGACACACTAACATTATATTCAATGCATCCTTGAGTCCTTGATATGTGGTTGTGTCAACGAATACCCCACCAGTTTCGTCTGCAATGCATGAAGCATTTTTCAATTCATCAAAACCACCTTCCAACCCAATAACGTGGATTGTCAGATCGGAAGACTTAGCCTTTAGGTCCTTTGCTGTCTTGCATGTATCTCTTCCACAAGTATCATCACCATCAGTGAGCACAACAATTGTTGCTTTCTTATGCTCATAGTCTAATGCTTCTGCTGCCTTTTCAAGGGCAGTTGATAGTGGTGTTCCACCATCAGTCTTGATATTATCGATCACCGAAAGAATAGATTTCGATGCATTTAGTTGAACAGGAACGACCATATCAACATTTGAACATTGTTCTTTTCTTCCTGGACCTAAAGTAAGTAGTCCCAATCTTCGGTGTTGTGAAGAAATTGGGACTACTTCATGTGCTGCTAGTCTTGCTGCTTCGATCTTTGAATTGCCACCCTTGAACAATTGAGACATTGATCCAGATGCATCCATTACGATCATTGCATCATTTGTGCAAGTATCTTGCGGTTGGAGGGCAATTGCACTGTGATTCGCAAGCAGAATTGCCACAACATATACTAGGAAATTTCGCATTACCCCTCCAGGAGAAGCTTCTTTGAAGACTTAAAACAGTTTACAAAGTTCTTTGGGTTCTCTTCCTTGAGAGATTCATAGATTTCCATTGCTTCGTCGCGAGAATTGAATTCTCTTGAGTATAGTTTATTACCTGTCTTGTGGTCAACTTCTTCTACTATCCATTGCTCAGACATTTTGTTCTCCTTTACAATTCACCATAATCATTACTATCGATAGAATAAATTACTTTCCTAATTTGAAACGTATTTATGCAACGAAAGCATCCTTCACATGGTTTTGAGTTACCAAACTCCAGACCAGTTCTCTTTGCATCAACATACTTGATCCTAGTAATATATAGGGTTGATTTCGACAATTCATCCAAAGTAAGGACTTTCAATGCAGTCTTGATTGCATTCGTTTCAGCGTGCAACCAAATAGAATGGTCATTGCTCTTATACTTTGCCTGAAATGGATGGGTCTTTTTCTCATTCATGCAGCAAGAAACAAGGTTATTCTTATAGACAATAGATGCTGCAACCCGTGCTTTACCACTGGTTGGCGATAGATGCTTTGTTGCGATTTCTGCTAGAATATTAAGATAGGTTTCCTGTATAGTTTTTCCGGAATATTGAGGTGCCGGCACCGTCGGTATAGTATTCACTGTATTTCCTTTAGACAAACATCCCCAAACTATCAGTGCCTTCCTCGATGAAAACACCGGAATACGATAATATGTCTTTTATCAGTTCATCGTCTGCTTTTGCCAATGCTTCCAGTAGAACACCAAAATAAACCACGTCATGTTCTGCCGCAGCAATCAGACTATAACCTTTTTCAAGGAAAGGATTTAAAGCAGTCAATAGTTCAAGATCGGAAGCAATCTTAGATTTATATTTCTCTTTATTGCTCCAATCACTATTATTTTTATACCACTCAACCATTTCTTCCACTGTCATTGCCATGATAATGTCTTCCTATTGTATGATTTCCTAATTTTAGTATTATATCACATCTGGAACGAAAGTCAAGTAGGAATTTATTCCGAAAATACCTCTTTGAATGCTTCATCCACACTCTTTTTCTCTATTTGTCTCTTTACTGACAATAGCATAAACCTAGGAGTAAACCCGTGGAAAGCACCACCATTTTCTAGGAAAGTTTTACATGCTTCCGCATCTTCCTGGAAGAAAAAGAAGTCAATTGCTTGTTCTGTTGCTTCCTCATAGACACAAAAGAAAATGTCATTGTCATTTTGTATTGGATGAACCGTGTACTTATGCATTGAGAACCTCTTTAATTAGTGTATCCAACTCTATTGTCATAAAGACTCTATGCTTTGTGTCAAAGGTGACAAATTGTTTTTCTGATTTACAATCAAATTTAAAAACACCTTTTGATAACATATCGTTTTTGAATTTATCCAACAATTCAACTTTGGCAAAGTTCATTGTATAATCTCTAGCTACATCGTCTGACAACATACTTGATGAATAATCTAAGTATGCATATATTTTCTTACCATAATAATAATATGAATGTGGGATTGTATTTGGTGTAATAGTTATTTGCCCCATTAATGAATCTTGACTGTTTGTATATGTTTGACCAGTCCCTATAGGTAAGTCTTTCCATTGCGACGCCTTTGCTTCTTTAGGTGGCTGAGGTGTTTCTTGAATAACACCTTTATACTTCTTCGAGAACCTTGCACACCAGTTTGCCATTTCTTGGACAGAGGTCGAATTTTCTATCACTTCCATTAATTTCTGTTGTAGAATATACTTGTCAAATTTATCTTCCATATCACACCTTCAATGCTTTAAATTTGTTCACCTGTGGACTTTGACTAGATGATTTGGAAGCTCCTGAATGAACCACATTTTTCTGTGCGGTTTGTAACAAGTCAAAGAGTTTCATCTTGGTCTTATCAACACCGACAACACCTCTGGGAACTCTGTTCATATCATCATATCTATTTTTTAACTGCTTAATCATAATTTGGTTCATCTGCTTCATCTGTTCACTGACAATTAGAACCAACAATAAGTCACATGTCGCTGGCAAACCAAATGATTCAGCAACGTCTGTCATATCTGGATCGGAACTTGAATAACCTGTTCTGGTCAACTGTGTTGCTGACCAGATGGGAATTCCAAACTCCTGCGCAAGACCTCTGACTTCTTCCGCAATAGACTTGACATAGGTATATGTGTCATTTGCTGAGGATGCCTTAATTCTGGATGATGCACAAATGTTCAAATAGTCAATGAGGATAACATCTGGAACAAAGTCTTTCTTCAATGACAATTCATTCAACAATGCCTTGAAATGAAGTACCGAGGCGGACGTTGAAGGATATTCCTTGATGATCAACTTGCCGTTTGTTTTCTGCTTTAACTTTGATACCTTGTCATCATACAATGCCTTTGGTAAAACCATAAGGTCATCAAATGAGATATTTAGAAGGTTTGCGTCGATTCTCTTTGCAATTTCTTCCTCTGACATTTCCAATGAGATATACAGGACATTCTTGCCCTGATTTAGGTATGCGGATGCAAAGTGGCAAAGAAACAAAGACTTACCAGAATGAACACCACCCATGATAATGTTGAGTGTCTTATTTGGAATACCACCTTTGGTGATATTGTTCAGAAACTCAAGATCGAAAGGAAGTTTCTCTTCCACTCTATGGTAGTAATCAAATCGCGAATCTGACTGCTCCAGATAATCGTGTCCAACATTAGGATCAAATGAGACTGACAATGCATCCGAAAGAAGACCAGGGATCGCACCCTTGGTCAACTTACTTTTGTTGTTTAGAATTTCGATTGAATTCATAATCGCATTATAGATTGCCTTCTCTTGACAGAATTCCTCTGTCGATTTGGTCAACCAATCAATATGATTCTTGTCAGTGTTTGCCTTAATGTTCTCAAGTGTCTTGATTGCATTGTCTAGGGTATCCTGGTACAATCCAGGTTTCTTACCCAATTCGACTGAGATTTCATCAACACTTGGTGAAACATTATATGCTGTTATGAATTTCTGGACAACATCAAAGAGAACCTTATCTGAGTCATTTTGGAAGTATTCTTCTTTTAGGAATGGCAGGACCTTTCTTGTATAGTTTTCATTTCCCAATAACGACTTAATGATAATGTGTTCAATCTGCACTGTCTAAAGCTTCCTGTGTATCTAATGTATCCAAAATCAATGCGTTCAAAACTAATCCGATATGAGCAACAAACTTTTGATCTTTCCTCAATTCTTCTTCTGTGAATAGGTCAGAATAGATGATTTCATAATCGAACTTGACAACTGCCTGTTCTTCCTTTTCCACAATTGATACTGTAATGTACCGATAGATTATATCAGCATATGGCCCAGAAGTCAACTCAATTGGAATCGTTCCATCTTCGCCTTTTACTTTATCTTCTCGGATTTTATAATCCACTCCTAGAATCATTCTTCATCCTCCTCTTCGTCCTCAACATCATCCTCAAGGAGCTCAACATCAACTGAACCACCGGAATTCATTTGGAACTTGTTTTTGATGAATTCTTTGAAGGTTGTATTTTCCAAAACAGATTCCCAGAATTCGTCGTTATTGACTACTTCATCTGTTTTCATTTTCTCTCCAACAACTTCACCACTCTCAACATCAACCAGACAATATCCATTACCTTCCTTTTGCAGATACCCACCTGCAATTGCAAGATCGAATAGACCCGACCACTTATTGATACCTGAATCATATAGAACGGTAATTGGAATCTCAGACTTCTCTTTCAGGAATCGTGATTTCTCAACTCGAATAATGAAGTTATATCCAGCAAGTTTCTTGTTCTTGTCCTTTTCTTGCTGTCTGCCAATGATCCAAACATTGTTTGCAGAATACATGATGCCTCTACCACCAGAGACAATCTCTCTTGGATACAATCCCATTTCAGTATATGTGTGGTTGATAGCAATGAGAGGAATATCCCTGAGAGTCAATTTTGGTGTAATTGCTCGAAACAATGACTTGATTGCCTTTGCTCTTGTCATATCTGCAACTGACTTTTGGTTGATCGCATCCTCCACTTCCTTTCTGGAAGCAAGGTTACCAATTGAGTCAACTACAATGCAAATCTTATCACCTCTTTTAATGATTTTTTCCAACTGGAAAACAAGATCATTCTTCAATTCTTCAACTGTTGAGATTGGCATATGCAATACTCTGTCCTTATCGATTCCAAATGCCTGTAGGTATTTTTCGGGGATACCAAACTCAGAATCATAAAACATGACGATTGCGTCTTCATATTTCTTCAGATAAGCACCTGCCATGATCATAGCAAAAGCAGATTTGAAATGCTTTGATGGTCCTGCCAATACTGTTGAACCTGGTGTTAATCCTCCGTCAATCTCACCTGAAAGGGCAATGTTTAAAGCAGGAATTCCAGTGTCAACCATATCTTTCTTGTTATACACTTCAGAATTTGTTAGAATGTCAGTATCATCAATTGTACTGGCCTTCTTGAGTCTGCTTAATAGTTCCTTATTGATCATGTTCATTTCCTTTTGGTGCTTGTTGAGGTTTTGGTGCCGAGAAGTGGAATTCATTTGAGAAGTCTGCCATGTTCATAATGTCTATAATACATGCTCGACCATCCTTGCTCAAATTAGCAACCAAGACAGATCCAATTTCGTTTGTGAAGATTGTTTTTGTTGACTCGTCTTGCTGTGCTTCCAATGCTATGATATGCAGACCCTTGGTGTTTAGTAATACCTTAAAGTCCTGTGGTGGCATACATCGCATTTTTGCTGGAAACTCTTGAACGTTCGGTCCTTCGACATATGGTGGGAAAACTTGTGCTTTTGCTGGTGTTTCTCCAAACAACAAAATAACAATAATCGCGATACTAATTGCTAACAATATCATTTCAAATATGGTCAAATTCATATTATATCCTTACTATATCTGTTTCTTCCGTTATTGATCCCAATTGCACTTCAATGGCAACCAGGTTTTCTGTTTCTGAAATGTTTAAAACTCTGTGTACTGCTCTCACGGGAATAGTAAATACGTCTCCTGTCAATACTACAGACATTTTATCATCCAAAAATAATTGTCCTTTACCACTAACTATACACCACGTCTCCGATCGAAAATTGTGATATTGTTTACTGATACTTCCTTTGGGATTTATGGATAATAGTTTGACTTTGTATCCTGGACCTTCATTGAGGACTTCCCAATATCCCCAAACTGTCCTTTTAAACGTCTCTGGGTCATTCATGCAATACTCCTAAAAATCTCCCCCTTGTATTCCTTCGCGAGGGGTTCGTTTCTTTCTTTTCTTTTTCATAACATTTTCACTATCAATCGCCAAGAATTCCATGTTATAATGTCCAATTCTGTTGATCGTAATGTTAAATGCAAGCATGAGAAATATTGCCAAAGGATCGAATACAAAGATCAATATGATTATAACAAATCTGACCGCTTTGTCAAGTATTTTTTCATCCGATTCCCCATAGATTAATTCCGCCACATACTTAATTGGGCCCACTTCTGCTTCCATTTGTTTGTATTTTGATTCCAAAGATACCTTTTGTTCCTTCAAGGAAAGTATCTCCTGCATCTTTGCTTCCCGTTTTGTATTAAGTTCCTCTCTGGAACTCTTGTTTGATTTGGATGCTGATAGACCTGACTTTGCCTTGCCAGTGGATATTAACTTATCTACCGACTTATCAATGACACCAATTTGTTTGTCTATGTCTTCCAGAATTGCAGTTTGATCAGTGATCTTATTATTGATATTTTTGATTTCGTCTGAAATGCCGATATTCAATTTCAATTGTTGATCAATATGTGCCTTTGATAGAAACCCAAATATACCCATGCTAGTGATCAACATAAGGATGATCACTGCAAGGGTCATATAGGTTTTAATGAAGAAAGATACGTGTTGCCAGTTGTTGTATAACCACGACACAACAACCAGTTTGGATATCTCCAGGGCACAACCCATAATAACTACTGCTTCTCGTGCCCCGGAGAATATTGTTGTTAGTCCGATGATTGAATAATATGCTGCAACACCGGATAATAGTAGTCCTGTGAGTAGGACTATGCCTGCTAGAAATTTCTGATTCATCTGCTATTTATGAGAAAAACGCACTTAATGAAGAACCACGACTTGCCTTCCAACCAATACAATCAAGGATGATCGTTAATGGATTTAGGAACGTCTTTTCAAATTGAGTGTTATAGTCAACAAACTTCTCAATGTTGAATTCTGCTGGTAAGACTTGAGGAAACGCAATAATGTTTTCGCCGATCATATTTGGTTCCTTCAAATAGATATACTTGATCTTCTCTCCCTCCTTGATTGTTTGATATTTCTTTGTCAGATCATTTTGCTCAAGAAAATTGTTATATACGATTGATCCCCTGACATGCATCGGGGTACCCTTCTTATATCCTTTTTGTGAATTTTCTTTGTAGAATTTTATTCCTGATACACCACGAGGTGATGCAATCTCATGCACTGGTAATGTTTTGAATTCCTTTTTGAACTCACTAATGAACTTGATCACATCGTCATTATTTCCTCTGAGGATCAACTCAACTGCCTTCTTGAGTTTTACCTTACAGACACCAGGTGTTGAAGATTTAACCATTTCAAGACCTGAGATTTTAACTTCTGGTGGATCATATGCAACACCTTCACTGTTCCAAACATTCAAAGCATATCGTTTCTTTGCAGTCCAAAATCCTTTGTCTGCAAGAACTTCTCGCTTCATGTGCATCTTCTGCTCTAGGGAATTAAGATATTTAGCAAGCTCATTATAAGACTTATCGATAAACGGTTGCAACTTAATCTCACAGACTTTATCCATGAAGTCGATGATCCGTTTAGTATCTGTAGTCTCACTTCCAAACGTCTGCTGTACCAATTCATCAAGAGATAGGTAAATTGAGTCCGTATCTGACGCAATTATGTAATCCTTCTTTGTCCCCAACACATTATTTAGATATTTGTTGATTTTGATTGCAATCCATTGAATTGCAAGCTTACCGGAAGTCGTGATTGCTTCTGCTTGTCTAACGTCGAACCAACGGAAGTATTCAGACCCCAAAGTACCATAAGCAGAATTCAAGGTGAGTTTCATAGCCAGCTGCATGTTGTTATAATGCGCTGCATCATTTTTATACTTGGTCATTTCCTCTTTTAATTCTGCCGTTTCACCTTCTTCTGCTATTCTCTTTTTGATTACCTCAATCTGCTTCTTTGCTTCAATTGCTTTCTTTTTGAAGACCTTTCGGTCATCATAAATCTCCTGCATCATTTCCACAAGGAAACCTTTTTGATCAAGTCTGAACAACTGACCATTTGGTGTAACTGTAGCATTCCAGGCCTTTAATGGTACGGTATTGATTGTTCTATTGAGTAGTTTTTCAACACTGATACCTCTATCAAGAAACGATGCCATACCTTCGACATAGTTTCCTGGTTCAATAATAGTATCAGGTGAAATGTTCTGCTGCATGATCAAATGTGGATACAGTGAGTCAAGGTCGAATGATGCAATGTATTTGTAGAAACCTGGAATTGGTTCCTTGACATATGCACCTTCATAGTCTTGCTTCTTTGTACTCTTTTTATTTGGAGGAACCACAATTTGCTTTGAACGTAATCGATTGTAGAATAGTGAATCCCACATTGTTACCTGTGTAAACACATCGTCAAAATTACAACGACAAGTGTAGGCAATAATGATCGCAACCTCAACCAACTTCAGTTTTGCATCCAGTCTTTCAACCAGCTCAACGTCATGGATATTATACTCAATGAACTTCTGGTAATTATCTTTATACAAACGAAACAGGTTCCCATATTCTTCATATGAGATTTTCTTTTCACCAATTTCTTCACTGCAAATGAAGTTGAGTGAATACTGTTCCTTTGCCTGACCACCTGGATGGAAACTGCGATACAGTTCCAGATAATCTAGTATTGCAATACCGGCAATGATATATACCTGCTGCTGTCTGTTCTGATAATAGACTTCACGTTCATAGTATGAATTCCAAGGTGAAAGTCTCTTTGCAAATTCCTCACCCATTACTCTTGTGATCCTGTTCACAAGATAGGGAATATCGAAAAACTTTACGTTCCATCCAGTGATAATATCCGGATAATCAAGTCCCCATTGATTGAGGAACATATTGATCAAATCGATTTCATTGGAACATTTAATATACTCAACATCTTCTCTGGTGTTTTTAAATTCACCACAACCAAATACCATGAACTTACTGCCCATCTTATAGGTGATTGCAGTAAGTGGTTCATAAGCAGTTTCGGGCTCAGGAAAACCATTTTCCGAGCCAACCTCAATGTCGATATTACATACCTTGATGAATGAAAGATCATATGGGATAGGATCCCTTGGACCAAACTTATCGGAAATGAAAGCATATTCATATCTCTGGTTTCCGTAAATTTTGAAGTCTTGGATATCCTCATATTGCCTGCAAAAGTCCCGACACTCTTTCATAGTGCCAGGTCTAATTTCTTCAACGAATTCACCAGATATGGTTGTGAATTGTGTAGGGTTGTCGGAATGAATGAAAAGAGAAGGGTAATAATCGATTTTTGATCGTACCCTTCTCCCATTTTCAATACCTCTATAGGCAATTTTATTTCCGATAACCTTTACGTTTGTGTAAAAGTCATTAGTCATCGTTACTCTTTTCTTCTAAAAGTTTACACCATGACACACCTATTGGTCCAAAATTCTTGAAACCACACGAATCTAATTGGTGTCTTATCCATTCAGCATACTTTTCTCGATCTAGTTCCTGTAGAGATTTTGATTCCTTGGTAATCATTGCAACTTCAAACAATATGTCAACCAACTTTTGTTCTCTGGATCGATTTTGCATTAGTCGAATCCTACAAGGTCTGTCTTGGGAGCAATAATTCCACCAAACATTGCATTGTACTGATTAATAAATTCCTTGACTGGTTCATATGCACAAATAACATGAGCACCACTCACAAGAATATCCTTTGTTGCACTGAATTCTGCCCAGGGAGCAAATGCAACTGTTGGTGTATTTGGATCTGACCTACTTGGCACAACCATAACACGCACAACATTCTTTAGTGTTACATTTGCCTCAGAAACATTCAGGACTTCTCCCATAATTTCTTCACCTGTGGCCAATTTCAAGATTTTGATATTCTTCGCCATTACGCTACTTCCTCCATGATAAATGGGTACACCGCAACTGTGACCCACTTTGTTGGAGTCAAAGTCATATTCATTCCTCTTTCATCAACGAAAGAGTAACTGTTTTCCGTATCCATCACCTTGACGATACGTTCCCAGCAGCCATCGAATTCGCGCTGGACTAATTGTGTTTCAAGAATGGAATTCTTGTCAATAGGCATGATGTATTCCTTTTGTAATTGTGAGTATATTATAAACTAGTTTGTGTCAAATGTCAATCGGGATCGTACATGGTTGTAGGTAGATATTTTCCTGCAGGATTGTTTCCTTCATCCATATCTATCACCTTATAGACCTTTACGTCGGGATTACTGCATACCCATTGTTCATCCCTAAATCTATCAGATGCACCTTTCAACCAAATATTGGAAGTCTTTTCCTTCAGAGCATACCACCAATCTTTGGTAGCAGGATTGGGAAGTGTTTTGATATATGAAGATTTTGCCCACCAAAAATTTCCACTAAAATGTGGTGATGGTGAACTAAAGAAATTCACACCAGCAACATCGTTATCATCTAATGCATCAACGCATGACCTCCATCTTTTGATCACACCCCAATTCAAAAACTGACGCCAGTAATAGTAATTCTTGAACGATTGTGCAAGGATACAATTCTTGCTCATTAGTCTCATGCAAGAGGTGATTCCTTTTGTATGAATATACATGACATAGAATTCTTCCTCTGCGTTTTGACAGTCCTCATATATCCTTCTGAAGGTATAGTTTTCAGTGATTGTATGTGGACTCTCAAGGTTTTCCATCATCGCAATATCATTTGCCCAGGGGTTCTTGACAAAATGAATATCAAAATTAACACCCTTGTCAGCTGCCATTTCAGTGGAACACAGTGATTCCAATTCTCTGATACGTTCATCATCCTGAGTGATTGCAACAATCTTAATCATATCCAACTCACTCAAGAGTCCGGAATCTTCCATTGCCTTCATCTGTTCAAGGAATATATTAGTCCATGTACTTGGTTCATCGGTCAGGTACATGTGGTAATATAGGATTTTCTTAATCATTGTCTATCCTAAAACTTTCAACCTTTGGGAAATATCTGACAAAAACATCATTTGGATTGTCTCTGATAGATTTGATCTTCGATACGATTTCATCAAAGAAATTCCAAGCAAGAGGAATGAATACAATTGAGTCCTCTGTTGTCTTTAGAAAATCAGAATTGATAATCGGAAGCTTTGAACCAGGAGCAAACTTACCTTGCTTCAATGGGTTATCATCAACAATGCAACTCATGTATTTACCAATATCAGTGTAATTAATTAGTGTCATGCCCTTTGCTGCGGCACCATAACCAACTACCATCTTACCAACATCACTTCTCCAATATTGAGTAATTTCATCAGTCAGTTTTTGAGGCAATGCTTCACACTTCTTTTTGTATTCATAGTAAGTCTTTGGACTATAGAGTCCTACTGCCTTTTCCATCGCAATCAGATTTTCGATTCTGTATTTTGTTGAGGTCACAGGTGGGGTTTGACCAATAACAAAAATGTAACTAGTTCCGTGCAAAGGAGTTTTGATAACATCAATCAGTTCCATCCCTGCTCTTTTGCACAGCTCTTGCATCGAGTTAATATTGTAGAATGAAATGTGCTCATGGTAAATTGTATCAAACTCACCATTCAAAATCATATTTGCCTGTGAAGTTTGGATGAATAACAAACCATCAGCTGCCATCATATTTTTTACATTGTTTAAAAATGTAAATGGGTCTGGATTATGAGCAAACACATTTTGTGCTACTACAATATCTGGTTTGTTATAGCCAAATTCAATGTCATCGTACATCCATTCGACAAATTCATTATCAAAAAATCCACAATACAAAATGTGTTGATCAGACTTTTTTCTAGCACTCTTTATAATATTTTCAGCAGGATCAACACCAATTGTCACAAATTTTCCGTTTAATTTATTGAATTGGTCTAATTGTGAACCATCATTGCAACCAATCTCTACAATTACCTTTGGTGTTCTGTCATTAAGTGACTTATAATATTCGTCAGCAAATTTAGAAAACCACTCGAAGTATTCCATCATAGTCTTTGAAGTACCACTTACATATGGGTAATCTTTATACAGAATTTCAGGATTGACAATATGCGTCAACTGGACATGGTAACAATCCAAGCAACGATTAATTGCAAGGGGAAATTGTTCCTGTACCTGAATTGCAGTTTTCTTAAGTGAATTTGCTGGTGGTTGCTTTCCTAGGTCTAGTAGTGGAGTCAAACAATTCCCACCACATGCCAAACACGTCTTTAATTCTTCTACTGGTCCATTCTCAAACATCTTCATCATCTTCCAATTGCTCATCAGTTTTCTCAAACCACAAATCTTTAACTTCATATCCTTGTGGCCACAATGCATCTAGGTGGTCATCACGCCATCCTAGTGTCAGTTCGCAACCATAATGCTTAATCAACCACTTGCTTATTTGTCTATTATAATCTCCCAAATAAGCGGCGGTGCATTTTGGATTATTTACCATTACTCGGCAAACTTCCATGCATTTTTTACATTCTGCAAAATACCAGGTCTTTGCCATTTATTTCCCTTTGGGTGTCACTCGCTTCATTTCCGCTTTTCCAAACTTTTCAAACACGACTATACTATCATAAAAATGGACAGAAGTCAAGTCTTTCCCAATTTTCTTCCTTTGTTCCAAGTCTGCATTCATTTCTTCCCACCATCCTGCATGGATAATATCAATGTAGGATTTTGCATAGGAAATAAATGATCCCTTTACATTCAATCCACCACCATTGTATTGCATGTAGGAAGTATGGCAATCTTCACAAATGTATATGCCTCCAACTGATAGTTTTGGGAATACTTTCTCAAAGGTGATAATCTGTTGGTCCATATTATGTCCACCATCGTCAATGAAAAAATCAATCCTTGGATGCCTTGATAGGAAGTCATCCCAGAAATGTGGTGAACCCTGGTCGCCTAATTCAACACTGATACTTGGATTATCATACTTGAGTTTTAGACATTCTGGATCAACGTCAATACCAATTACTTGACCAGGCCAAACATTACCCCATAACTCCAATGAACCACCTTGTTGAACACCTACCTCAACCAAAACTTGCCCTGACTTTATATCACATCTTTGGTGACTTTTCAATTGGTGGTAGAAATGAGTGTATATACCAAAATAATGTTCCCATTTATCAGAACTTTTTGTTAGGTTATCAAATTCATGTCTGAGAATATCGGAAGGATATGCTCCCGATCCATATTTTTTGTTTATCTCAATTGTTTCCATATCATTGGTCATATTTCAATCCATTCTTTGTTTGCAAGTGACCATTCAGTCACTTCACTGATTCTTTCCTGAAGACTAAACCTTGGTTCCCAACCCAGACTTTTCATATACCCACCATCAAGTGCATACCTCAAATCATGACCAGGTCTGGATGAATGGAAGTCAACCATTTCACAGATAGGTGTTCTACCTTGTGCATTTGCGATCATCTTTACCAATTCAAGGTTATTGATTTCTTCCTTACCAACAATATTGAACTTGGGGCATTTTGCACCACCCCAATCTGGTGTGTAAATTGTTTTCAAGTTTTCAGGTGATAGAGTTAATATAAACAGAATTGCATCTGCCACATCCTTTGCATGTATATAGAATCTTGACCCAGGGATTGTACGTGTTGAATCACTATGGATGAAAATCTTTTCTGAGTCTCTAATCTTCCTAATACACAATGGAATGAACTTCTCTGGGTGTTGACGTTCACCAAAGACATTCATGCAATGAGTAATGAAGATTGGAAGTTTATAGGTATTTTCATAGGCAACACAGAATTCCTCACCTGCTGCTTTGGAAGCAGAATAGGGGTTGGTTGAGTTATATCTGTCACGTTCCTTGTACGATACACCAGGAGGTGCAATACCAAAGATTTCATCTGTGCTGAAATAGATCATACGTTCAAGGTTCTTTAAACCTCTTGCAAAATCTAGAACGTTTACTGTTCCCACAGTATTATCCATCACAAATTCCATTGGGTGAGTGATAGACCTATCAACATGACTGGATGCTGCAAGGTGCAGGATAATATTTGGATCACCAATGAAATTCTTGGTTAGGTCTGATATGGGCGCCTTTAGATCATGCCATACCACCTTAAGTCTTTGTTGTGTTTCTTTAGGATACTTCTCTAGAACACTGTGTAACCTGTTTAGGTTTCCAGAATAGTCCAACCGATCAAGAGATACAATCTCCCAATCGGTCTTTTCTAGGAACAAATCAATAATGTGGTGGCCTATAAACCCAGCTCCACCTGTCAGGAGACAGCGCTTAACCATGAAATACTCTCCCTTTATAAAATCCTTTCGGAATTACATCATTTGATGCTAACATTATATTTTTTGTTCCGTCAGTAAACCACGATTTTCCTTTATTACCCATAAATTCTCCTGTAGACCACATTAACTTTTTCTTTTCGATTTGATTTTTTCTAAAATCTGGATTTTTCCACCTGCTCCACCCGTCAATAATACTCGTTTAGTCATTTCCACTCCAAAATCCAGCATCATATTTTGCTTGTGTTTCTGTACTATATCTTCCATCTTTGGCACTAGGTGGCCAATATTCAGCTTCTATCCATTCTGGTTCAGGTGCATTACCGCCGTTTTTGTAACTCAGTTTGAAGAATTCTTTTCCGTCTTCTTCTTTCCTCTCATAAATAGGATTCCATACAAACCTCAAAAACTCATATGTATCCAAATTTAAAGTCTCTAGATTTTGCTTTTCATATCTACCACCTCTAAGTGATTCTTTTGCTTCGTCCACATCAGCAAAAACACCAGCGAAAGACTTTTTGGGACTCCAACAATAGTAGTTATCATATAAAAATGCTGCAACTGTCATAATTTACCTCGAAAAATGGATTGACTTAAGACCCTTTGCTGTCTTGTGATTGTGAATATCAACCTTATTCATACCCGGTTGAGATACTGTTTTCACTTCCCAAAGACCTTCCTCACCAATCAATTGGACTCTAAGTCCGTGCTTTGCGCCTTTTTCCTCAATCCACGCAACCTGGTGGATGATACCTTCATCTGTCTTTTGTTCAAGTCTGCACTGATAATATAGCGTCATAGTTCAACTCCACAATCAATTATGTCATTCTCCAACCTTTCAATTCTTTCTTCCATTGATCTGACCAATGATTTATGTAAAGCTTCATCAAAACGAATGTTGAAGGTGACTGGTGGTAAATCTCTAGCACCATCTTCATACATTGTTACAATTATAGTCTCTTTGAATTTTTTTGACTTTAATGTATCCAACTGCATTTTTGCTTCGTTTAGTAATCGTGCCAAAATACTAACTCTTGTAATATCTTCTAATTTCATGATGAAACCTTCTTTAGACCTGCAAATTCAACCTGTCGATCATCATACTGATAATCTAGGTTGAATTTGTCTTTCATATACTTTGGGAACCATTCCCGCATCAGGTAATCCATTTCTCGGAAACCTTCTGTTTTATCATAGGAACTTTCACGTCTCATATGCTTGATTTTACTTGCATGGATAATATGGGCGTTCATCTGCAAATAGAAACATAACACCTTATCCATTCCCCATTCCGCATTTCCTGGTTTATAATCTGTAAAGAAACGGAGTACCTTTCGGAATATATCATTCCGGAAGAAAGGTACTCCAAGTTCCGTAAAATTAGTTTCCGTAAATACAAAATCGGGATTGTGCTCTAGTATAGGGTAAACCGTCCAGGATGTCAAGCTCTGTTGAAAGTATCCCATATCATGTCTTCTTGCAATACTTAACGCCGTCTCGATTGACTGAATATCAGTACAATAATCATCATCAAAATAAGCAATGTAGTCATAATTTTCCCATTTCACTTTGTTTGCAATTTCTGGAAGCATTGACCATTTCCTACCTTTATGGTGAATGACCATATCATATGTTCCAGGTTCTGGTTCAAAATCGTTGAAGATCACAGCACAAGTTTCAAACGATCTTCCAGGTTTTCTGAATACCCAATGATTATCCTTATCAAATTCTTCATCGAGAAAATAAGGACACCCAGTAGGTGTAATGATCAATGCTTTATTCATGTCACTTCTTTTCAGTTGTCTTCAATACTGAACCGTCTGGTAGTGTGCAGGTATATTCGTTTGGCGAACCGGCAACTTCAGCAAGTGTTCCTTGTTTTGCTGCACAGTCTGCCTTGAATGTTCCCAAGTGAACACCACTGTCTTCCTTACATGCAACCAAACCAAATGTTGCAATTGCCATAACTAGATACTTCATTTTTTTCTCCTATTAAAAAAGTTATCTATAGTTTCGTATAATACGACACATGCTATCATAATTATTATTGCTGGTGCAGCAATGATAAAATCAAGTATGAACCAAAATAAACCGTCGGGAATTCTGTCTGCTATGAAGAAAGCATATATGAAACTAAATGCTGTCCATGTGACAAGCACCCAAATAAATGTGCTCATAATCCCGATCCCTTATACACGTTTAGCATGAACCAACTTACAAATTTACTCAAGTCCATAAATTTGTTTTTTCTGCCAAAGAGTGGTTGACAATACATATCCTGGTAGAGATAGTAGTCCTCATTTACTCTTTTAATTGCTTCTATAAAATCGTCGTCATTACCATAGTCATGCCAATTTAGGAATGCATCTGGGTTGAAGTCCATTTCAATAGTTGGACTTCCCCAATAGATAGGAATTGTGTTACCCATCATTGCTTCATAAAGTTTTTCTGTTGCGTAACCTGGATAGGATGAATTCTCAAAGCAGAGATTAAACCGATATTTTGGTAGAAACTCCAACTTTGTCTGCACTGCCCTTTCACCACCTTCTAGTATGTATCCAACATTGTTGAATAGTGGTCCTGCTGCATCGACTGGTTGATATTCACTCAACATATGGAAGAAGTCATTTCTCTTTTGACAACCACCATTCTTGACAACAAATGAGCAAAACTTTCTTTGCTCGAATTCATGTTTGCTCATTGAGTAGGAAGTTCTAGCAAAGGTCTTGGAATTGTTTACCTTCTTTCGCTTGTTGTCCCAATCATATATTACATAAAGGGGTAGCCTATAGTTACGGCCATTATCATCGTGATCGAAGCTAATAGCGTAATGGCATCGATAATTGTAAGGCCTCTGGTTCTCTCCCGTGTAAAAAATCTTAATACACTTAGTTTCGTCATACCTTAAATTGTTCTCCCCAAAATTCCTATCTCCAAAAATGAGATAGTCTGGATTTTCATCGTCTCTTACAATTTCAAATTCTGTAGAAAGTGTTTCAGTAAAGAATTCTTCAATGGCACCAAATGTATCTGTGAACCCAAGTTTAAGTAATGGTTTCATCTTTTTTCTCTAAAGTTTCTCTCAATGTTTCCAATTCTTTACTTGCTTCCATGGTTGCTAAGTAAACCGCATCATACTTTATTTTAGATTGTCTGGTTTCTGTTATGTGGCAGTCTTCGCAAATTCTAGTTTCTGTGCCTGCTCCATTCTGTATTCTTCTCCAAGGAGACCAATTATGTAACACACATTTAATCTTCTTTTTTGGTGGATGCATTTTTTGTAATCTCCTCAACTTGTTCGGTTGTTGGCCAACCATGAATAATACCATGGGCCAATGCAGTAGGCCAGTGTTTCATAACCATATTTACCAATACAAAATCTAAATCATGTTTGGTACAATAATCCTGTAGTGTGCCATCCAAATAGGCACTATACATTGTGTCTAAATTTGGTTTATCCATTAACCTGTTCCTCAATCCACTTATAGGTTCTTTTCAAACCATCATAGAGACATACATTTGGATGCCAATCCAACTTTGCTTCAATCAATTCGTTGTCAGAGTTTCTTCCTCTGACACCCTGAGGTCCTTCAACATGAACAACCTTTAGATCATTCTTACCTGCAATGGACTTGACAGTATTAACCAATTCATTGATAGTTACCATTTCTTCTGAACCAATATTTACTGGTCCTCTGAAATTGGAATTAATAAGTAATCTAACTGCATCAATGCAATCATCGATATACAGGAATGATCGAGTTTGCTTACCATCACCCCATACTTCAATTTGATCTGTTGCCTTGATTACTTTTCTGCAAATTGCTGCTGGTGATTTTTCTCTACCACCTTGCCATGTTCCCAAGGGTCCATAGATATTATGAAACCTAGCAACATATGTCTGAAGGTGATAATTTCTACGATATGCATCATATAGTCTTTCACTAAAGAGTTTTTCCCAACCATATTCACTATCAGGCATTGCAGGATATGCACTTGCTTCATCGCATTTTGGATTGTCTGGATTCAATTGATTGTATTCTGGATAGATGCAAGCAGAAGATGAATAGAAAATCTTAGTCTTATGACCATCTTTTCTTTTGCTCAATGCATCAAGGACATTCAGATTGATTGTGGCAGAGTTATGCATGATTTCTGCATCATGCTCTTTTGTGAATACAAATCCAGCACCACCCATATCTGCTGCAAATTGATAGATTTCATCAAACCCCTTATCAAATTCTCTTGAAAATAACTGGTTAGGATTTCTTAGACAACCTGCATATGATATTAACTCACTTACTTCTCTGGCATCACGCAAATCTCTGATAATGAAATGATCTGCATTTGTCTTTGAGTATTCTGGTTCCTTCAGGTCTACTGCTCTTACCCAATACCCTTCTTTGACTAACCTATTCACCATGTGGTTGCCTATAAATCCTCCAGCACCACAAACCAGGGCGGTCTTTAATTTTGACATTTCAATTTCAATCCTTTGTTCCACGGAATCACAGGTTTATAAAGTCCTGCTTCTCTGCGTTCCTTTTTTGTTTGTACCATCTTGTCTATATCTTCTTTTCTTCGCTTCTTACCCCGAAGTTTAGATGTTCTTTTTTCAATTGCTTCTAGAGAAAATACTTGCTTCTTTCTTGCATCACGAAGTTTTTGTTTAGTTTCCTCAGAATAAATTCCAGTTTTTCCTTTATTCCAGGGAACAGTTCCTTTTTTACCACAAAGTTCTTTATTGAGTCTACCGTCTTCCCACGCACGTTTAACACCATCACTAACTTTCTTCTTTGTTTTTTCAGATCGTTCTTTTCCTTTTTCCCAACCATTGCCGTTCAAAGCAATGGTTAAGTTGTAGTATTTTTTACCCAATTCATCATTTTTAATTAACTTCAACCACTTATGTTCTTCTTCTTTTAGCACTTCTTTACTGATATTTCTCTGAAGGATCCTTCTCTTAAAGTCTTGTGGTCTGCGCTTGTGAGATTGACGCATCCACCTAGATGAACAAACATAACCATCATCTTCTGTCCCTAAATGACTTCCGATATAGTATTTTTTGTGTTTGCGATCATACCAAATATAGATAAATCCGGTTTTTTCCATTTGTATCTCCTGTTGTTACACAGGAGTATTTAGTAAAATTGAAACCTTTATCCACCTGCTCCTAATACCAACGCTGTTTTCATGCTGCATCAATCCAAAAATAGTTGAGTGTATATTCAGTTACGTTGTTATTAAGATCGACTTGCCCAACACCACAAGGACGCAATGCTATTTTTGCATTGTTGTCAAACAAAGCTTGGAACAATGTTCCCATTGGAGTTTTCAATACATTAAAATCAACGATTAAATCTTCTTTGTCTTCTTTCAGTTCATTTACAACACCTACAATCTTATCCACATCGATAAGATTTGAGCTGCTGGGCTCTCCCAATATAATAAAACACCTTTTATTGTCAACCAATGTTTTGATCTTGTCTGTTTTGAAAAGTTCCACAGGATATGTATTGATTGTTGTCAATGGTAATTCCATACTAACCTCTCCTTGCGTGCTTATATAAAAACCACACTGTTCTATTGGAAATATTCAGGGATAGTCCTAATTTCTTTTCCCTCATAAAAACTGCCAAATATTCCCGCACCTTTTCTTTGTGGTGATCATTTCCACAGATGATACCACCTACTTTGACGTTATTATAGTATTTTTCATAAAGACTGTCAAGTGGAATCTTAGTTTCCGAATTTACAAATACCAGGTCAAATAACTCTGTTTCGGGAATACTTGTTCCGAGAACAACGTCCTTTCCTTGCAGGTTTCTTTCCGCAGTTATGTTAAATGGGATTTCGTCGTCTGTGATACTTAAGGAAACTATTTCACCTATCTTTTTCTTTTCATCCAATTCTAGGAAACGATATGCTGCTTCACCATTGAATGTTCCCACAATGAGAATTCTGACGGGTGCTGCCATTCTATTGACATATGGCATCATGCTATCAGCAACATTATCGATTGAAGGTGGCCACATTTGCACAGTCATCTTTTCTTTAACGGTATATAACTCGGGGTCTTTGAGCATCATACCAACGTCATTATTCATATCAGTCTCCATACTTAATTTGGATCATATCTTTTAGTTTTGGTACTCTATCGTATTGATGCACCACATAATATTGTCCACCATCAGAATTCATCACAGTATCACCTTTAATTACTGGTTGCATGAGTAGGTAATCTTTTTCGTACTTTTCAAGTAACTTATGATCATATCGGCAAGCTTGCCCAAGATCACCATATCCCGCCTTTACTGCCTCGATAGTGGTACCAAGATTAATTGCCCATGGACTCTCGTTATCCATAAAGTGGAATGATTTTTCAAATTCATATCGAATGAAATTATAGACTGCCTGGTCTACAATTGGAATTGGTCTATTAAAACTCAACTGGAAAATTAAAAGCATTAGGTCCTTAATGGAAGCTGCATCACCACCAATAACACCAACATTCAAAATTTCCTTATCCTTAATCCTATTATAGAAGTATGGCCCAAAAGACTGGAAGAGATTTGATTTACCCCAAGGTTCATTTTCATAAGTCAATCCTTCTTTGGATCCAACAATATTACCGAGTGAAAAGAATCTCAAATAGGTATCTGGATTGCTTTGGAAGATAACGTCACGAGTATCTGTTACTGTAACTATATCATATTCATTTCGATTTAGAAAATCCCAAATGTAGAAAAACCTAGATACATGGGGAGGTAAATTCTTCTCTAGATTTACTACATTACCTTCAGAATTTCTATTTCCAAATGCATGGATAAGAACATTCTTTTCAAGTAACTTGTCCTGAGTTTCAACTGTCATATTGTCAGTAACAATAACAATATCACCATCAAAATCAGTTTGTCTAATAGAATTCACCCAATACTTCAAATCGTTCCAGGTGTAGCCAGAAGCACCACCAATTATTGCAGTCTTGCTCATATTTTCTTCCTATAAAAATCATCAAATCTGGATATGTCAGTTCTTACTCTCTCATATCCTTGTTCTTCCATCAGTCCTTTAATTTTCTCTCTTGCTGGAGTAAAATTATGCTCAACAGTAAATAACTGAACATTATATTTGTCTGACTGTGGATCATCAAAGAAACACTTAAGGATGTCATATTCACTGCCCTCTGTGTCTATAGATATATAGTCGATATTTGTTGGTGCGTCATTACGTTCAAGCAACTGTCTCAAGGTGCATGTTTCAACATTGATAAGATTCCCCGAAAGTCTATTGATTGCATGTTCATCATCTGTACCATAACCACTAATGGTTGATAGATCAGAAGCAACGGTCATATTGAATTTCACACCATCATCATGGGTATATACTGCACCTGTATAGATTGCGCATGATCTATTAGCAATCAATGCATCCTTGTATATTGGATTTGCCTCTGCTACGATACCAGTCCACCCATAGTCTTTTTCAAGACCATAGGTGTTGCTAATCGTCTTACCATCTGTTGCACCGAATTCTACAAAATATCCGTTTCGTTTCTTGTTTGTTTCTTCCAAAACCCATTCATCTTGGCGACACTGTGATTGGAGGTTTCCCTCGATTATCTTAAGAGTTACTAATTCCAAGGATATCCTCCATATTTTCGTTTTGTTTCTTCATTGTACTTTTCAAAAATGTCCATTTGACCACCATATGCCTTGTTCATATCTGGCAACTTGTAATTCAATGTATGCTTTCCTGAGGTTGCATAGGGTGCAGCATCTTTTACCAACATAAAGAATCGTCTATCACCACCCCAACCCCAATGCCACAAATGACAGGTCTGTTTTATGAATTCGCGATGAAAAAGATAGGAAGATGTGTCAACAAGATATTCAGGATCGTTTCTATCTGCTGTCCATGCAATAGGCCATCTACCAATAGATTCACAGCAATCATTTGCTAGGAATTCATCACCAACATATACTTTGCGCAATGAGTGAACCCATGCACAATCCTTATTTTCCTTAAATGTATCGACTAGACTTTGAATGTGATCTGGATCCCACCAATTATCCTCGTCAAGAAAGGCAACAAGGTCTTCATTGACTAGATGTGGGAATGCTGCATATACTCTATGACCATAGAAACCGTTTGCACCAGTATTTTCTGGTAGAGTTGCAATCATAACATTATGCTCACTGGACATATTCTTATCGATTATATTGAGAGCTGTTCCATAATAGTGTGGGCCATCAATAACAATCAGGTGTCTGATATTTGTATATGTTTGATTTTTGACAGATTCAATTGCTTTTTCAAGCGAATCCTGGCCGATGGTGGGTGTGATCACCACCACCGTGGGTAATACTTTAACTTCCATAATTACTCCATATAATGTAGGTATGAACTCAATAGGTACTTTTCACCTTTTGTTACTGGGTTTCCTCTGTGTGGATATAACCACAATGGTGGAAACATGAAACTGGTTGACTTGGTTGGCTTAACAACCAGATCAAGGGTTGGGAATACTGTTTCACCACCTTCTTCAACATCATTCAGATACCAGAAGAAAGCAAAGAACCTTTTTGCGGTGGATGCTGAGATTGCGTCCACATGCATATCAAATTGATCGTGACCATCCCCCTTGTAATGTTTGATTCTGAATTCTTCAAACATATATTGTTCAGGCCAGTATTTGGTTTCTGATACTGATTCCTTATATGTTTGTAGTAAACCCCAGGCCTGCCAAGACAGATATGCCTGAATTTCAGGAATCAATTCTTTATGTTTTGTGAGATTTAGTTGCGTGAAATTTGGGGTACCATTATTATCATATCTTTCATGGTAGTCGGGGTTTGCTTTGAAGACTTCAATCAATTCATCACAAACCCTAACATCCAACGCATCTTTTGTAATCATACAAAAATTTCTCAAACTACTCATATTATCTCCACCCAGTCTTACAATACTCAATGATATGTTTCATAACTGATTCAAGTTCATCAAGAATTTCTGTATCTGTTTTTCCCGATGCTTTCATCTTCTGGATCAATTCACTTAGTTGTTCAATTTCACCCTGAACTGCTATATCAGATTCAGTAATCAAATCCACCATATCTTGGATGCAATGTGTAGTTTCCTGAACTTCCTTAACGATACTCTGTATTGGACAGAATTTAATGAAAAGATCATCCACTTCCTGTAGTTTTGCTGCGGCCTCTAGGAGTTTTTCCTTAGACAGTAACTTAAAGTCTTTGATTTGTCCACCTGGGGCTCCGCCTGCTTCAGTAATCATTGCATCCACTTCTGATTGCAGTTGTTTAATTCGTATCAATGCCATTTCCTGCAATTCAAGTGATCTTTCCGAAACATAATTTTCCATAATATAAAACCTTTCTTATCTCAAACGTGCAAACTGAAAGTGCATAGGATCAAAGTTTCTCTCTAGACCAAGATTGATAGCACCTTCATCATACCAAAATTGAACCCACTGCTTGTAAGCAGGTTTAGAGAATTCCGCATTCTTCCATGAAGTCTTGAATCCATTTCTATCTGGATCCATGTCAACTGCAATACCCCAAGAGTGCATAGAGTAATTCTTTCCTCCACGCATCTTACGAACATTTAGGCAACCACCCCAAAGATCAAGGTGCAGTTCCTTAATTCTTTCATAACCATAGTAATCAAGGGTTCTTTGAAAGACTCTTTCAATGTTCACCTTCACTAGTCTGTGAACACTGAATTTCTTAACAGTTGACTTCAAGTCCCATGCAACACGCAATGGATATGGCATGATCGCATCTACCTGATTTGATCCTGGTTTGCCATAAAATGAAGTGCAATTCTTTTGTAGTGGCCAGTGTGATGAAGAAATTGCAGAAGAGGAAACTTTCACGGGAACAGGTTTAATTGCACCTACATCTACCAACTTCTCCGTTTCATCAACATAGTTTATGGTGATCAGTGCAAGGAACTTTTCTCTTGCGTATTCTGTTACATGACCTTCTTTGCCATCAACAATACCTGTTTCGATTTTATTTGCTCTGAATAGAACTTGCTGGCCACCTGTATATAATCTCTTTTTGTTCCAACCCTTGGTGTTGACACCTTGTGCTTGGATTGCTAATGCGATAGCATCATATGTGCTTGATCCTAGTTTCCCATCAAGGGCACCCTTATAGAATCCGTTTTTCTTTAGGTAGGTTTGTAGTTGTAATGGTATGCTAATGGTGCTCATTATTTGTCCCTCTTTAGTGGTTTGAGGTATTTAGTCAAAAAGGCGAGCCTTGCGGGCCCGCCTTTCAAATTACTTCAAATTAAGCAACGTCTTTTTTCTTTGACTTTGTTTCCGAACCATCGTTAATGTCGATGATCTTTGGTTTAGAAGATTCTGGAATAAACTTTTCTAACCAAATCTTCAGCATACCATTAATCAGATCAGCATTCTTAACTTCGATTGTATCAGCGAGAGTAAATCTATGTGTAAATGCTCTGTCTGCGATACCATTAAAGATATAATCATTCTGTTCATTCGACTTGATGGATCCTGAAATTACCAGGGTACTGTCCCTCAATTCAAGTGTAATATCGTTCTTTGAAAACCCTGCTAATGCCACTTCAATGACATAGGTGTTTTCATCGGTCTTCTTGATATTGTAAGGTGGGTATGTTGGAACAGTTGGAAGTGTTCCTGCATTGAATTTCTTGATTCTATTCACAAGGTCATCAAAACCAATAGCACCCTTTGTTAGGGAAGGCCAAATTTTATCTAGATCGTTTGTCATGCTTTTAAACTCCTCTTTAAGCAAGTTTTGGTGTTTTCCACTCCCATTAGGCAAGTGGTTGGGGAACGCAACACCTATCACCCCAACTCTGTATTTATACTATACTGCTTCTTCTTTGTCAAGCTTTTTCTCAGTCTTGACCTTTTTTTCCTTTGAAACACCAGTGGAACCCATACCACCATCCCTGCTGGTCTTCTTAGCAGGACGTTCGGTAGTTTCTTCCATTGTGTATGTTTCCAACTTAATCAATTCCCCCTGAGCAAGTCTGTCACCATTCTGGAAAGTAATCCCAAGCAATGAGGTATTGTGGATAAGCAGGAATAGTTCCTCAACATAATCCGAGTCAACAATACCTTCCAAATTCGCAAGAATAATACCTTTCTTGAATGATAGACCAGACCTTGGATGGACTCTGACTGAGTATCCTTCAGGGATATCCATGATCAAACCGGTAGGAACCATAACTCTTTCGCCGGAAGCAATATGAATTGAAGCGGTGGAGAAATTTCTCTTTATTGGTGAATTGAAAGAATTAAATCCCTCATAGTGAGTTTTACCATCTTGTCTAAAGCAAATATCAAAACAGGCACTTTGCTCTGTCTGAAACTTTGGTAGTTCAATGTCTGGGTGTGTCTTATAAAATTTTAGTTTTGTCATTCGGTATATCACCTCTCAAAATAAAGTCAGTATAAAGATTTGCTATTTTTAACACCGATATTAGTGGTGCATTTGGATTTTGTGGTAGTAGTAGTTTAATCATTTCCAATCTCACCGACTGTTCAACTACTAGTTCATTAGGTCCCACGACAACCCCATGTGCTGTATAAGATTCAAAATCCGGTTTCACACTCATAATTTATTCCTTTCGCTGTATATTCTTTCCAAATGTATATTTTGCCACTAATTGCCACTCTGGTTTTTCTTTATGAGTGATGATTTTTATTTGATTCAAAGGTGCGACTGGACTCACAGTTTTGGCTGGGTTAACTATTTCCACCAGACCCCATTCCTCAAGAAGGTTTGCAATCGTATTTAACCTAGCTCTATCGTCTTCTGAAAAGTCAGAATTCTTACCATCTAATAGGAACATTTGTTTGAAATGAACAATTGCATATCTACCCTGTTTGTGTAGAATATGGCAAGATTGATAGAGGATTTTGTCCTTTTTTGGTGCGACCCCGATACGTGTTAAGGTTTCCCTAACCTTTAGGAAGTCATCTTCGTTATGAAGCTTTACCTCTATTAGCTCCTTGAATAGTTCGTCTATGTTTTGGACCATTTTCACTTCCACCTTTATATATTTTTGTTCTTATTTCATCAATTTGGGCAGAAGTCAGGACTGTCATAGCTTGCTTGGCCTTTTCGTTAGAATAGTTAAAATATTCTTTGATAATTTCCAAATCTTCAACAGTTTCGCGCTTTTGCCATTTTTGAAAAGGTCTCTTATATGACCTAATGGTATTTAGATAAAAATCAAACTGAAGCTTCCGGTCCAGATTAGGCAACCTGTTCATTTCATTGGCAAACATAATACAATCATAGTGATAGGATAATGCTCTATTTACAATGAATGGCACATAGTCTTTTTCCTCTTCCAGGACATTTTGCTTGGTTTGCAGTATAGCAGGGATAATTTCCTTAAATAGGTCCGCCATCAGTCTTTATCTCCCCAATATTCATATTTGAAAATCACATTCATAAATGCTGGGCCTTCATCAATTTTTAAATCCGGCATATCTAGAGGGAAAGTTAAGAAAAAGTCAAAATCCACCTCAGTTATGGTATTTGATGTGTTTGAATTATTCATCTTCCTCTCCGATACTATGCACAGCTTCCAGGTCTTGAGATTGTTCTATAGTATATTCTGCCTTCAATGTGCGGGTATTTGCCTTAACGTCATAAACCTCATACCTAGGTAAAATGGGTTCTTGTGGTTCAATCGTTGTATAAACTGGGTTTGGTAACTTGAGCATTTGAGCACGAGAAAACTCAGGAACAAGGAATCCATCCTTGTCTTTGTTTGAATGTGCCAAAGCAAATACCATATTCCAATTTCTACCAGATGGTAAGGTTGTATAAGGAACTACTGTGATGTGTGATGAAAAATTATCAACCTTTGCTGGGTTAGGAATTTCCATAAACATCTTTGTGAACCATCCATCAACCGCATCATGCCCAGAACCACACCTCTTATCATAGAAGATATCCTTAAAGAATTCAGAATCCTTCCTCTTCAGAGCCTCGATAATACCCAGAACAATAGGTGCAACTGAAAAAGTCAAGAAATGAGCAAGTGAGCTACCAATAGAATTGAAGTTTACAATCAATTCATTCAGGCATTCATATAACTTGTCCCAATCATCCAGAGTACCAGTTACCTTAATTGATATGAAACCACACAGAAGCATCATATAATTGTAGTAAGGTGAGCATGTTTCCAGGAACGCGGCAAGTGTTGCCATTCTGGAATTCTCAGTGGTTGTAGAAAACTTTGGAAGGAATGCCTTTGTATTTGTAGGCACAAGTTCCATCAGTTTATCATAGATTGCATCCATTCTCAGAGGTTCTTCCTCTGAGGAACAAGGAACAATAATACTAACCTTACCTGGTTGTCTTGTGAATAGACTTCTGTGTTCCTCTGGAAATTTCTTCACATGCTTCGCAATTTCACATGTAATTGTATACCAAAAAATGTCTGGTGTCAATACAATTTTTCTATGCATTGCGTATGAGGAATTGAGATAAGATAGATAGTTTATGTGGAACATATCTGCTTTTTCAGGAAGGTCTGTGTAAAAGACCTTCTCTGTTTCTGTGATAGTCCTATTGCGAGTAATATTGTCATACCGCGTAGTATATGCACCATCAGAGTAGAATCTTTGTAGGATTCTATCTCGTGGCAGAGTATACCTATCTTCTTTTTCTTCCAACTTAAGGTCAAGATCAAAAACTGTCATAATAAAATCCTTAGTTATTGTTCGATCAATCTCCCTGCTACAAATGGTTGCTTTTCTTGCCAATATACCATTTGTTTCATGCTTAGGAGTTTGAATTCATCTGGTGTTAATTTCACTGTGGCACCTGGAGGTGCTGTATTAATGAAGTCCAGTAACTTCTTTACACGGGCATCATTTTCTTCTTCAATGTCTCTTTCATCATAGTCATCGCGATTTGAATTTGCAATTGCAGAACCAATCAAACCACCAAACACTCCACCCACAAATCCTGGAATGGGACTACCTCTGTGATATGAATGGAAACCACCATGTCTAAATTGTCTGCCTGAACCTGGTGGTCTAACGATAATTCTTGCCATATCCTTCCCCCTTTGGGTTGTTGGATATTTATAGGAATTCATTGTTTGTTAGATTTCTTTATATTTTCTTCCCATAATAACATTTGTAAATTTTCTTTACAGCTCAATTCTTCAATTGTTAACCCATTTTTCCATCCAAAATCAATTGACTTTATATGGTCTAATTGATAACCTCCAGGAACGCCACAAAGTGTTCTTGGATGATCATATGGGTTTATTTCATTCTTATATTTTATGTATGTCTTTTCACTTTCCCAAATTACACTGTTATAAAAATCTTTATACTCCCTAGAATGACGATGCTCGACCCATCTTGGACTATCTGATCCTTTTCTTTGTTTTCCATACCATGGATTATCTTTACCTTTCCATCGTATGGGAGAAAAATAATTACCTGTTCTTTTTTGTCCTTTTTGTTTATTTGCATATTCTCCAATTCTTTTATCATCAGCTGCAGTTTTACCTTTGTTCCAAGGTGATTTCCCAGTATTATCTGGGAGTATGCCCCTAGCAACTCTTTTCTTTGCCGATTCAGACATTTTCCGTCTGGTTTCGTTTGTTATCATCCTAACCTCCATTTGTCGCAGACAACTGCGACAAATATATTTAGTTATGGTAAAAATTCACACTCTACCATGATTTCAGTCAACATTGCAACCATGTTTATTTCTAAATCACTGACAAATGCTGCCTGATACTGATACCTACCAATAATCACAACGCATTGGGGGATGCTTTCTGGTTTCAGAAATTCACTCATGCCATTGTAAATCTTTCGATTGATTGTTGCCTGGTCTGTATCTGAGTTTAGTGTTACCCATTTACGCATACCAGACCAATTCTTGTCTTTCAATAGAGCAACAAGATCAGAGATATTCTTGATTGCATTGATTTGAGCAAGAGTGGTTTCATCGATCTTTCCAGTCGATGAATACCTTTGCAACTCATTTACAATTCGTCTGAAGTCGGGAAAATACTTCTCAACAATTTTCACAAGAACATCTTGCTTATATTCCACATTCTGTTCTTTGAGAATTGCACAAAGTCTCTTATAGAACAATGATGCCATCTTTGGTTTTTCTTCACTTCTAAGTGTGAAGTCAATTACCGCAGAACGTGAGTGGATTGCTTCAATAATCTTTGCCTTGTAATTGCAAGTCAGAATGAAGGTACAATTCTTTGAGAATGCCTCGATTGCACCTCTCAATGCCTTTTGTGCTTCATGTGAAAGACCATCGGCCTCGTCCAAAATGATTACCTTTCTATCACCCATCAATGATACTGTGGATGCATAGTTGGTAATCTTGTTTCGGATTGTGTCAATACCACTTTCTTCGGACGATTTGATAAACATGTAGTTGATGCCGATTTCCTCACACATTGCAATTGCAATTGTGGTCTTACCGACACCTGCTGTACCTGTCAATAGGAGATTTGGAATCTCTCTTTTATCCACGTAAGATTGGAATACAGACTTCAACCTATCTGGAAGAATGCATTCCGCCACAGTCTTTGGACGATATATTTCAGTCCACAGAAAATCTTTCATAATATATCCTTCGATTATTTTGTTAGAAGAAGTGCGTAGAAGTCCTCGAAATTCTTTGTTTCTTCCATTTCTTCATTGAAGTTTGCCTTGAAGTAAGTCTTTGCAAGGCGTCTAATCAACTTCTTTTCAAGACCTAGTTTTTCATGCAGGTCATCAACAATCTCCTTTTGGAGGTCCTTCTCTGCTGATACTCTTGTCATTGAATCGTTTAATTCACTTACTGCATTCTTCAACTTCTCTTTATCTGTAACACTCAACGAATTAACTGTTACAGTCTGCTTATTATGACCAATTAGTCCCATTTCATTCTCCATAAAAAAACCATACCAAAACCAAAACCAAAAGAACATTATGCTCGTCTAACCGCATATGTGCTTCTCACGTATCCATCGCGAAGCAACATATAACCGGCAGAACCACACAATGGACCAAGGTCGTTATACCAACATACAATGTCTCCCTCTTTGGGCACTCCAGTGTATGTGAATAATTGCTGAATACAATATGTTCTATACACACCTACCGGTTTGTCACTATCATCAAAAAGGACTGCATCATCTTGCTTGGCATATAACTTTACTTCTTTTTCATTGACAGGAATATTCAAGTCAATATCTGAAATGTCAACTACTTCCTTCAATGCAGAAGCAGGCATTTCCTTCCTAAGAAGGTATCTGTCTTCTGACAATGCCAATCCACCTTTTGGTTTTTCAACCTTTGGTTTCTTTTTTGATTTGTCTTTACTCATCATTTGTCTCCAAGCCAACGAAATATGTCACACCTTTTGTCTGACCAGTAAATCTTGCGAATTTACCAACCAAAAGATCGACAACATAATCATCGGCAATAAGTTTGATATTTTCTACCTTGAATGTTGCAACGAAGTCTTCATCATGTGTTCCAAGATCAACGTCAACAAAGTTTGACGTATCATTTTCTCGGTCATGCACTCTCAACTTCAACTCACCACTTTCACTCAGGATTGACAAATGAGGTAGTTCATTCATCGATGCGAGGCGAAGAATGTTATTTAATACATCACCGGCAAGTGTAAACGTCACGTCCGGATTGTCCACCTTTACTTCACGATTGATCAATGCATTATCAGAATCCTCAATCAATTCTGTTGGACATGCATGGTACTTCATCTTGATTCTTCCTGATGAAATAGTAACAAACTTGTCACCAAATTCAAGTTCAGGATCCTTCAGTGTAACAATGTTTCCCAGAAACTGATTGAGGTCATAAATTCCAAACTTATGATCTGTAATCTCTTCCAGGTTTGCAGATGCCATGATGATATCCCCAGGCGCGAGTGTCTTCTGAACCTTTCCTGGTTCAAGCACAATGCGGGAATGGATATTAGCAAAATTCTTCAGGACATTAATTGTTTGCTCAGATAGTTTCATTATAAATGTTCTCCTTATTTTCAGATAGTGTCATAATATCACGTTTTGGTTTCCATTGCAAGAACAATTTTACCTCTCTTTCCAAATCTTTTAGATCACCTTCATTTGGAATAATATAGTCTTCCTTTGTTCCTAACCGTGCCCATTCGGAAATATGAACGTCGGGATAGTATTGCTGCATATGATCATAACAAAGTTCTCGTCTGTTTTGTTTTACTGCCCAGGCATACCATTCTGGATAATTTCCTCTTGTAACAGTTACAATTTGAGCACCTTTATTTTTCAGGAATTGAATCTCGTTAGGAAACCTTGTGTCTGCAATTACAATTCTGTTTGAATATTCCAGTTTTTTCTCAAGAGTAAAAATCCACAGATCGGGATGAAACACTTCCCTACCTGCTTCAGTACCAATCTTCTGGAGTGCCATTCTTGGTGTAAAATCATAACCCAGTTTGCGAGTCCAAAATAAGTCTTTTGTTTCTCTAAACTCACGACTTTCTTTTGTGTCACCTTCTAGTAAGTCTCGGGGCCATCCAAATAAAACAGATGCAACATCCTTTACTGAATCAGCAATTGATATTTTGGTATAACCATATTGATCCACCAAAATATCAGCTACAGTTCCTTTACCACTGCCGGCAAAACCTAGCAGTCCAATCACTTTTCTCATTTTGTATTCCTTATAATCTTCTTATATGTTTAGTAAAAACGAGTGTGCTACAAACTTCCGGTTATTGCAGCAATTTTTGGCATGTCACCTTGGAACCCATATGTACCAATGTGAGTAGTCTTCATCCATGGACACAACCAAATCTTACCACCGATAGACCTCCAGTATTGACAGAACATGTAGTCTTCTGACAAATATCTGTGGGTGTTGGGATCAATAACTGTGTCAAAAAATGCATGGATGTATCTTGATCCATCAAAGTTTGGTTGTCCGATGTGATCTGGTTTATATGATAGATGTGGGAATTCATCCTTGAATTTGAGGAAGACTGACCTCTTGATCATCATAAAACCTGTACCAATTTCCATTACTTCAAGAGGTTCAGTAACTCTGAATTCTTTTGTTCCAGGAACAGGATTAAATACATAATCCCCGGCGAGGCCTTCTAACTCTCCAGGGTTCCATTTGGATTCATCAAAATTGGGTTGTGCTAACACTTTCTTGCAACCTTTCCAGATAGCACCCCAATTGATTGACTTCTTAGGATAAGGACCACCAATAATGTCCTTATCAAGTGCAATCAATGTCAAAATGTCTTCGGGGTTGAAATTAATGTCCGAGTCAATGAAAAGCATATGAGTGAACCCGCTTCGTAGGAATTCATCTACCATATAGTTTCTTGCTCTTGTAATTAGACTTTCATTGAACAGGAAAGAAAACTTGACTTCTATTCCTCTATGAGCGCAGATCATTTGCAGGTCTAATGCTGCTTTGGTATACATTCCAAAACACTGTCCACCATACATTGGGGTGGCAACAAATAGTTTAACCTTTCGCAAGTCTTCCGCTAAAATGGAAATTTCCATATTATACTTCTCCATACTTTATAATGGGTCTTTCAGATGCCCATTAGTATATAGTCCTCCTCCATAACGAAAAATTCACACGTAAAACAAAAAAAGGGAGACCGAAGTCTCCCTTTGAGGTATCATACCAAATTAAGACGCAATTCGGTAAAACATGCGCTTGCGCCCATTTACCACGCGAGTATTGCTATAAATTTCCTTGCCTTCAACGTTGCGAAGATCAGAAACTCTGCGATATACTGCCTTCTTGGGCACTCCCGCCAAAAACGCCAACTTTCCTGGTGTGATACCTGGACCGTCGGTGTTGCGTCTAAGGTGCTTTGCAATTCGAGTTAATTGACTCATGTAGTTCTCCTTGTTAATGTCACTATACGCATACAAAAAGTGGTACCGGCGACAAGTGACCAAACAGCCGCCAGTACCACATAGCATTTACCAAGTTAAAAGCTTGGGATGCTAATTCTTAGAATGGGAAAGGATCGCTATCCGTCTTCGGAACATTATTTTCCTCATTTTTGGGTGGTGCATTCATACTCTCGTCAAGTTTCTTGTAAAGAGATAGGAACGATTGCTTTGTGTCAGCATCGAAACGATTCAAACACGCAGTAATAGACTTTTCCTTATCCTTAAAGATTGAGTAAGTCTGACAAATATGCACCAGACGACGAGTAGAAATAATTTCCGTACCAACACCTTCAGCAAATGACTTGCGAGTAATTTCTGCCCAATTGACAAGCAGACTTACAAACTGAGCATCCTCAATTTCCTTTGCTGCAAGGACGTTGTTGAGAATCTTAGTTTCGTAACGAGACGCAGGATATTCCTGTTCAAGTGTGATAGTAAAACGTTCCAGGAATGCTTCATTCAAAACATTTGTACCAATGAAACGACCGTCTTCAGAACCCTTACCCTTGGTGTTTGCAGTTGCAATGATCGTAAATCCAGGTGCGGGTTTTACAATCTTGTTGATCTTCTTTAGGTAAATTTGCTTACCTTCAAGAACGGGTTGCAGACACAAAAGCTTTTCAGTACCAAGATCGACCTCGTCGAGCAATAGGACTGCACCGCGTTCCATTGCAACAACTACAGGACCATTTTGCCAAACAGTCTTTCCGTCCATCAAACGGAAACCGCCAAGCAAATCGTCTTCATCAGTTTGTGCGATGATATTCACGCGGATCATCTCCCGCTTCTCTGCCGCACAGACCTGTTCGATCATAACAGTTTTACCGTTACCAGAAAGACCAGTTACATATACGGGATAGAATTCGCCCGACTTGATAATAGTGCGAACGTCATTGAAATGACCGAAGGGAACATAACCCTTTGTCTTTTCAGGAACGAGAGACACACCGTCGTGATGTGTAATTTCAAGTTCGGGTTTAGCGCGAGCAATCATTCCAACAGTAGAAATGGAATCATTCTTAACAACCGGAACGTCCGATTGAATTTTTGCTAGTTTAGTTTTCTTGGAAACTTTAGTCGTCTTTTCAGACTTTGATTTGACTGCTTCCTTGGAAGGAAGACGATAGACACCACGCGAAACTCGAGCTTCAGCATCGGATGTCAACCACTGAGGGGATACTAATCCAGTCTTATTGCAAACTTTTTCAATATCGTCGCGGGATACAGTCTCGACATTGCCAAGAACCTTTTGCACCGCATTCAAAAAATCTTCACGAGTTTGTCGTGCCATAGGTCACTTTTCCTTTCATAATTGTGACTTATAATAACATAGATATAGTGGTTTTGCAAGTGGTCCAGGGGAAATATTTTTGCTTTTTCCCCCCTGGACGTAGAATATTTTTCTAAACAATATCAGATGATATCCACTTGATAAAGTTAGTGAGCATCGATCTGTTTACTGTTTTGTTTTCTGTAAACTTCTGAAACACCTTTGCAGCGCGCTTCATGGACATGTTGGAACTAATAGGAATGTTTTCATCCATCTTTGCTGAACGGTCCATTGCAGAAACATTAATTACAAAATATTCATCATAACCAGCATTCTTCAGACCCAGATAGTGATTATCTTTCCAGAACTTGATTTGATCAGGTGTCATATGATCACCACTCATAACTTCTTCAACTTCACCTTGACGAGAAGCAATGAAGAAACCAATCAAATGACTGTTGGTTCTCGACTTAAGAATTTTCAAGAACGTTTCAGTCACACCACGGCGCTCCCATCCTCGTTTGCTTGCGTCGATAAAGTATGTTTGCTTAGTTTGAGGATCCTCCAACATATAGTTTGCATAATCACATCGACCAGTTTGATCGTTATATACGCGATTTTGCTGACCCCATGAACCTACAACATCAGACTCACCGTCAGTCAGAATGATAGTGCTCACAATCTGAATCTTGTTTCTCTTTTGAAATTCATTGACGATCTTGTCAAGAACCAAAATAGACTGATTAAGAGGTGTGCTAGTGAAGGTGTCAACACCGATGCGCAATTGGCCGTTGTAGTACATCAAACGCATTGCTTCATTCAATTCATTCGCATTCATGCGAGAAGAAAGAATGTTGCAAACTGCAAACGCAGAAAACACCAATTCATTTGCACCATAAGATTGTGGTAATTGCACATCATCGGGACATGCAACATTGCGTGATCTAAAGAAATACACTTCAAAAGGAATTTGAACTTTCTTACAGAACATTACAAGGGTATACAACTGCTTCAAAGTCGATTTGATGTTTCCTTGCATCGAACCTGACCAGTCGATCAGCATAACAAAACCATGGTTCTTACCCTTGGGGATTGTCATAGCACGACGGAAAATATCATCATTATACTTGTATGAGTGCAAACGATTTGTGTCGATTACACCAGTACGAGCAGTTGCAATTTTCGCATAAGTTGCTGCTGCTTTGCGCATTTCAAATTCTTTCACCATGAAAGAAATTGTCTTGCCTTCACGCATCTTCCACTCTTGCAATTCCACATCCAATTCATTCATACGAGTACCATAAGTGGAGCTATCAGAATAGCTATACTTGTACGATCTAGATACAGATGCGGCATTACGCATACGAGGAAGAACAATCTTATAGTCCTGAATTACCTTTTCATTAAAAGTAGGAAGTTTAACATGTAAAATTTTATTTGAAGAAGAATCAACAATCGATTCCACAGACTTGCGTGCGGATTGTTCCGTCAAACTTTCGGGAACAATGTCGTCGTCCTTCAGATCACCACCGTGACCTTTGTTTGACTTAGACTTTTCACCACTTTGATCTTCTTCAGAATCTTCATCGTCTTCTGCATCACCTGAATCAGAATCTTTGCCATCTTCCGAATCGCCTGGATCATCACCATCAGCGGCCTCGCCGTCGTCTTCACCACCTTCTTCTGATTCGTCTTCACCACCTTCTTCTGATTCGTCTTCACCACCTTCTTCTGAATTGTCTTCACCTTCAGTTTCATCATCCATTTCCATGAATACGTCACCGTTTTCATCTTCAATGTAGTGATTGGAATTAGTTGTGCAATTCTGCTTTGAGAATTCGTAAATTTCGGCCGTAAGAGCAATAACTTCCTCGAATGTTTCGAGACGTTCCATACGCTTGATGAAAACCTTTTCTTCATTAGAAAAGTTTACGATGATATGTGCACCTGCTTTGAAGTAAATGTTTGCACGATCAATGAATGACAATGCATCAACATTCCTACCCTTGATGCCGAAAAAGTCACGTTCAAAAAGTTCTTTGTAACCGACAATATAGTCAGACTTTGAACCAGGATAACGACGCTTTTGCAGTTTGTCAATTCGAGCATCTTCCACAACGTTCAGGAAGTCCTTGATAGATGCCTTTGCTCGCATATTTTTGTCTTGACCGTTCTTTGCGGCAATCGAATCAATCGCCTCACCCCAACCTTCTGTGGGAGTGTTAAGAGCATGACCGACTTCATGCACCAGCAACATATCATAAAGATATTCTGAAATGCCTGTCCAGTTAGGAATGTAGAGGACACGATTTTTAACGTCAAAACCTGCGGTCTTCAAAGAAGGTTCGTGACGGATAGAAATGTTCTCAATTGCGAGCAACCGTGCCAATTGAGACTTAATTTGGAATTTATCTGTAGTGTTGATTTTCTCGACGGGCATTGCCATCACGTTCTCCATTGCAAAATTTCAGTCTTTATAATAAACGATTATTGCGTCAGATGCAACATACAATCCTGCATGACTGCTATGCATTTTTCACATATAATAGTATTCAGAAGAAACAAAGTTTCTCACCAAGAATGATTACTGGCAAGAAACAAAGTTTCTTCCGGAGAAAGAAATTTAATCAGTATGCTTATGGTTTGTAGTAACAAAAAATTGGCTCATATTTGAGCATCATGTTTTTATTCTTTTTGTCCTTAATCTTTACAAAGTTTTTCATCTGTCCCTTTGTAACTGGGACTTCTTTGGTAATCTCACCAAAGACTGTATTAATTCGTACAGACTCAATTTCACCTGTTTCCTCCAATCGATTTGATCCTGGCATCTGAGCAAGTGTCATCTTGATAGTTGTGACATATTGCATCCCAAGGTCTTCTAATATCTTTTTTGAATCCTCTTCAAGAGGAAGCATGTTTCCTGCTAGGACAATATTTGCAATGTTCCATAACAGATAACGATCATGCTTAAGATATTCTACACATGTGGCCAAAGTTGGTTTTAAAAACCCGTCTCTCCACGCTTCATAATTCTCAAACTTATGACAGGATTGCTCCTCGTCATCTGAATAAACTTCCTTATTGAAATATGGTGGACTTGTAAACACCAAGTCCAGTTTACCTTTGTATTTCTGAAACTTTGGGTTTTCAGAAATTACTTCCGACCCATCTTGGAAAATATCAAACTTATGGTGTCTACCAAACAAAGAACCACTGATTCGTACATTCTTGTTAAAGAATTCACCAATCTGGTGATACTTAGTGACACCGTGCGAAATATTGTGATCAGTGTTAGGGTCAGTCCCCACATAGCAAACATTCCGATCCAAGGTGCTAGACAAAGCACCAACCAACCTACCGCCCCAGCCCATTGAAGGGTCATATATATAAACCTGTGAATTTTTTGGTATATGTTTAGTAAAACGTTCATATAGGTACCTTGCTGTTAGAGGTGGAAAATTAACTGCATACTGACAGAAAGACACACGAAACGCCTTCAACCCAATAGGGAACAATTTCTGGCCCCTCTTATATAATCTAATCGAGTATTTATTAGAACGGGTTTTATCAACATTTGTTTTGCATCTTCGAGGTGCCTTAAAATCCCCATCAACAAACAAGTTTTGCTTTTTGCTTAGATCAGTATTGTATCCCGAATAAGCAGACTTCTCCTTCACTGGGCATAACCAATAGTCATACTCACTTTTGTTTCTCATTCCATTTTTTTCAAACCAATCACGGAATTCTTCTGGTGTTGTCACAACATATGGTTTTTGACCAAATGTTAATACATCACCAACACTAATTGGGTTTGAATAGTGATAGAAACTATCTCTCTTAAAATGTCTCTTTGCATATGTTATGAATGTTTCCAGAAGGTCTGGTTCCTTGAAATAGTCATAAATTGACTTTGCATTACCCTTTGAGCTATAGGATATCTTGGTCTTCATCATAGTAGGAAACCACTCATTGACTGCATTGCCAAGAATGGTTGTGTTACGAATAACATCCTTCTCAATCTCAATTTCATTGACTGGGTATGCAATCATCTTTTTGAAGTTATCGATGATTTCTTCCTTGCTATAACCAACTTTGGGTGGCAGTCCTTCGTTGTCCCAAAGGTCCACCACCGTTTCACGTAAATCTATTACCCATTGTGTAAATGAATCATCATCCATCACCAAAATCTCCTCAAAGGTTTTGTTGACAGGACTTTCCATCAATTTAGTGTTTTTCATTCAAATATCTCACATACAAATTCTTAATTGCTTGCTCACCATCTTCTGTTAGTTTTCTGGAACCTATACCTGCATAGTCAGCATTTCTAATAAGCAAATTATCTCCAGTGACAGGAATACTCTTTAGTTTATTATCATCCAGAATGTATGAGTACCAGCATCTAGTATTCATGTCATAAACATATGTAGGAATTTTATCTTGTGCTGCTATAGCTACTCCCCATGCTGTTCCACCTTTAATTCCGTCTCTATTAATATATCCAACGGCAAAAACTATTGAAGCATGTTTGATTATAAGAGAATTGCGAAGAATCAACTTTTTTACATATTGATCCTTACCTAAGTTTCTCTGCAATACTTGTGCTGCTAAAACAGTTGCAAGAGTTGCTTCCTCAAGATCATGTTGAGAATGCCGATATATTTCATTGATTGGAACTTTCGTTGCATGACCCTCAAAAGAATGATGAATTACCCTATGTCCAACAGCGCGAGCACATGCACCAAAGAATGAATCTGCACCTATTGCACCACCAGAATGCATGGATACTTGATCCAACAACCAACGTGGTGTAACATCAATATATTCATGTCTCTGAGTTTCGTTTAGGGAATCCCATTCATCCTGTAATTCTTTAGTGGAGTAATATGTTGAAAATGTAAACTTGTATCTTGTGCTTCTGTGTTCCGGATTCTTAAGTTCCTCATGGTCGTACCATGCCATACATCACCTATTCAATTCTAATTGTATCACCTTGACCTGTATCAACCTTGATCTTCTCTTGCATGTCTTTCAAATCTTCCATTTGAACATGCAGATACCATGGCAAAACTGGTTTCCCAATATGATATTTTGCCATGTTTCTATCTGGACTACCTTTATTGATTTTGAAAGTTGCTTTCTTGTTTCGTTTTGCCATGATCTAATCCTTCTTTAGCACAATTTTGCTGCTGGGGCCCATTTGGAGATAAATGGATAAGCAAGAAATGAAATGTATAGGAATGCAAACTTTGCAAACTCTCTATATGCTTCTTGCTGCATAGTTAGTACCCACTTGATAACTTCTGATTGATTTGTTCCCAATGACTCCGATAGAATATCCAGAGTTTGGTAGTTATTCAATGCTGATATAAAACTATCATACGGTAGCTTAGACATGTTATGTCCTTTCTGCGTGAAATTTAAGTGCTTTTTTAGCTAAATGCACAAATAATAATTCATTTATTTAGTGCTCTGCAACACGACTGAAATTTTGGACCTTGGTGACCTTATATGTCTTTCTAAACTTGTCAATGATCTGGTCTGTTTTGTGACTGATAACAATTACATTCTCACCAGAGGTAAGACTTAACATAATAGTCATAAAATCATCTGTTCCCTTTGCGTCAAGGGAACTATCAAAGATTTCATCGAAAATTAGCAGATTACAATTTGCACTGTTTCTCTTTCGTGCAACTTCTCGCCATGCAAAAAGAATTGCAAGGTCGATTCTTGCCTTCTCACCTTCACTGAAATTGTGATAAGAGAATTCATCCATGTACCTTGATTGAATCACTTCCTCGAAGTTTTCATTCAAATTGAAACTACAAAAGAATCCCATTTTCATTAGGTACTTGTTGATCTTCTGGTTGATAATAGGAAGATATTGTTTGATGATCTTTGTTTTGATACCACCATCCTTGAGTAGCATGGTAGCAGTATCAATCAACTGTCTTTCATCCAATAGTTCCTGTTTTTTCTTTTCCAGAGACAAGATTTCCTCTGTAATAATTTCCAGTTGTTTTTCATTGTCTTCGATCAGTATATCAGAATTCTTGAACGATTGCAAGTTATCTTTTATCGCAGCAACCATTCTTTCCAGTGATCTGATTTCCGATTTGTTGGAAGATATTACGTTGTTAAATTTAACCAAACGAGCATTTACATCATTTTGTTCAGCAATCATATTATCCAAATGTTCCAATTTCTTGGCAATAGATTCCAGTGCCGATTCATACTCAATTTTCTTTAGGTTTGCTTCCTCAAGTGCAATCTCCTTGTGATTGGTTGCAATTGACTGTTTGCATGTCGGACAATTGTCTTGATGAAAAATATTCATGTCTTTAATGAGTCTATTCAAGTTTGATTCAATCTTTACCTGGACTTTAACATACTCATTCTTTGTCTTTACAAAATCTTTATCCAAAAGTTCCTTATAAGTCTTCAAAACACTATCTTGTTTGTGCTCAAAGAGATTTGTATCATCCAAAAGAGTATTGATTGCCTCTTGGTATTCGTCACTTTCCTTTTTAAGTTTTTCCATCTGAGATTCTGTATTCTTTCTTAGACTTTCAAGATTTTTCTCCATGTAGTCTTTGTTGTTGACTTTACCCAAAGACTCAATCTTGTTTTTTTCAAGTTCCTCTCTGTTGACCTGATACTTCTGTTTGATGATCATATTCATTGTGGAGAAGACCTGGATATCAAGTAGGTTTTCAATCACCTGTCTTCTATCTGCTGGTGTCAACTGCATGAAAGGAACGAATGCTGCTGAACCTAGAATAACGACCTGAGTGAACGTTTTATAGTTCATTCGGAGGATAAACTTTTCAAGATAGTCTTGATAATCCCTAGATGCACTGTCTTGATTGATAAAGACACCATCACACCAAATCTCAAATATGTTTGGTTTGATACCTCGGATCACTTTATATTCTTTGTTGTGAATAGAAAATTCTATTTCAACCACGCAGTTCTTGTTGTTGATTTTATTTACAAGACCTGGTTTGTTAATCTTGCGAAAAGGTTTGCCATACAAAACAAAAGTCAACGCATCCATTATCGTTGACTTTCCACTTCCATTTTCACCGATGATTAGTGTAGTTGATTCTTCATTGAGAGGTATTTCAGTAAAGGCATTTCCCGTGCTTAGAAAATTCTTCCATCTTATTGTCTGCAATACTAACATTCATTTCCCTTAATCATCTTTCTCGGACATTTCTACTCCTGGTGAAACAACAAAAGAACCATCCTTCTTTTCTAATGTTCCATCCTTAACCAGTTGTAAAAAGTGTTCTCTATCAAGATACTTATATTCAATTCTCACTGGATCGAAAAACTTCAACCAATCAAATACAATTTGTTCATCCAATGAACTACAACTATAGACATCCAATTGTAGTAGTGCTGGTTCCACTTCATCCCAAACATGCATTGCTATGTGCGAAGTTTCAATAATACAAACTGCTGTCATACCTGCATTACCAGGAACATTAACATATTCAACATGAGGACCAGATAAAATTTTCATACCTAAATCACTGATTAATTGAACAATGTTGTCCCCAACAAGATCCTTTTGATCTGCTAGTGGTGGGGAATTAACTTCCGCTCTGACAATTAAATGTTTATGCTGTATCATTCTACGTGTTCCTGACTAATTGCTTCCAAGTAAATCTCTTTCATGTAATTTATCATTATACTATTATCAACGGGTAATGTCAATCCTTTTATGTAATTGGAAAGGATTGCGGATGTATCCTGTGTTTGATCAAAGTCTTCTTCAACACCAGTGTCAGAATTAATACCCAGGTCTTCCACGATTGAAATATCTACCACACCAACATTATTCAACTTATCCAAAAGCAAATCGAATGCATATGGATTAGTTCTGTTCACACATACGATTTTAACGTAGGAATCTTTGTATGAGAAATAATCCTTCTGTGCTATCTTCTCCATTATATCTGGATACTTAACGTCATCATAGGATATCATCTTGAACATCACAAATGGATTTTGATGGAATTCCAATTTGCGTGTATCAGTGTCAAAGATATGAAAACCTCGAGGATCATTATAATCGCTCCAGGTATGTTCAGTAAATGCACCAAGATAATGTATATTGTCTACCGTTGATTTGTGGTGATAGTGACCTGACATTACCATATCAAACTTTGAAAACAATTCTTTGCTTTCACCATGATCGGATGTGACACCACGGAACAACTCAAACCCAAGCAACTCAAGATGCCCAATCAAAATTTCAGATGTGGTTGATTGAATGGTGTGGTGTGAATCTGCCCAGTTCTCCTGATTGATCCAGGGAAGCAACTGAATATCAAGACCGTCAATGTTGATCATTGCTGGGTTGATATACAAATGAATGGAAGGATAGCGATCACCAATCAATTCATCCAAGGCATTAATGTAATTTGTATTCTTATACGTTACGTCATGGTTACCACAGATAATGTGTGTCTCTATACGTCTTGAATCGATTGGATCCAGAAACTGAGTTCTGAGTTTGTGTGCTGTGACATAGTTTACATACTTTCTTCTGTCTACCACATCACCTGCGTGGATGATGTGTTCAATGTTTTGTTTGTCTATTTCCTCAAAAAACCACTTAAATGATTTGTCGAAGTATTCATGGAAAACTGGACTATCGTTTCTTACTCCATGGTGTGTATCAGTTATAATTGCAAGCTTGCTCACTTATTACCTCCAAATGAAGGATCAAATTTCTGCGTATCTAGACTAGAAGACCAACAATTCAATAGTTCCGAAAATGCAATGCGTGATCCTTCAAGTGTAAATTGTCCGATAGATTGTCCATTTATGAGAAATTCAACTGAATCTGATCTCATCATGGATGAATACCATTTACCATCTTGAGGGGTAAATATTGCAGATAGAATTGATTGATCTATTGCTGTAACCCGGTCAAAGACCCAACTTTGTCCATCGGATGTTATAGTTTTGATTGTATATTTTGTAGCGGGATTTAATTCCCAACCAGAACCACCCAAAAGCAATTCCATACTCTTTCCTTTATATACTTTCAACGCAAAATGAAGAACCGATGCTCGCATCCTTTTCTTATTATATTCCGTTGATGGAACCCATTCATTCATTATAGAACAATGTGAAAATTCACTACTATTATCTTTGTTGTACTTTATAAGCTTCCAGTAATTTGGAAGATTTATGGATCCTGCTTCCTGGGCAGCAAATGCATTGGTAGTGATCATAACAATTAATAGTGCAATAATATATCTCATAATTAAGCTCGTTTCGTTTTTTGTTTTGATGCATCCGATAGCTGCAACTCATAATCATATTTTCGGATCGCCTTGTTTATTTCCTCTTGGATAATATCCAGACGAGCTCTATAGTTTCCGCGGAGATATACATTATCATCCTTGGAAAGCATACTGTCAATTAACTGTGCCACTTGATGTGGAACATATGAACTCTTGTTATTCATGGTTTTAATTCCGTTTCTTGATACATTATACAATATCAGAAAAAAATGTCAATAGAATATTCTTACTTTTGATTTTTCCTCTTTAACTTTTTCATCTTTTCCTTTTCCTCAAACTTCTTCATAAAGGTATTAATGTTTTCGTACATTTGAGTAGGAATAACTTCCCTATTATCACCATCTGCTAATAGTGCAGGATCCACATGGGATAAGGTCTCATTGAAGTTTTTATAAAGGATATATCTGTTCTTTTCTTCCTTGTTGATTCTTCTAATAAACGCATAGTAAATGATCTGAGTAAAGTAAGCAAATGGATTTGGACCTGTTCCTTTTGCCGCAGAGGTCTCACTGATGAAATTTGGATCATAATCCTTGAAATACAGGAAACAGTTTTCTATCCCATCTGAAACCATTTCATCACGGAAGGAATAGTTTATGAAGCATGGTTTTGTGGACAACTTCTCTGCAATGTCCCAAATACACTTCCCAATGTAATCAGGAATCCTTGGTTCAGGTTTTCCTTCTTTCTGCGCTTTCTCCACGGATTCTCTATACTTAGAGATTTCCTCTGCTAGTTTTTGGTTATTAACATAATGTATGGATTTCTTTTTTTCGTGTGACATGCATTTTTCCCTTGACATTTCGCTTGACAACTGATACATTGGCTATGTACCGATTAATAATGATGGCTTAGCTGGTAGCTTAGACGCTAGTTAAATCCTTCAATCTCTTGATCTGTTTATCCACTATATCCTTCCTATTAGGCCATTTGATGAATACCTTATCTGGTTCATCCACTAGTTTTTCTAGTAATGGCATAAAGATTTTCCTTAGTGTTCTCAATCTAGACTTTAAGGCTTCCACTTCCTCACTCATACTAGAGTAGGTAATATTGGTTGATAGGACTTCATCCTCAGATGCAAATGAGAATCCAAAATCATCATCATCTTCATCTATGTCTATAAAGTTTTCCTTAGTCATGTTATCCTCAATGTAATTTTGATTTATCTGGTAGCATTTCATTCAGTATAGATTCCAGAGCATCCAATTCTTCATCTGTTAAACTATCAAATGAATTATCTGGTTCCACATTACTGGAAACCATCTTGTTTCTCTTGGTATCTTTCCTATTATTGTACTTCTCAATTGCTTCAGTATAATACTTGAGCATTTCCGCAGAAGGATTGGATAGAGTCATAATGTTATCTTCCAAGACTGAGAAACTTTGAGTCTCACTGACATAATCAAAAATCCACTGGACAAGAGTAATTACCAAAGCATCTGATTGTGGCGAGCTCTGTCTAACAGTATAGATGATTTTAAGAGGTTTGTCTAAGTAATAGTGTGTCTTACCATTCTCAATTTTAACCATTTTAGATACCTTGGAGATAATATCCTCTCCATTGTTCATTCTAATGAATTTGATCTGGTTTAATTCCTCTGGTGGTAGCATCTCCATTATTGTTATCCTTTTAAAGAGATTTTATACAACTTGAAGTCGAACTGTTCCTCCATATACAATTGGAGTCTGATTGAAAATTGCTTCAGTGTATAATTTTCGCGATTCTTGTATTTTAGATCGTCTGCAATATCATATAGAGTGGCCTTAGATTTCGTATCGGACTTTCTAAGACTTCTTCCAATCGACTGTAAGTTTTTGATTCTAGATTTATATGAGCTTGCAAAGATTACGTTGTGCAGGTTTCTGATATTGATTCCTGTTGAGAATGTGCCATATGAAGCAACAATGATGGCATCATTTTCCTTTTCAACAATCCCTCTGATTTGTTCTCGTATCTGTACCTTTGTTCCTCCATGAACAAAGTATACCTTCCTGCCCTTATTTTCACTATTTATAAGATTGAATAGTATGTTTCCGTGCTTCTCCACATATTGATATAGTATGAGAGTGTTACCTTTCAAGGACAATGCAAGGTTCTTGATGAAATTGTTTCTGTTTTCATTCCTTACAATGTAGTCCATTTCCTCCTGATAACTAAACTTTTTTGCAGCCTTACATGCTTCTTCAGGATGCTTCAGCAATAAGCATTTGATATTGAAGTCTGCAACATGCTTTTGATCCATCAATTCCTTGGTGGAAATGACACGTCTTGTGGGACCAAACAGACCTTCCAAAACCCATTCGTGAGTTTTGGTGCCATCAAGTGTTCCTGTGGTGCCAAGTCTGAAAGAAGCATTTTCGAGATTGGTCATAATGTGAATCAAAGACTTTGCTTTGAATTCATGTGCTTCATCACCAATGACAAAATCAAATTGGTGGAAGTAAGACTTAGGTAGGGTGTAAATTGATTGCCAAGTGGAAATAGTTATTGGTTTAGTAGACTTTTTGTCTGCCCCTTGGTATATCTTATGACACATTTTCTCCGTGTCGAATTTATTGTTTACTGAATAATCCTCAAAGTCTGTATATAACTGTTCAACCAATGAAATTTTGGGAACAATAACCAGACCTCTTTCGTGTCCTTGCTTTTCAAGTAGGTAATTGACAATCAGGTAGATGATAAATGATTTACCAGATGCAGTCGGAGAAAGCATAATAGAACGACCCATCCTGATTGCGTGCATGAAACCATCAATCTGATAGTCTCTTGCATCATGTACCGGATTCAGTTTCTTGATATACTCTTCCGCTTCCTTTAAGGAAAATTCAGTATCGTAAGACTCATTGTCGTAAACGTATTCATAATCTCTATCAACACAGAAGTTGATAAGCTTCTGCACAAGACCTCTATATAGAAGTCCTGTTGCTACTGAGAACAATCGGATTTTACCATCCCAAATTCTCGATCTATATTTTGGTGAAAAATGTGCTCCTGGAACCATAAAGGTAAAAGCATCACTTATTTCATAAGCAATGCTTGGTTCACAATTCACTTTGATGTATGATTCGTTTACGTTTACTATTCTTATTTTCACTTATGTTCCATCAGTAAATTTTGTCCATTCGATTATAGACTTTATTTGAAATGTCCTGCTATGTAATTCTTTCAGGATATATGTGCAGGCATCCACAATTTCCTGGTTGTTTGCTTTTCTTGCCAATGCTGTATTCAAGTCTTTGTCTGCATCAATATATAGTTGAATATCCTGCCTTAGAATTTTCTTCAGTTGTGGTTCCATGCCATGCTTCTTTAAGTCTTCCGGATTATTCAGATCACCGTTGTAGTATTCCCATTTTACCTTTTTCAATTCATTGAATTCTTTGTTGTACTTCTTTACCATGAGATTGTGGTAGGTAAGTATTCGGAGATACTTTGCATGGAGTCTGGGAATGTCTGCCATAGATGCTCCAGGATCAAGTGGATCCACCTTTGCATCCTTTTCCCACATCACCATCAAATCGTCAATCTTAACTGGAGGAATCATGTGTCACCTTTCAACATTAAAGTCTAATTATACAGTATTCCAGACAGTATGTCAACTAGTAATTGGTAATCTTTCTATTTCCATTTGATCATATCTGAAAACAATATCTGCTGTCAGTATAACGTCCGCAGAATCGGAAGGAGTGAACTGAATTGCACTGATAGAAAGTGGGTGACAGAAGGTAAACTTGTATCGAATATTGGGAATGTTTGCATTGGTCAGCATAGTTAGGATACCATCATGGTATGGTGTTTCATTTCCATTGATTGTTCTAATGTACTGACGGAAATTTTGTGGTTTGGTTAATGCAACTAACCATTTGTATGTTTCTTCCCAAACTCTCAGGTCTTCATCGATAACAACTGTAACAGTCAGTGGATCAAATACCAATGTATCACCGTGACGATACATTGTAGCAAATGGAGAAGGAACAGATGGTGCTGTAGTTGATACACCAGGAATAGATAGACCCTGAACAAAATATCTCAAGAATGGCAGAGTAGGAAAACTAAACTGAAACTTAGTTGACTGGAGGAAACTAGTATTTACTGGAACTTCAGTCAATGGTGATCTTGCTGTCATTGGGTTGATCCTATGTGTTATACCCTATATTTATGCAATAAAAAAGAGGGGGATTTCTCCCCCTCCCAAGTTGGTAGTGATGTTTATTATTATTATGGTATTTTATGCGTAATATACTTCACATTTTTAGTGAAATTACGCAAATCAGCTCAAGTTGGTCACGCGGAAAATCCGGTAATATATATTTGCGTTGTTAGCATTTGTAATTCTGCTTGCGACAGAACCATCACCAGCGGTTGTAGCAAATGGGTTAGCAACCATGCCATAACGGGTCTTGAAACCAATCTTTGGCTGGAATGTGTCTTGACCAATTGCACGAACCATCTGTAGAGGAACGTATGGGCAATAGAATAGACCAGCGTCGAATGGTGAAGAACCCTTGTAACCAACTGTTACAAGTTCGTTACCGTTTGCAGAACCACCGAAGTAAGGATCGATGTAAACTTTGATTTTGCCGTGGATTGTACCAGCAAAGGTGTTGCCGGTGTCGTCAACCTGTAGGTCTGCACTTAGAGCAGGTGTGTAGTCAAGAACCTTTGCCATAGCAAGAGCTGATGCAACGTCTGAAGAAACGATCAGAACGTTACCCTTACCACGACGTGTTGCCTTTGCGATAGCATTCGCTTCACGTTCGATTTGGAAGATAAGACCCTTGAACTTTTCAACTGACCAACGACCGTTAGAGTCTGTGTCAAGGTCGAATGTTCCTGCGGTTGTTACACCATACTGTGCCCCAACTGTAGCAGAGATATAGATAGAACGGATAACTTCACGGTTGATTTCTGCAAGGATTTCTGTTGACAGAATGTTTGCCAATTCTGTTTCAGCATCCAAGCCGTGAACTGCCTTAAGGTCTTGTGCAAGTTCCATGGTGTATTCTGCCTTTAGCGCCTTGCTGCGAGCAGTAACAGTTACCTTGTCAATTGCGAATGCCATTTCAGCAAACTGGTTTGTTGAAACGTCACCAAGAGCTTCAGCCTGAGCTGTAGTCATACCACGTCCTAGACCGTAAGCACCTGCGCTTGAAAGGTCATAAACAGGGTCTGTGTTTGCGTAACCGGTAGAAACGTTACCGTTAGCACCAAGAGCGTTGGTAGATGAAAATGCTGTATTTGCTTCGTTAAATAGAGCTTCTGTTCCACCCATTGTCTTGTACTTAGAACGCATTGCGAAGATTAGACCGGTAGGACCAGTCATAGCCTGAACACCGCAAACATCATAAGCGATAAGGTTTGGAAGAGCACGGCGAACTAGAGAGATAAGAATTGGGTCGTAAGAACCAACGTTGGTTCCAGAACCAAGACCACCACCAGAGTTTGTAGGTGCACTTTCATTTAGTTGTCTGCGTTCTTCTGCCATTGCAACTTCCTGGTTTTCAAGAATGATAGCAGTAACCGCGCGACGATATGGGTCTTTAATCTTAGAAAGACCTTCGTGGTCAAGGACTGGTGACCACTTGTCTTCAAGCGCCTCTGTTAAATACATGAGTTGTAGTTCCTTTTCTTTTTATTGGATTATAGGTTTAACCTTATAACCTTTGTGTTGTTTTCTATTTTGAACATTATAAGCGACATTTCTCATTGCTTTGTCACATAATTTGTTTTCTGCACAAAATTTTCTTAGACTAAGTACAGTTTTTATTTCTCCATTTGGAAATGTTATTTTCCAAAACTTTGCATTATAACTTAATCTTTTAGAGTGTTCTTTAGTTCTTTTTGGTTTTTTACTTCCTTTAAGAACTTTTGAAATTCTTTTTCTGGTCTCTAAGGTATGTTTATAGCCAGAAACTCCATCTCCACCCTCTGTACGATTTAAAAGTATACCATTTAAATCAATATTCTTTCTACCGTACCAGCGAATCAATCTTCTTTCAATAGCTAATGCTCCTATTTCTGAAAGATTTGATTCTAAAATTATTCTTAAACTTTCATTTTTGGGAATAGATATACCTCTATGTTTTTTGTGTATTCTATTCCCTGTTCCTTTACCAATATAATATGGCGTTAAATCTTTTTCTCTAATATATGCATATACATAAAATCTATATATATCCATGCTGATACCTCCCAATAGGTATTAGAGCGGGTGGGTGTTGGTAGCACCGCGACCCGCATTTATTGTTATCTTGGTAGTTTTCCGCCAATAGCCTTAACGTAAGTCGCCATTGGTCCGTTTAGGTTTTCGGTAAGCACTTCTGCTTTGCCATTTGAAACTGATTCTGCTTTGTCAATGACTTTGCTGTTGTCAGTCTTAATAGGGAAATAACTTTCCTTCAATGTCTGAACCTTTGTAGCAAATGATTCAGTATCAGTGAATTCAACATTTTCAGAAAGAGTCTTTAACTTAGCTGCTTGAGTATCTGTCAAACCATCTGCAGCTTCGGAAATAACTGCTTCTCTAACTGCTTCGTTGAGTGTGTTTGACAATTCAACATTCTTGCTAATTTCTTCGTTTAACTTTTCCTTGAGGCTTTCAATTTCATTACCAAGCTCTTCCACTACTGAAACCTTTTCTTCAGGAATGTCGATATAGTGTTCTGCAAGCAGGTTGCGAAGACCGGAAATGAATTCTTCGGTAAGCTCTGTTCTTAGACCAGATTCAATTGCAACTTCATTTTCTGTTAGCCACTGTTCTGTGACATAGATCATGTAGTTGTTAACCTTTTCGTCAATTTCCTGTACACTTTCTTCAAGTGTAGAAGCATAAACTTCTTCCAACTTTGCTACTTCTTCGTTCAGGTAATTTTCGTAGTTTTCTTGAATGCGATCTGTGATTTCTTCTACGCGAGAATTAACTGCTGCTTCAAAGATTGTCTTTGCCTTTGCAAAGAATTCAGGAGAGAATTCTTCCCCTTCAAACATAACCTTTAGGTCTTCATCAAGGTTTGTGACTTTTGCTGATTCAACAACAAATCTTCTAACTTCTGCTGCTGGTGTTCTTACTGATTCGGCAATTGTTTCGTCTGATTCTTCTTTAGACATTTCACTTAGAATATTAACGATTTCTTCCTCAGAAAGACCGTCTTCAATCATTTCAGCAATGACTGCATCTAGTGGGTCTTCTTCAGATTCTTCGATATATTCAAAGTTTTCTGCAATTGCTTCCTCGATCTGTTCGTCTGAGTAACCTTCTGCGACTAGATTATTGATGAATTCCTGTAATTCTTCAGAAATTTCCATTTCTTCATCGAGGGTTTCAGAATCGTCATCATTTTCGTCTTTTTCAGAAAGCTTCTTTGGTGATTCTGGTCCAACTGAAGGAATACCAGATTTGCTCTTGTCTTTTCCTACTTTTGCTGCTTTTGCACCAAGGTTTTCCTTAGCGGTAGATGTTGGAGTAGCACCACCTAGGTCTTCGGCATCATTATGCTTTGGATCTGGTTCGCTATACTTTGTCTTTGGATGCAAAGTCTCCATATTTGGGTTTGAGCTCTTGGCATCGCGATCAGGATTATTGTCAGAAGAGCTAACAGAAGGAACTTCACCTTCTTTTAGCAAAATTGACTTCGCTGTTTCGTGTAATGACTTGACCATGTTTAGATTACTCCTTAATTGATTATTTATTTATTGTTTTTAGAACTTTGAGACATATCGTTCAAACAGATTAATAGCTACACGTTCAATATCAGATTTACTAGCTGCTTTAATCTCTTTCTTTGCTTCTTCAATATATCTCTTATGCCATTCACCTGTTGCACTATCTAACCACCAGTCATAGTTTTCCATGATGCCATTAACGAAAGCATCTGGTGCTGATGGGTCTGCAACAATGTCAGCCGCTGTGGCCAACTTAAAATCATCTTGAACCAATTGGTAGCCGTTATGAGCCTTCAGAGACCCTACGCCTCTAGTAGAAACTCCTAAACATGCACCACCGTCGAGTAATCCTTTAACTATATTTCCCATTGGAGTGTCTAGAACCTTAGACTTACCAATGAAATTGTTTCCTTCAGGTCTTAGACTAGTAATCATATGAGATACACGATCAAGGTTAATGGAAGGTGTATCTGGGTGTCCCAATTCGCCGAATGCACGGTTCTTTAGGACATATTCGTTGTTATATCTATTGACTTCATTTTGAAGCACACGCATAGGATAAACACGTCCATTTTTATTCTGACGTTCTGCCTGCATGAAAATGCCTTCAATAAAGTAATTTTTCTTTCCGGTACTCTTGTCTTCTTCTACAAGTACCTGTACGTCTGTTACATCTTCTCTAATTAGTTTGAACATATGTGTCATTTATTTGCCCAATTGTTGTAGTCTTTTATTGTTTGTTGCGACTTTACTTAATGATGTTGACACCATTGAATTTTGACGCTTGATATTTTTTACTATACGATTCTTTTATCTGCCAGTAATCTTGTCCAGTGTGCGACTAAAAGATTCGGAAACTGTTTTCTTTTCCAATTTCTTAATTCTATCGGTGACTAGTTTTTCACCTTCTGGTGTAATTGAACCTTTGGAATCTGCCAAGGCCTTTTTATATCTTGAAGCGGTTTCTTGATCTTCATCCACACGCTGAAAATTTCTTTTCATTATAGGATAAATTGTTTTCTTAATTGCGGTTTGACCAGCTCTACCTAATCCAACTAAACCACGTTCAGCTGCCGCACCAATCTTTGGACCAGCTTTTAAAATCATATCTTTTGCTTGTGCTTTATCAGCTCTTAGGTTTGCTTTGACTCTATTTCCTATAGCTCTTAGCATTGCACCTTCATTAGTCAATCTTTTGATCAACTTAATACCCTTCTTTGTGGGTTGATAATCATCACCTGAAGGACCAGAATTTTCTTCTGCATCTTTCTGTAGAGCTCTTTTGATACCTGTCTTTGTTGGTTTCAATGACTTATTTTTAGAGAATAAACCTTCCTTCAAGTCTTTTTTCTGCAATGCTTTAGACTGACCACGTTCTTTGTCTGTAAGAATCTTCTTAGGTTTATCAGTCTTTAGGAGTCTCTTTTCTTCTTCGTCTTTTGTTTTCAGGTCCTTGATAGCACCTTCAACCATGATTCTGATTGCTTCCTTGATCTGAACCCAATCACGTTCACCAATTTCCTTATCACCATAATAGTGTTTGCCCTTTTTGGTGTGGAAACGATCATTAGAAATTGCATTCAATCTATCTTTGGTTGTCTTTGTTGGCAAACCAGCCATTGTTCCATGTACTGCACCATTTTCACCATGCTTTGCAATTTCATGACCATGAAGATAAAGGGACTTGCCATCTGTATGGGAATTTTTACTTTTCTTTGCTGTCTTATTAAGAAAGGCCTTACCAATATCACTAGAGATTTTTCTAGATTCCTTCAGGTCTTTCTTGTATTCAGGTCTTTCAGCTGTCTTTACCCACTTACCATTCTTTTGTTTCCAAGAAGAATTGTGGTGTGCTGTAACTGTGACTGTCGCCATTCCTATATATCCTGTTCTTGTACGTTTCTGTTATCTGTTTCTGTCTGTGTGCATCTCCAAGATTTAATCCACCATCCGGGATGTTCTTCTGTCCACTTTGGGAAGTTAATCATTGCTTCCGATTGGCACTTTGGTACTGTCATTTTTTCATCAAATATGTCAACATGATGATCCTTGCATTCCTTAGTAAGCTTACCTTCAACGTCCTGGAGGCAGGCTGTGATAATCAGTGTTGTTATAAGCATCAGGCATTATTCCCTCGATTGTTTCTAGTGTTTGGTTTAGGTGAATAACACC
>CALMMZ010000231.1 GCA_937868685.1 uncultured bacterium | reverse complement strand
TTTTATGAAGCAAGACAAAAATAATATTGTTCAAATGGTTGTTTTAATAGTTTTTGGTTTAGGAATTGCTCTTGGAGTATTAATGTTTTCTGGAAAAATAAAACTTCCAGGAGATAAGAAGGCAGAAATCGGTCTTACGGGAGATATTACTGTTTGGGGAACAATGTCTTACGGGTTTATGAACAACATGTTTAATTCTGTTAAACAACAAAATAAAAATTTAAAAATAACTTATGTTGAAAAAAAACCAGAAACTCTTCAGTCAGATCTTGTACACGCATTTTCAATTGGACGTGGTCCCGATGTGTTTATGATGGCTCCAGGGCAAGTTGCTGAAAATACTGAACGACTTTATATAATTCCATATGAAAATTATGCATCTTCAGCGTACATGAATACCTATGTTGATTCTGCAATGGAATTTATGGTAGGAAAAGGGATTATTGCCTTACCATTATTTATTGATCCAATGGTATTGTTTTACAATAGAGATATTCTTTCAAATGAATACCTTCTCGACCCTCCTGCAACATGGAATGTGTTTAATGAATATATTAAAAAATTAACAAAATCTGACGACGCAGGGCGTATTATACAATCTGCGGCAGCACTTGGATCTTCAAATAATATATCATACGCCAAAGATATTGTTATTATGAAAGCGCTCCAAAATGGTGAAAAATTTGTTTATTTTGATAATACACTTGAAAAATGGATGAGCACTATTAATGATAGTACTGCATTTTCCGATACGATGGCATGGTTTCTCGAATTTGCACAACCATCAAGTAATCTCTATACCTGGAATACATCACTTGTTAAAGATATTGATATGTTTACTGCTGGAAAATTAGCAATGTATTTCGGTTATCCAAATGAATATAAAACCATTATACAGAAAAATCCAAATTTGAATTTTGCTATGGCAGCAATTCCTCAATTGGATACTCCAAATGTTCGAAAAACGAATTATGGTAAGGTGTATAGTATTGGTGTTAGTTCTATTAGTAAAAACCTTCCTTCAGCGCTTGGTGTAATGAGTATTATAGCAGATAAAGATTTTGTATCAGATATGATCGATGGAACGTACTATGCTCCAGCACGGCGTGATATGTTGAATAATAATCCGAGAGATAATGCTAATCTTTCCTTAATATATAATTCAGCAATTATTAGTCGATCATTTTTCGATCCGAACGCTCGAGAAACAGATAAATTAATTACCAGTGTGATTGATAGTGTGAATGCTGGATTAAGATCATTTGAAGAAAGTGTTTTAACATTTAATTCAGGGTTTGATGAACTTGTAGCCAAAGTGAAACTACCTGAATAATGAGTTATTATAAAAAAACCACTTGTGTGGTATTTTTTTATAATATTGTGTATACTAAGAGTATGCAGAACATAAAAAAAATGTTGATTATCGCTATATTATTTATAGTGACTCTCTTTGGTATAAATAAAGAACTGTTTGCACAAACAGCTACTCCTATTGAAAGTGTCAAGGACAAAGTATTAACAGTTGTCTCTGGAGGTAACAATATTGATATAAAACTTACTCAATATGAAATAACAGATAAAAGTATTACTATAAAAGGGAAGGTGAAATCAAAGTCTGACAAATCGTCACTAGTATCACTTACTTTCGGACATAATGATAACCTTACTATATCTCTCGATCCAGGTAAACGTGATAATGACAAAGGAAAAATAACGGGAGCAATTTATCCTTTTTTGGAAAATGGTTTTAGCGATACTAATTGGAAAGATATGCAAGCCGATATTGTAGTAACAGGACTTGAGCCTGCAACGACTTACTATCTCCAACTTGTTGATGATTCTTTAACAAAAACAATATATCAGCCTATCACATATACAACATTGGGGGAAAAACCCATTAACCAAGAACCAGAAAAACCGCTTTCTACTGCAGACCAAAAGAAAGCAATTCATATTACACCAAATAATCCATCATATGAAAAAGATCAATCTACCGGAGAATATACAGTAACTTTTTCTGGAATTGTTTCAGTTGACGCAACAATTGAAAATGTAGGATTTTCTTTGTACTTTGGAAAAAGTGAAGGTGAATTACGTTATGGTGATATAGCGTATTCTCCACGATTAATATCGAAGGGGGCAAAAGGAAACTACAATATCTCATTATCTGGATTTCCGATAGGAACTTATTATTATAAATTCTTTGATACTGATACTGGTCGTAACTATGAATCAGCTATGTATTCATTTACTATTTCAGAAGATGGGATTAATACGCCGACGTCCAATCATACACAACCAATTATTCAAGATCAGCCAGTTGTGTATTATGATCCAGAACAGGAAACAGGGATATTTCCATATGATTTGCCTACAAATATTGGAGCTCCTGCTGAAGGGGGAAGTGTTACAATAGAAGATTCTGAATCAACACTAGTTCCTTGTGGAAAGCGATCTGATGAAGGGGGAGATGCACAGTATTGTCGGTTTGAACACTTACTTATTCTCTTTGGAAATATTATTGATTATTTACTTATCCTCCTTGTACCGCTCGTAGTACTTACTGCAATTTCTACTGGAGTGCAGATGATTATTCATCGCAAGGTTCCAGGAGATCTCGAAGAATATAAGAAACGACTCACAAAAATCGCTCAGGGTGCGGCAGTAATTTTGCTCGCGTGGACATTAATCGCAACACTACTTAATGTATTAGTGGATGAAAATTCTCGAAGATTTATTTTACTCGATATCGTTAGTACTAAAAATAATTAAATTATATGAAAAGATTTTTATCAAAAATTTCTATA
>CALMMZ010000230.1 GCA_937868685.1 uncultured bacterium | reverse complement strand
TCTATTGTCCGTCAAGTCTGTCTGGGCCTCAACAATTGGAACCAACAAATACTTCCTGTTTCCATCCGTTATGTTCATGCTTTTTTCAGCCGGATTGAACAAATCAGATTGGTGTCCATCTGATACCAAGCATATCCTGATCATGTGATTCAGTTTGAGTCCAGTTTCAAGAACAACTGAATCATCCAAGGCTTTGAAGTTTGGCAAGGATGAAAACGGAACCAATCCAGAACCAGTCTCGTATAAATCAAACTGTTTCAATGTGGCCCATAGTTGTTCATGTTTTGATGTTCCGCCAGCAAAGCCTGTTGGTGGAGTAACACAGGAAACACGAATGCCCTCTTCAAGAATCATGCTTTTTGAAATGGTTCTTGGAAAGCGTTGATTGTTGACATTTGGAACAACACCATGAAGCTCCAAACCATCCAGAAATATTTTCTCTAAAGACGCCTTAGTAAAAACAGAGATAACCTGAGATTCAATCTTAGAGATTTCATCCTCCACCATTTCTTCATAAGTGTTGCCCTCCTCTGTTGATTCAAACATTGCTTTTAGATCATTTGGAATCCTCTTATGCAAATAGTCAATTAATACAGATTTTTCATTCGGACCAATAGAAATAGTGGAAAATAATGGATAGAACTTTTGAAACAACATAACCAACTCTTTCCGAATCAGCAATCTTATTGTTCCATTCTTCAGTGAGGAGTCATATGACAGGTTTCTATAATCTATGCTCATTGATTTCCTCCAACATACTTTCTCATAAACCTGGAATAGTCAACCAAAACTTCAAACTTAATTTCTCTTGCTTTCAACAAATCAATATTATTAAACTTGATTTTGTTCATTGATTCAACAACAATTTGCCCATCAACAATTGGAGATTGATAAACAATTTTCTCAATGGCATTTCTTCTGAAGGAACTATCGACTTGGTTCTTTATTTCGTTTACAATTTCAACCTGCCTGTCATTGTTGAACAAATTTAGTTCTCTGCCAACCGAAGTGTTTATCAGATCATTAATTGATGAGAATTGTTTACCATTGGACCACTGGACTCCATCTGTTGTCAACACTTTTGGTCTATTAAAGTCGGGCTCAAAAGAGAACCTATCAGCAAATGTTTTTTTGAATACTGTTGAGTTGAACAGATTTAATGCCGATGGCAAGGTTGCTGTCTTGGTCATGGATGCCTGGATCTCTTTTTTAGTTTCTGGATCTATATCATTGTCATCTGCAAAATACGACCATAGTGCCAAGTTATAATCGCTCAGAGGGTCCAGAACTTCGCTTCTAATGGCTTGTTGTCTTGAACCAGTGTAGTTGTCTCCAATCGCACCAAAAATGGCTTCTAGACCAGATTCCATGGTGTTCTTGAGGGTGTCTGATTCAACACTATGCATTGTTGTCATTGGCAAGCTTTGAGACTCACCAGCAAACCATTGACAGATTTGTTTCAACAGGTTTGTTCTTTCCTCTTGTTCAGCATTGATCATTGTATCAATCTGAGTATCCGAATAACCCTTTTCTCTATACTCTTTTCTCTTATTATTTGTATAGCCGGAAACTCCACCTGGGCAGCAGGGTATAAGTTGATTGGTTTCTTTGATCAATGCATTGGCAACATCTTCGGTCAAGAATGTTCCCATGTCCATGCAAATGTTCCTAACTTCATCTTGAGTGAATGATGTGCCTTGAAGGGTTTTGATTATGCCCCTAGCAATACCACTCAGAATCTCTGCTGTGTCATAATATATGTTTCCATGCATTAATTGCAGTAAATCATATTTGGTGAATGAATTGAACATTTGTTTTGTAAACTCAACAGCATCTCCAGCCGTCCAGTTTGCTGGCATATTTCCAAATGTACCAAATGACTCAACAATCATTCTATCAAATTCTTGATTCAAATTGGAACCATCCAAAAGATATCCATTGTTTGTAGTCAATAATGGATTATTAAGGTTTCGTTCTTCACAAGTCTCAATCCTAAAATCACAAGGAGGAAGAATGTCAAGAATCCGTTTTAACAAATCTACCAAGATCCTTGCTATGATGAAACTGACTAGATCAATAAGAGCCTGTCTAAAGAAGCCCCAATAATCAAAAGAAGTTCCAACAAATGGAACATTGAATAATAGGTCTAGCCGTTGATCTATCTTTGATACAATCCCAGAGCAAAAAACATCGGCAACAATATCTTGGGCACACTCAATAGCATCCAGTGAATCAATCTTTTTGGCAGCATCCAGTGCAACTGTCGACAGGATATTTCCAAGGTTGATCTTGTTGAATATGTTGGCATATAATGCATCAAGAGTCAGATTGCCATCAATAGCATCATTTATGACTTCTAGATAACAGCCTCTCTGGTTTGTATTTCTTGATGCTTCATACTTGTTAATCCTCTTGACTTCACGTTTTACCTGAAGTGGCAAAGAGGCAAACGCAGAACGTTGTTCTCGTGTAACATATGATTGAGGGCTTTTAATATCTCTGGATGAGTCATCATTCTTTGAATGCTCAATGCCCTCTTCGATTGGTTCAATATTGTTGGTATCCATCAGTTTGTATTGTTATTCCTGCTATTGATATATTTTTCAGAAGCCTGATTCAAATATTTGAGTTCCATAGTTGCTAAGTTTTGAGCAATGTTTGCACAGGTAACTATTTGATTGATGGTTTTTGCCATTAATGGCGCTGATGCACCTGCTGCAATAGCAGATGGCCCAACAGGAGGAACATGAACATGCGTGGCAAATGCTGTTAATAACAATTGTTGATTTATGATTATGTCTGTTAGAAGATTCAGAATCTCCTCATTCCGCTTGTTAACTTGCCCAATTGCCTCAACAAGATTGTCTCCCTTGGGAATAGGCTGGATATCTCTTGAATCATTTCCTGCTATCAAATCAATTCCAGATATAAATTGAACAACTTCGCCATCGGAATAATGCTGATCTGTGCCAGTTACAAGCTTAATTCCACCCCTTGCCACAACCCGAATTTCATCGGCCTTTAAGGCTATTGCAGACGCTCCGTTAACCTGTCCAATTGTCCCATCTGTTAGATTAAGGTATTCATCAATATTTGCCTTCTGTGACAAATATATTCTTGATGCATCTATAGAGAAATTGTTGTCACAATAGATCGGTTCTCCATCTTGTTCAGTTCTGATATCCCAAGACATTCTACCTGCAACAATATCTATCGCCCCAGAACCTTCAAGTCCAAGGCCACCATAACCAGAATCCAGAGAAGATGGTCTATCTCTACCAAGAGTGATCCAAGTGTTATTTGCCCCAGAATATACTGTCTCTGCTTCTGCTTTGTTGAAATTGGGAACCTGTTCTCCCAACTTTGAATTATTTATTCCGCTGCTCATTTTGAAAACCACCCACTTCTTGGATTATATTTCAGATGGCCAAACGAAGAAAGAACCTTTGGATCACTATTGTTGACCTTTCTGCAAAGCTCACCATATGTTTGCCCAGGTTCGACCCCAGCGATATACTGATAATGCCACCATTCTGAATTGAGATAAACTCTTGAACCATCTGGTTTGCATGAATAACCGGCCCAGGCTGGTATTCGTGAAAAGCCATGTTGTTCCAGAATTGATGTAATATCAATGAAGTTGCCCTTCACGACCTTTTGTTTCAAGGATGCACCACCATAGCAGCCTTCAAGAACATTTGCATCCGAATGGGAATCAACAGTGCTTCTTCCATACAGTCGCCACAAATGAACAGAACCTCTCTTTGTTTCAAGCATCTTGTCAATTGTTATAACATATGGCTCAACATTTGGATCATGAAAGCCGGAACCCGCCTCGATGTTAAGATCAAAAGCAAGTGCCAAATTGTGAAAACTCTGACCACCTCTATACCCACCAGAATATCCACCATTCAAATGCAACGGAATTCCATACTGTTTCAAAATGCCAGCAACCGTTTCCAAGGCAGAAGCAGCATCATCCCTCAGGAGGGCATTTCCTGCCTTCTGGGGGCGTTCTGGGTCAAAGCCTACCACCCGCACCAACTTGCCCTCAGAACCACCTCCAGCATTAATATTTACGGCACTGGTGACATTCTGTGGACTGTTCCTGAATGCTGGGGTGGTTTGTTCTCCATTTGTTGTGTGTGGAGCACTATATGGCCCAAGATAAACAGGCCCTTCAAAAGACTCCATGTTCTTAAATGTCACACGGACAATATCACCAGGAGAAGGCGGGGGCATTCCTATGATGGATGATTCAAAAGTGGGGTACATTCCTATTATAGATAAATCTTCTGAATCCGCCGGAACTGGTAGT
>CALMMZ010000229.1 GCA_937868685.1 uncultured bacterium | reverse complement strand
CAAGTTTTTCAATGGTCTGACTGGATATTAGGTCAAAATTATTTTCCATCAATTTCTATTGGCTTTTCTCCATAGCTTCCAGGATACATTCTGTTTGGGTAAGCACATTCCATATCTATGTAAGGAATAATCTTTCCTTCTTCATTGTAGAATTTAATCTGTGCAGGATATGCAGTATTTCCAACTCTAACATATACTTCTTGCACATTTGGAATCTTATCCAATTCTTTTTTTATATCTCATGCATTCATTATCTTAAATTTAATATACCATTTCTGGTTTAACTTCCTCAGCGTGATTATCCTTGTGCAATACTTTGTATCTCACATAATAATCATACTTGGCGCCTCCGCTAATTATATCTTCAATTATAACTCTGCTTGAATCACGCTTTAAATAAACAGCTTGACCAATCTTATGAGGAAGTTGAGAGTTTGCCTCATCACGACGAACCATTGCCTTATTCAAGGTCTTGTGCTTTGAGAACTCGGTAAGCTCTCTGGATAAGGAATCTACCTTATAGTTACAAGTTTGTTTAAGACTTTGTTCATTCTGTAACTTTTCATTTGCCTCCTTAAGTGCATCATTTGTATCTTTAAGTGCAATTAGCAAACTTCCGTAGGCAACAATTGCAAGAGATGCAATTAAAGCAATTCTCCAAAATTTAGAATTTGTATTTTGATTTTCCATACTGATTATACGACAAATATTATTAAAGGTTACAATTTCTCAAGTTGTTTTGCCATACGTTCAATCTCTTGTGCAGACTCCAGTGAATCACATGTGGTTTTATCTGTCCTCAACTCTTCAACAGATGGATGTGCAGTTGACCAGTTTCCATCCTTATCTTGAGAGAGACCACAACAACGTATTTCTACAACGGTTCCCATAAGCTCTTCCTGTCTTGCAGTCACATCAGCCATCATCTTCTCGGTCATACCAGAAGGATTTGTCCTTAACTTCCCACAAGATGATTCAAGCATAAGAGTTGAAATAACATGTTCGTTTTTTGTACCCTTATCTCCATATTGAAATCCTATAATTCTCAGGTCAATATTCATTTCAAGTTTCATCTTGCATTGGTAAGAAGGTTTACCATCTTTCCATTCTCCGTTACCATCCTTAACAATAGTTCCTTCAAGGCCACGACTAAGAGCATCAAGAAAATGCTTCATTACATCTGCCATGGTCTTAACTTCAACAGTCTCTACAAGTTGAATACGTGTTGGCTTCTTTTCTTCTATCATTTTTTCAAGTCTTGCAAACCTCTCTTTATATTTAACCTTTGAGTGTTTTGCATAATACTCTTCTACGGTGATTATATCCCAACAAGTATATACGATTCTATCAAGAATTTCTTGCATTGTAACTTGTGGCCCGCCGAGAGTCTCTCCATGCTCCTCGAAAAATTCTTTAATTTGTTTCTCGGTCTCCTTCTCGGTTCTCTC
>CALMMZ010000228.1 GCA_937868685.1 uncultured bacterium | reverse complement strand
AACCCATAATTGTTCTCCATTTCCTATTGCAAGATCTAATGCAATTTTAAACACATCAGTTTTTTGCTCTAGTTTTTTTTCACTCCTTTCTTCAATAAATTGATGCGGGGGCATTTGTTTTAAAAAAGAAACAGGAAAAGAATCTTCAAGCCAAAAAACTACTGTTTGATCTCCCAGGAGGTGGAGATTTTTTATAAGAATATCCCAAAAGTCTCGAGAAATATCAGACAAGAAAACAAGTTGTGGCTTTTCAAAAAGACTCTGTCTTTGGAGAGCGAAGAGAATTTCAGAAATGTCTTGTATTGATTCATAAAAACGAACCACTTCATGATATGGATATTCTGTCGCTATTTTTTCCAAGATATTATCTTTAGGAATTTTTTTGAAAAGGAAAATCATATAAAAAACTACCACCACATACGCACCATTTGCATATACTCACGATATGCATCGCCACAGTATTCTATTTTTTTCTTTTCAATAAAAGGAATTACTATAAATGAGAGTATTAAAAAAAATACAATTACTGTAAAAAGTACTACATATGAATTCATAAAACATGCGAAGCCAAGAAATAATAGTATAAAACCGAAAGTCCCTGGGGAGCGACTTCGTTTGTAAATTCCTATTGCAAAATCATGACATGTTAAATTTTCAGAAAAATTAAATAATGTATGACGTGTTTTTTCTGACCAAAAAATTAACATACTCCCCAAGATAAAAAGTACCGCACCAATACCTATAATTATTTCAATATGATGAGAAATACGTATTGGATACATCTTGAATAAAATTAGAGACAACCCCATAACTACCAAAAAAAGCATTGGAATATATGTTGATAATTTAAAAAATTTGAATTTAGTAATGTGGAAATTATTCATACCTTAAAAAAGTATGGCATAGTCAGTATAAATTGCAAGAAACAAAAAAGTACTTTAATGTACTTTTAGAGTATATCCATTTCCCCTAGATTCTTACCGATTTTTACCGATACTGTGAGTGGAATATCAATTTGTTGAACAACTGATTTATCAACCATTAATTGATGGTTCTGAATAACTGATTCCATTGTTATTTTCAATAATTTCACAAAATCTTTCACATTAGATTTAGGTACCTCGTATACAATTTCATCGTGGATTTGTAAAATTGGAAATATATTCTTATTCCATTTTTGGTTTTGAATAATTCTATTAATATCTATCATGGCAAGTTTGATAATATCAGCAGCTGTTCCTTGGATTGGTGCATTCATTGCAGTTCTTTCTGCAAGTGCAATCATAAACGGAAGCTTTGATCGAAACATAGGAAAATTTCGAATTCTTCCAAACAATGTTTTTGTCTGAAGTGTTTCCTTGGCAATACTTTTTATACGGTTGAGATATTCACGAATACTTGGAAACTCATTAAAATATGCTTGATAAAATTGTTCTGCTTCTGCGCGAGTTCCACCAAGATTTTTCTGGAGCGCAGTAATTCCCATTCCATAAATAATTCCAAAATTAATTACTTTTGCATCACGTCGTTGATCATAAGTAACTTGATCCTCCGGAACATTAAAAACTCGTGCAGCAACCGTTGTATGGATATCTCTATTATTTTTAAATACATCATACAAAATAGGGTCACCAGATAATATTGCCAACACTCGTAATTCAATTTGTGAATAATCTGCAGAAACAAGCACATAACCATCAGGTGCAATAAATGAATTTCTAATAGCTCTCCCTAATTCACTTCGTACAGGAATATTTTGCAAATTCGGATTCTGTGAAGAAAATCTCCCTGTAGTTGTTCCATGTTGAAGAAATTGTGCATGGAGACGATTTTGTTCATCAACTAATGTTGGGAGAATATCAATATATGTTGAGAGTAATTTTTGTAATTCTCTATAATCAATGATTTTTTGAACAATAGAATGTTCTGATATTAAATCATCAAGAATTTCTCCTTTAGTAGAGTATGATCCTGTTTTATTTTTTTTACCTTTTGGTTTAAGACTAAGCTCTTCAAAAAGAAATTCAGAAAGTTGTTTTGGAGAATTGAGATTAAACTCCTTTGAGGAGAATGTAAAAATTTCTTTTGATAATTCTTTAAGTATTTCGTGGTATCTTTTTGATAAATCATTAAGAAATTGTTTATCAAGCATTACTCCGTGAGTCGTCATTTTTTGTACAATATCAATTAATGGTAATTCAATAAATTCAAACACTTGCATGAGCCGTTCTTGTTTAAGTTTATTCATAACCATTTCATGTGCTTGCTCTAAGGTATCAGTTTCTGTTTCTTGTAAAATTTCTGAGAGTGATGGATGTGTCATGTCAGAATTTAATACCCATAAACCAACCGATGTTTCATAAGTTAATTTCCAATTATCTTCTGTTCGGGATTCAATTGGTACAGATTTATTTAATATATTAGACTGCTCTAAATCTTCTGTTGAAACAATTTTTTTTTCTTTCAATTTTTTTGAATCATCATTAAATAAATTTTCAAATTTATTTACTAATGAACGAAATTCATATTCTCGTAATAATCGTACTATTTTTTCATATTCATATTGATCAGAAAATTCTTTCTCTGGCAGAACAAATTCAATTGGTGCATCTCGACGAATTGTAGCTAAAATTTTTGAAAATTGAGCAGAATCTTCATGTTGAAGTAATAATTCAATAGTTCGCTTTTTGATTCCTTGACTCAAAAGAGTTGTTTGATCTTTATGAAGTACGGTATATATATTTTCAATTGTTCCAAATTTTATAATAAGCTCTGTTGCGGTTTTCTCTCCAATTCCAGGAATCCCTGTAATATTATCTGACGGATCACCGCGTAATCCTTTAAAATCAGGAATAAGTTCTGGATTAAAGGAGAATCTTTTTAATACATCATTCTCATAATATATCATTGTTTCATGAATTCCTTTTTTCATTGTATATACAGCAATTCGATCTTTTGTGACTAATTGTAATGTATCCATGTCCCCAGAAACAATAATGACTTTAATATGATCATATTGTGTTAGTACTTGTTCTACGATAGTTCCCAGCATGTCATCAGCTTCAAATCCTGCCTCTTGATACATAGGAATACCAAGTGTGTGGAAAATGTTCCTTGATTCTTCAATTTGAATACGTAATGAATCATCTGTTGACTTTCTTCCTTTTTTATATCCATCATAACTTTCGTGTCGAAATGTTGGTGTTGGTAAATCATAACAAGCTACTACATAATCTGGATTAAGATCGTGTAACATTTTGAGAAACATATTTAATAATCCATACAATGCTCCGGTAGGGACACCAAGTGATGATTGAAAATCGGGAACCGCATGAAATGCTCGATGGAGAATGGCATGTGTATCAAGGAGAATTAGTGTTTTCATTGGTTGTTCTGGTAAATTTTTTTTTCTTAGCATGAAACTAGTATATCATGATTGCCTAAAATAAGAGATACTTGTTATACTAGAAATCTATGACTGTAATTGCTATTGACCCAGGGTATGATCGTATTGGTGTCGCTATTCTTGAACAGGATTTTATAAAAAAACCTTCTGAACAAGTTATTTTTTCAACCTGTATTACTACTAATCCGCGCCAGAATTTTTATGAACGTATGTGTTTTGTACAAAATGAACTCTTGAAAATTATTACTAGATTTCAACCGAACCATCTCGCTATTGAGGAGCTCTATTTTTCAAAAAATACAAAGACAGCCCTCCGTGTAGCAGAAGCAAAAGGAATTATTATAAGTGTCGCACTTAATCAAAATATTCCTATTACTGAAATACATCCTAATCATATAAAAATTGCTATAACTGGGTACGGTAATGCTACAAAATCAGATATTTTATTTATGCTTCCAAAACTTATTAATATTGAACAAACGAAAAAACTCGATGATGAGCTCGACGCTATTGCAATTGGAATTACTTTTTTTGCTCAGATAAAATTCACATAAAGATGTATTGCATTTTTTTGTATTTCTTGATACAAATATCCATAACCCATCGTCAGTGGTTCCTGCGATCGGGATATTTTATTAGTTTTATTCAAATAATTTTATTACTTTATGAGTAATGGAGAATATTACGACGAGGAATTAAAAGATGAATCAATGGCTGGTTTTCATGAAGTAGAAGACGATCTCTTCGAAGATGAAGACAGTTCTGATTTTTTAAAAAAGAGTTCATTAACTGAAGACGATGAACTTGATGATATTTCCGAAGATAATGAATTTGATTTATCTGATGATGAAGATATGGATTTTGAATCTTCAGAATACTAAAAATAAAAACAACCTAAGTGGGTTGTTTTTATTTTTAGTATTATTGTAATAATATATTAAATAACTGTTTTCCTCGATTAAACATACTGTCTACTGCAATTACAGTAATTTCTTTTTCTCCATCACTAGATACATAATCACTTGGTATAAATCTATACTCAATCGATGATTCTCCTTGTATTGATCCTATA
>CALMMZ010000227.1 GCA_937868685.1 uncultured bacterium | reverse complement strand
GCTGCTGCATGCATTTCATTTATCCAAGAGAACGAAGAACCTAAAAGTAAGGAAAATAATAATTTTTTATTCATAATAATAAAACCCTAGTTAAGAATTTTTAACCTGAGTCTATTAAATCAAAAATAAATTAATAAAATATTAAAAAAAATAAATAATTAAATTACAATCCCACATATATTGTAGGACTTGGATCAACTTCGTTGTCTGGTCTCACACTATATATGTCACTAACATACAATACACTTGTTGTGTCGTTCTTTAAATGCAACTGATGAAAACCATATGTTGAAGCAGACCAAGAAACAGAATATGTCGCAGCAGTTATGTTAACTAAGTTTATAGAAGGAAATATGGAATTTGTCAAAATTCCATTAATATAAAAAAAAGAAGTAAAACTACTGGCCAAAACGGGATTGTTGTTTGTATCAAAAGATAAAACTAATTCATTGACCGTTGTTCCTGTTTTTATTAACATTTAATATTAAATATTGTCAAAATTTTCTATTTGCTGTTTTATCTCATTAATCTGAGTTTCTAACTCTTGAACCTTAACCTGCAGTTCTTCAACAGTGGGCTGTGTCGGAATTGGGTCTTCTACCCATTCCTCTTCAACCAATACCATGACTTCCTGGCCATCAATTATTTCTTTTTTATATGTTCTGTTCCAACTCATAACGTTTATATATATTTAATGTTTAATGTTTTATTTTTAAGCTATCCGAACAAATATTGCGGGGATAGCCGATGTTGATGTTGTTAATGATCCTGCAGATGAAGGTAATGCGCCATATCCAACATTATTATAATAATAACCGGTAATGCCCAATGTAGGGTTTGAAGTCCATCCTAATGGATTTTGAAATGCTGTTGTTGGTATGCCCCTTATCGCAGATGAAACAGTATAATCAGCCAACATTGCCAAGTAATATAAACCAGGATTTAATTGCTGAGAAATAGAAATGGTTATCAAGTTCGTGGTTGCCGATGCAGTAACCGTTCCGGCATCTAATAATAAAGTAGAAGGTATATGATTAGAATCACAATTATATATACCAAGTCTTATAACGTTGGATTCGGTCGTTGAACTCACAGCCAACGAAACACCTATCCTATCAATAGTAATTTGCTCACCAACCAAGAAAGGACAGAATACCAAACGCCCATTGGTAACAGTCTGGTTAGAAAAAGCAAAACCCATATTTGTTGAAGTGTGGTATCTGTTTGCTGTTGAACCCTTGATTCTATTTGCAGAAATATCTTGAGGAAACAAATTGACCAAATTCGTTGTTCCTGAAAATATTGTGTTGGCCGTTAAGGTTGTTGCAGATAAATTAGAAATAGTTGTGAAACCAGAATTAATTGTTAAACGAACATTTGTGTTTCCTGTTCCATCTGTTATAAACTTAATGCTTTTTCCAGGAGTAACATTTCCAAACAACAAATCATTTCCAGTAGAATATATATATGCATCATTAGAGGAACCAAAATAACCAGAAAAATTCGATGAGTTAATTCCTACGTCAATATAATTTATACTCTCATTTCCATTGTTTGCAGTAGCAACAATATCAGAGCTCGCCTGATTGCCACCATGAATGTTTCTTATGTTTAATTGTGCATAAGTCAAAGCAGATGATATACCATAGACAACATTAGAAAATGAATTAGGTTGTTCATCATATATAATTACTCGTTCAGGATTTGTTGAGCTTCCAGAAAGAGTGTTCACTTTAAAAAAAGAAGTGTTTGCAGTTGTCGCACTCAAACCAGAGGCAAATAAAGAGCTTCCGCTTGCAGTTAATGTGTTAATTGTTAAAGCAGAGACATTGATAGATGGACTATTTGATGTTCCGCCTGTATAAGTATTGGTTCCTGACCTTACTTCAAAAGAAGATTGATTAGAAGAAGATAATAATTGATTTAAATTCGTAGAACCAGAATAAATAGTTCCTGCACTAAAAGTAGAAGCACTCAAACCATTAAAAATAGAAGTTGTTAATCCTGTAACTGTTATTCCACTAAAATACAAATATGCATCTTGAAATATTTGGTTTCTGTTGATAAGGCTTTGTATAAAATCTGCAGCTTGAAAAGCGTTTGTGAATGTATGACTTGTTATTGCAGTTACAGATAATATTAATATTTCTTGAGTTGGACTATAACCGCTGCTGAAATAATTAATACCAACATCATTATTGCTTGAATAGACACTTGCACTCGTCTTTGGAATAATATTTAAATTACCCTGTTTTGTTATTTCGATATGTCTGGAAAAATCCGCTATAGATATTGACATTTATGATATTCTGTTTGCTAATAAATATGTTCCCTTTTGAATAGTTGATGTGTTTCCTGCTGTATTAGAGAAAAATCTAAACTGAACATTTCCTGCAGAAGTCGATCCTGATACTATACCTTTAATTTCAAAGCCCAACAAAGTATTTGCTGCAGTTCCGATAGTGCTGGTGTTTTGATTATTTGCATTTAAGACACTTGTTCTAAATGCCGTAACCGAATTTGTATTTGCAACAGATTTAGCATTTAAAAACGCTCCGGAAGGTATACTCAGTGCATGATTTTGTCCATTTGCAGTTGAACCTGACATTTGACCAGAAATTTCAAATTGCCAAACTTCGAATGCCCCAACCGAAAAAGCAAGACCAGTTACATCAGTTAAAGAACCGCTTGTTGTACTAAAAGCATCTGATAAGAATGCTGTTTTTGTTTGCTGATAAAAACCTTCTATAAAAACAGAAGAAGCACTAAGTGTTGTTGCTGATAAAACATTAACATTTGATTGTCCACTTATATTTAAATCATTTATTGATCCTCCACTAAAATTAACAGTTGGTCTTGTTGAAGTTCCTCCGGTATAAATATTAGTTCCTGGCTGAACGAATGTTTGTGAGTTTGTTAATTGATTTTGTGTTATAAATAACGTATCAAGATTGCTTGTTCCAGAAAATAACGTATTCGCAGAAAATGAACTACCTCCAGATAACGTTCCTGTGAATATTGAATTCCCACTTGCAATTAATGTGTTAATCGTTAAAGCAGAAACATTAACTGTTGGATTTGTTGGAGTTCCACCTGTGTAAGTATTTATTCCCGGCTGAACAAACGTTTGTGAATTTGTTAGTTGATTCTGCGTTATAAATAAAGCATCAAGATTGCTTGTTCCTGAAAATATTGTGTTTGCTGAAAACGAACTTCCACCAGAAAGCGTTCCGGTGAAAACAGAATTTCCACTCGCATTCAGCGTGTTAATTGTCAAAGCAGAAACATTGACCGTATAATCTCCTGAACTTCCTCCTGTATAAGTATTTAATCCATTCCTTATAATAGTCTGACTTCCGGCGATAGAACCAAACGGAGCAAATATATTATATAAATTAGTTGTTCCCGAAATTATGGTAGCACCAGAAATAGTAGTAGCACTCAAGGTGCTGGCAGTCAAGGTTGTTACTGAAATATTAGGAGCTAACGCAACGGTGTTTATCGTTGCGCTTGATGTAATCAATATGTTTGATCCTGATCCTAAACTTTTAAAGTTAAGTCTATTTAAAGATTGATTTGAATAAAAACCAACAGATGGCGAAACACCTAAGTTGGTAGCTCCACTTATATTCCCTACAAAAGATGATCCAAAGCTTCCTGTTGTTTTATAAACATATCCTGAAGGAGAAATTGTTAATAAATATGTTCCACCCAAAGGTGCGTTTTTAATAACAAGACCTCCCACCAAAGCAGTATTACTTGCTGTTAATGTATAGTTCCTACCCGCCAAAATAGAAGATGCAGAACCATTTACTCTATTATTTTGACCAAATACAAAAGAATAGTTTCCCTGGGCAGTATTTCCAGAACCAAATACTAAACCATAATTACCAGTTACTATATTTTGTTTTCCATTTATTACAGTGCCAAAAAAAGAAACTCCGGTGTTAGAAAAACCATTTATAATAGATGAGTATTTTTGTCTAGATATGTTTCTAACACCATTCAAAGCAACAGTATAAGCAGCATTGATTCCAGATAAATTTTTTCCGGTTCCAATGAATGAATATTTAAAATTAGAATAGTTGCTTATACCGTTTCCTATAAAACTAGAAGAAATATCAGCAGCACCACCATAGGAGCCTAATGTGTTGCCAGAACCATTTATTATGGTTCCCATAGCATTATAGCCATTTCTCTGTTGTATTCTATTTCTTCTTCCAGATCCTATAAAAGCAAATCCATCTGTTATGCCTGAAATAATATTTTCAAAACCGTTTATTAAAGAATTATAAGACCCAGAAACCTTATTTGCTTTACCATTCCCTAAAATAGAATATCTTGAATATACTCCTGTTATGTAATTATTAATACCATTTATGATAGATGCACCTATACTAACATTAACAGGTCTAATATAATTACTTCTACCGCCTCCTATAAAACCGTTTGTTATACGAGATATTGTATTGCCGGAACCAGTAGCAATAAAACCATATGTAGAGTTATTAATAACAGAATTTTGACGACCCCCTATAACAACTCCACCTATTGTAGTAGCACTATTACTTGTAAATCCCCCCACAAGAGCTCCCTGTCCTGTTGTATGATGGAGTGTTCCTCCTAAAATTATTGAAGCGTTGCCATTATTAAAACTATCTTCACCACCAATAATAATAGAATTTGCTGTTATAGCAGAGTTTCTTATGCCGCCGAGCAAAATATTGCTTCCTCCAAAAGAAGCATTTCTGTTTCCAAAAACAAAGTTATGACTTCCGGTTTCAGCAGTATTTCTAAAACCCATACCAAATGAATAATTCGAATGAATATGACTATAACTTGAGCCAACCAAAAGGCTTCTCCAACCGGAGACAATACCATCAGATGAGTTTATGGAAGTTGAAAAGTTTCCAGAACCACTCATTCTGACTCCGCCAATTATTAAAATATGACTGCCGGTTCTTGCCGTATGAACTGTTCCTAAAATTAAAGAATATCTTGTGTTTATTGCCTTATTAAGTGATCCGTTTAATATAGTAGTCCATTGTGTAGACCCTGTTAATATGTTATCGTTTCCATTTAAAATAGATATATACTTATTAGCATAAGAAGAGTTTCTGTTACCATTGAGTATGGAAACAAAAGCATTTGTTGAGCCAGATATTCTATTATTTAAACCACTAACAATGCTATTAAAGTAGCTATTTGTACATAGGATAATATTAGCTAGACCACCTAAAATATTACTATGTCTTCCGTCAAATATTTGATTTAATTCTCCACCCAAAATCGAACTAAAATTTGTGTTGGATGATAAAAAATTTAAATTTCCGCCTCCAATATTTGAATCTTGAGAAAAAACCCGATTATTAATACCTCCTAAAATAGAACTTCGTGTACCATTAACTAAATTAGAACTTCCAGCACCAATAAAAGAATAGATTGTATAAGCAGAATTATTTACACCAGCAACAATAGCACCTCTGTTGTTTTTTGTTTTATTTCCTTGTCCAGATCCAATAAAACTTCCTAAACCATAAGCCTTATTATAATAACCACCACCAACAAAAGAAGTTATTCCACTTGCTATGTTTTGGTTTCCGTTTATAACAGTGCTCCATTTTGTCAGAGCAGTATTTGATAAACCATTAATAACAACAGAATATAAACTATTAGACAAATTTGTTTTTCCATTAGCAACAAAAGAATATGTACTACCTCCCGTATTTGATCTTCCTGCAATTAATGCGAAAGAACCAGATCCTAGATTTTGAGTGTTGTTATTTGCTATTATTGAATTAGATCCGGTAGAAGATGTCCACAAATACCTAAAATAAAAAGACAAATCTGTACTTCCAGAAAACAAGGTACTGCCACTTATGCTTGTACCCGATATTGTAGAAGCAGTTAGTGAATTTAAAACCAAATTAGGAGCAACAGAAATTGCATTTTCAGTCAAAGAAGATGTAATTATAATGCTTGGCCTTCCTGATAGGGATTTGAATACTAAAACAGAACTTCCGCTTAGTCCAGCATAAATTCCGTGAGTTGCACCTGTATTTACAGCTCCTGTTATAGTTCCTCCCACTGCAGGAATTGATTGTATAGAAAGATTACCATCATTATCCGTAACCACCATCTGTGTTCCACTTCCAGAAAGAGACAAAATCATAGCCGTTGATGCTGTCATTGAACTTAAAATGGTATTTCCAGAAACAAATAACGATCTAACAGAGACATCAGCCGAAAGAGATATGGCATTTTCTGTAGAAGAGGATGTAATCATTATATTACTTCCTCCAGACAAAGATTTAAATCTAAGCCTGTTTAATACTTGGTTAGCATAAATTCCGTGTGTTCCTCCTATGTTTGTAGCACCAGATACATTTCCGCCTCCAGCTCCACCGCTGGGTATTCCTTGTTTAAAAACATAACCAGATGGATCAACAGTAAGCATATATGATCCACCATAAGGCGTATTAGTAATTCTTAAATAAGGAACTGCAGTTGTATTGTTTGCAAATAAATTTAAACCAAAACCACCAACAATAGAACTATAATTACCTTTTAAATAATTATAAAAACCACCAATAATAAAAGAGGCTAAAGAAGAATCTATGACACTTGTATTAGATCCGATCACCGTGCTTAATATAGAACTATTTCTAACTTGATTGTTTGTGCCATTTAAAATACTTGCATAATAAGAACTGTTATATATTAAATTGTTTCTGCCATTTAAAATTGTATTATATTTACCAGGTAAGTTAATATTAATATTATATATAACGTTACTATTGCCAGCAATAATATTATGGTTTCCAGAAGTATTAACAATATTATTAATACCATTTAAAACAGTTGCATACTTACCTGTTCCTATGATGGTATTACCAGAACCATTAATGACAGTTGAAAATGATTGATAATTTTTATTCTCAAGACCATTTATGCCAGATGAAAATTGGGCTTTTGAGATATTTTTGTATCCGCCGACCTGAACTGAAAATCCGCTATAAACAGCATTAGAAGAACCTCCAACAATTACGGTGTAATCAGATAATCCGGAATTTGAATTTCCGCCGACAGACACTCCAAAATTACCATATTGAATATTTCCAAAGCCACCTCCTACAAAACCAAAATTTTTATAATTATAATTTCCAAACCCGCCACCTATAAAAGAATGTTGACCAAAAGTCTTATTATGAGAACCACCAACAATTGTACTGCTAATA
>CALMMZ010000226.1 GCA_937868685.1 uncultured bacterium | reverse complement strand
AATTACTATTTGGTAATGCTTCTAAAGTTTCGATAATTTTTTTTGCCAACGCCTTAATGACAGGAATAGCTACACTATTTCCAAATTGTTTATACATTTGAGCATCACTATTTGGAAGTATAAAACTATCTGGGAAACCTTGAAGTCGAGCAGCTTCCCTAGGAGTTAGCTTTCTAGGATTTTTCCCTTTTTGTTCTATTAAGATTTCTGACCCATCTTTATAATACCTTGCAGATATTGTACTTGTATATTCTGAATCTTCATTAAACAAAGAATATCCAAACCCATTCCCTTTTTCTTTATGTTCTTTTTTTCTTCTTTGATGACCTTCCCACAACTTATCAGAAATAGTATATTTTTCTTCAACTTTTTCTTCAAGGATATTCCCTAGTTTAGTAGGAATTTTAGGTTCACTAGGAAACTGAAAATCAACATCGTCCTTAAAAGCAACTATGTATATACGAACCCTATTTTGTGGAACACCAAAATCTTTAGCGTTATATAGACGATAAAATACTTTGTAGTCTAATTTTTCTAATGTGTTTATAATAACTTTTAAAGTATTACCTTTGTCATGACTTGCCAAATTTCTAACATTTTCCAAAAAAACAACTCTTGGTTTATGATGCTCAACAATACGAGCAATATCAAAAAATAGAGTACCTCTCGTGTCTTCAAACCCTTTTTTGAGTCCGGCTTGAGAAAACGGCTGACAAGGAAACCCTGCTAACAACATATCAAAGGGAGGTATTTCTTCTGGCATAATTTTTGTTATATCACCATATGGTAACTCTCCAAAATTTGCTTGGTAAGTCTTTTGAGCATGAGAATCCCATTCAGAAGTAAACACACATTCCCCTCCCATATCTTCAAAACCAATTCTTATACCACCAATACCTGCGAATAAGTCAATGAAAGTGAATTTTGATTCCTTTTCCTCTTCTTTAGATTCAGAAAAAAGACTTGTTACAATTTTCTTATTTTTAATCGTTACTAAACTCATATATTCTATTATATCACTTTATCTTGAAAAACAAAAAATTTGCCAAACAACCTCATTTCGTGTTATGTAGTAGAACATTACTAAAACTAAGGTCGCACTATATATTATATGAAACTATTAATTGTTGAGTCACCAAGTAAAGCAAAAACAATTGAAAAATACTTGGACGGAAAATATACCGTTCGTGCATCAATCGGACATATTCGCGATTTACCAAAATCAAACAAAGACGCCATTGATATTCCAGCAGGATTTGTTCCTTCATATGAAATTTCTGCAGGTAAAGGACGCGTTATTTCTGAATTACAAACACTTGCCAAAAAAGCTGACGAGATTATCCTCGCACCCGATCCCGACCGAGAAGGTGAAGCCATCGCTTGGCACTTGGAAGAAATTTTAAAAGAAAAAAATACAAAAACTCCAATCAAGCGAGTAACTTTTAACGAAATCACCAAAGACGCAGTAACCGAAGCATTAAAAAATCCTCGGTCAGTGGATAAAAAATTAGTCCAAGCCCAAGAAGCTCGTCGGGTACTCGATCGTTTGGTGGGATATGATTTGTCTGGACTCATTTGGAAAAAGGTTCGTTATGGATTATCTGCTGGGCGTGTACAATCTCCTGCGCTCCGTATTGTTATGGAGCGTGAACGAGAAATCCGTGCATTTGTTCCAGAAATTTATTGGACCATTCAAGGAAATTTTTCTGCAGAAAAAGAACAATTCCCTCTTATGTGTTCAGATGAACCTCGTGATATTAATGAGGTAAACAGAATCCTCGACCTTGCAAAAAAACAACCTTGGTCAATTGTAGATATTAAAACAAGTGAACAAAAAAGATCTCCTCGAGCTCCGTTTACCACATCCACATTACAACAAACTGCATCAACTCGATTTGGATTTTCTCCTTCTCGAACGATGCAAATTGCACAAAAATTGTACGAGGCCGGACACATTACCTATATGCGTACCGACTCGACCAATCTTTCCAAACAAGCTCAGGCACAAATCTTGGCATTGGTAGAGAGTAAATTTGGAAAGGAATATACACAATTCCGAACCTATGCAACCAAGTCAAAAAACGCTCAAGAAGCCCATGAAGCAATTCGTCCAACTAACGTGAATAAAACAGATTTAGGAGCAAATGATGCAGAAAAATCACTGTATCAATTGATTTGGGAACGAGCTGTTTCATCACAAATGGCAGATGCAAAAATGTTCAAGACGAAGTTGGTAGCAAATATTGATACAAAAAATATTCCTGATTTTACTGCAAATGGTTCTCGAATTATTTTCCCAGGATGGTTGACAGTAGATAGAGGCGCACGAGGCGAAGATGTAGAACTTCCAAAACTTTCCATAGGACAAAGTATTCAATTGATTGATATTACCGAAACAGAAAAATCAACTCAACCCCCCAACCGATATACCGAGGCAGGATTAATTAAAGAATTAGAAGGGCGAGGTATTGGGCGACCTTCGACCTATGCTTCTATTATGAAAACGCTCGAAGATCGAGAATATGTGAAAAAAGAAGGACGCACACTGTTTCCAACCGATACCGGAGACGTTGTTTCGACATTTCTCGAAACTAATTTTCCAACCTATATCGGCGACACCTTTACTGCAGAAATGGAAAATGAATTGGACGATATTGCGAGTGGTGAACGAACTTATTTAAAAACACTACAAGATTTTTATACACCGTTTTCTGCCGAGATTGCAGAAAAAGATAAATTAGCAAAAGCCACCAATCTAGGTGACGCACCAAGTGAATTTACGTGTCCAAAATGTAAATCACCAATGATGATAAAATTAGGACGCAGTGGAAAATTTCTATCGTGTACACAGTATCCAGAATGTGATGGAGCATTAACTATGGATGGAGCTGAAATAGGTAAAGAAGAACCAATCGGATATCATCCTGAGAAAAAACTTCCAATATTTTTGCTCACTGGAAGATTTGGTCCGTATGTACAATTAGGAGAATCTCCAACTGTTCCAAAATTAACCAAGTTTCCAAAAGGTCACAAAAAAACTGATGCGGACAAGGAACTCGTAAAACAAGAAAAAGAAGCCATTGCACAGGCAAAACTACTTCCTCAACCACGCCGTGCATCATTACCACCGCGTACACAACCAAGCAGTATTACATTAGAAATGGCAATAAAATTATTAGAACTTCCAAGAGATCTTGGAAACGACCCTATAACAAGTGAACCAGTGATTGCAAATATTGGACAATTTGGTCCGTATGTTGGACGAGGTCGAGAATTCCGATCAATTAAAAAATCGAGTAACCTTGATCCTTATACGATCACTTTGGAACAAGCTTTGGAATTAATTAATACTCCAAAATCATTACCCAAAGGAACGGAGCTCGTAACAACGTTTACTCACCCAAAAAGTAAAAAAGAAATGCAAGTATTAAAATCAAAATCAGGAATATTTATCAAATCAGGATTAAAGCGAATTTATTTACCTGATAATTTTAATACTAAAGAAGCAACTCCAGAAGAATTTGTAGCATTATTAAACAATGAGGTAACAAAAAAGAAAAAATAAAAAAGCATACACAATTGTGTATGCTTTTTAAAACTAAAGCATTTCAGGTTCCATCTGCTGAAAAGCAGATTTCAGTACAGCAAGCGCTGCACTGTCAAATGTTGTTGAAAAAATACCCACAAAATTTTTTCCATTATAATTAATGGGAGATTCTTTCATAACAACATTCCAACCAAGCCTGTCTTGGTCTAGTTTTAATCCGAAATTTTCAATAAAATTCTGAATAAATTCATGAAATTTATTGAAGCAGTTCCCATCTAATTCTTCAAGAAGAATTCCAAGTGTAAACTTGGCTCTTGCCTTGAAGGCATTTGCGGGTTTCGGATGGATTTGTGAGAGATATTCGAATCCTCTCACAAATTTGTGTAAGTTTTTTTCGGCCTCACTTCCGTTATTTTTTGGCAATGAAAGTACCAACTTTCTTGCCAATGTTTTTTTATTGCTCATATTATAAATATTTAATTATGTGAATGATAGCATATTTAATATATTTTGTCAATATATTCTAAAAAATAAAGACCTTACATTGTAAGGTCTTTATATCCTAAACTCAATTACATCCCCATCACTTACAATATACTCCTTCCCTTCTGTTCGTAACAACCCCTTTGCTTTTGCTTCTGTAAAAGATCCAGCATCTAGTAAATCTTTCCAGAAAATAACTTCTGCGCGAATGAATTTTGTTTGAAAATCGGTATGAATAGCAGCAGCTGCAACAGGTGCAGTCGAATACTCCTTGATTGTCCATGCGCGAGTTTCTTTTTCTCCTGTTGTAAAATATGTTGTAAGTCCGAGGAGTTTATAAGATTTTTTAATAAGTGTATCCACACCATCATCATGATGGCCAATTTCTGCACGCATTATATCTTTATCTTCTCCTTCAAATTCAGAAAGCTCTTGTTCAATTTTTGCATCGAGAATTACCCATTCAGATCCGTAACTTTCAATTTCTTTACAAATTTCTGCAAATTTTTCTGGATTAGTTTCATCGAGATTTTTTCCTCCAGTTCGCTTATTCAATCCGTAAATAAACTTTTTCAAAGTAAGTAAATTTAACTGTTTTGCAACTTTTTGTTCTTCATCAGTTAATACAACTGTATTTGCCATTTTTTCTGCAGATAACACTGTAAGGAATTTTTGAACAACTGATTCTTCAAAAATTGCTACCTTATCACCTCGTTTTACATCACGTTGTAAATTACTCATTCGCTTTTCTACCGTTTCCAAGTCTGCCAAAATGAGTTCCATATTAATTACCTTGATATCTCGCAGTGGATCAATTTCCCCATATACATGATTGATTGATTCTTTACCATCAGTAACTGCAAAAATACGCACCATTTCAAGAATTGCGTCTACTTCTCGAATATGTGCGAGAAACTTATTTCCCAAACCTTCTCCCTTACTTGCACCTTCTACGAGTCCTGCGATATCTACAAATTCAATAGCTGCAGGAATTGTTTTTTGAGTGTTTGAAAAAGCAGCGAGTGCATATAATCGTTCATCAGGAACAGAGACAATACCGACTGACGGATCGATAGTACAAAATGGATAATTTTCTGCTGGTACACACTTTTTGGTAAGCGCATTAAACAAGGTGGATTTTCCAACGTTAGGAAGCCCAACAATTCCAATTGAGAGTGACATATAAAAAGTACTGTAGCAAATTATTAAGGAAAAATAAAGGTTTTTGATAAATACTTGACTTTTTATTATAATTATGATATTATAATATCAATCAAATCATAATTTAAAAAAATACAAAATGGCAACAATCAAAATCATCAAAAAAGCAGAACCCATTTATTTCTCTACAGTAACTGAGGACAGAATGAGTTTACTAACAAAATTTGCAGACGGGTCAAACAACTTTTCTGTAAAAGGTTCAAACAATTATGAGTACCAGCTCAGGATTGAAAGTCTGAAACGAGAAGATGGGAGCGGGCAAAGATTTTTGTTTACTGCCACCATGACTCATGCAAAAAGCCCAACTGGACTTTCAAATCGTATATCCGCAAAATATGAAGGATGCTTCGATGCGAGAAACAAGTCCGGATGGATTAAGGCTCTGTAAAATTTTCAGTTAAAACTGAAAAGCCACTCACAGAGTGGCTTTTTTATATTTACTATTTACTCGTCATAATTTTTTGCAATTCTGCCTGATGTTCACGCATAACCGTCATCATTGCAGCTTGTTCACTGATTCCTTGTTTTTTCTTAGCTTCTACCTCATTTTGAATCTTTTTAAAGAAATCTGGATTTTTCTCCACCACACCGAGAATCATATCGAGCTGATCGTCGGACACTCCAGCATCTTTCAATTTTGATCCGAGTAATTTTTTGAGTACAAATTTTTTAAACATATACTCTCTATAATATCATATAATAATACTATTGATAACTTGACTTTTCTCGTAAATGTTATAGTATAAACAAAAACAAGCAAATATGAAAGAAAATAAAGAACCTTGCAGTTTTCATAAATTATATGAAGATTGTAAACAGTACCTCCTCAAAGAGCCAGAGAGATTCAACGGCATTCAATTACGCTATAAAAGCTCTCCTGCGCAAACGAAAGAAGAACCTACGCAACAAGAATTGCCTACGGATGGTTTTTTGGACAAAATCGGAGAAAGCATCTTGAGATTTATTCCGGACTTTTTAAAAAAGGTACCTGATGAAAGTCCAAGTAGAAAAAGGTACAACGATGCTAATAAAAAACCAAAAGAGTCTCCATGACTCTTTTTTGTGCTATACTGATGGTCATGAACCGATCGGAACAACTTCGAAAACTCCACGAACAATTTCATCATGATTGTACCTGTACATTGAAAGATACCGCAACTCGTCCAGTATTCGGAAACGGAAACCCTGATGCAGAAATAGTATTCATTGGCGAAGCTCCTGGCAAAAAAGAAGACGAAACAGGAATCCCATTCGTTGGTACAGCTGGAAAATTTTTAAATGAAATGCTCGAAAGTATAAAAATGAAGCGAGAAGATATTTATATTACTAATATTGTAAAATATCGCCCGCCAAATAACCGTGATCCTGAACAAAAGGAAAAAGAACAATGTGCGGACTGGCTCCGTGCGGAATTAGAATTCATTCAACCGAAACTTATCATATTTCTTGGGAGACATTCAATGAATCATTTTTTCCCAAATCTTAAAATTTCTGAAGCCCATGGAAAATATATTCATGAAAAAATTCCTAACTTCCCTATTGCAAATTTTCTACCACTCTATCATCCGGCTGCAGCACTGTATAACGGAGGAATGCGTGAAAACCTCATGACTGATTTTGCAAAAATTCCAGGAATATTGATAAAATTGACAAATTAAATATTTTGTGTATAATTGTAGAAAATGTAACATTATGCACAAAATACACAACATTGAAATTGACACTGTCCAAGAAATTGAAGATTTCTGTACTAGTGAAGTACTCTGGAAACCAAAGGCGGAACAACTTGAAGCAGTGCATGAATTCCTTGAGGAACACCTGCGCAACGCCATTTGCCCAAATGTATATATCGAGAAAAAAATACATGATAGAATTTGGGATCAAGAGAGTGTTAAAAAATTAAGTCAGATTTTCAAAGATCAACAAGGTTATGGCGTATGCCTTGACTGGCATGCAGTTGCTCAAGTAATCCTTGAAAAACTTGGTATTGAAACTATTTTTAGAGTTGGGACAGTTCCTGGTGGACCAGCTCATACTTATCTTGATGTAAAAATTGACGGATGGTGGAAAATATTTGATCCATTCGCGGAAAGATATCTTTATGATACTGGACAAGGAGGCGAAAGATTCCAAAGCGAATACTATAAAGAATCTTCAATGTATCACAACTAAAATCAAACAAAAGGGCTTTTTGAATTTTTTCAAAAAGCCCTTTCTTTATTTACAAAACATTTTTATAACTTTTTTAAAAGGCAAGATCGATAAAAAATATCGCATATTAATAATTGTTCGCATATATGATGCAACCTTTCCTGAAATAATAATATTTCCAATTTGCATAACCGACCACCCATGCCCAACGCCGATATTATACGCAACTGGTTTTGATTGATATGGAGCAAGTGCTTTCTCTTGAATTTTGTTATTAATAATTTTTGCAACATACAATCCATTATGAATTGCAGTTTGCGCAAGCCCAGAAAATTCCGTATCAGCAATATCCCCAACAACAAAACAATTAGGAAATTCTTCAATTTCAAGATATTCATTCACAGAAATTCGATTTTTTTTCTGAAGCGTGATATTGGAAATTTTTGTAGTGAGATTATTCCCTGTTGAACCTGCTGTCCAAATTACTGTTTTTGTTCCGACTTTCATATCAACAAGTTCAATTCCTAATTCATCCTGTTTTAACAATTGACGATTACAGAGGAGATTTACTCCTAACTTATACAATCTTTGAGTAACTTTTTTTTGAACTTGTTCAGACATCATAGGGAGCACTGTAGGTGCACCTTCTACCAAATCAACAGCAACAAATGACTCTGGAAAACCTTTTTCTCGTGCAAGTGATCGAGAGAAATCAGTTAATTCTCCAGCAAGATCTACACCGTTCGGTCCAGCACCAACTACTATGAAGTGTAATCCAGCAACACAATCAACAGATATTTTTTCTTCGGTACAATGTGTTTCAAATATATCAAGAATATGTGTTCGTAACTTTTGCGCATCAGCAACAGTTTGAAATGGAAATGAAGTATCTTGCAATCCTTCAATACCAAAATATGCTGGCTCAGATCCCAATGCAAGAACAAGATAATCACTACTCAAGGTCATTCCTGTTTTTGTAGTGATTGTTTTATTTGATAAGTCACATTCGATAACTTTATCTATGATAATTTGCACTCGACTATTTTTAAAAATTTCAGACAATAATAATCGATGAAACTTTGCAGGACCTTTTTTTGATAAAAATCCATGAAGTGACGGACGATATTCAAAATATTCATTATCAGAAATTAATACTATTTCCAAGTGTTTTGATTTATTTTTTCTTGATAGTTATAACACATTTTGCACTCCTGCAAAACAACCTCATACTATAATTATTTTTTTTGTTTGAAACATATACTATTATTGTAGCATAAAATTATCCACAAGAAATACTCGAGAAAATATTCAAAAAACAAAAAAGTATGTTATAATATTGCTAACGAAATAATATTACAAGAAATGGAAATCTCTGTAAGATTCCCCTCTTTCAATCGTCTTTATTTATGAACCGAACTGAACATTACGAAAAAATATTCATGGATCTCTATAATCAATACTCTGATGATGTTTTTCGGTTTTCTTATATTCGCTTGCGTGCCCGAGAACAAGCACTTGACGTTACCCAAGATACATTTTATAAAATATGGAATGAGTTTGTAAAAAATCCAGAAAAAATGTCTCAAATCCAAAACTTACGCGCACTTTTGTTCAAAATTGCACGCAATACACTCATTGATAGTACTCGTAAAAAATCTGCAATTCCTTTTTCTTCATTAGCAGCAACTTTTACAGAAAACGAATCAACTTCAACTATTGAACCAATTGCGTTCACAGATAACAATCTATCTCCTGAGCAACGACATGATATTACAACCATTTCCGAACACTTGGAATTACTCGATGAGCAATACAGAGAAATTATTATTCTCAGGCATGTTCATGACCTACCTGTTACAGAAATAGCCGAGATGTACCAAATCTCCGAAAACGCTGCTTCTGTACGAATCCATAGAGCATTGGAACATGCTCGCAAGAAACTTTCTCACTTGTATGAATAAAACACCATTTGAAAAAATATTCTCTGCATTAAAAGATTTACACCTCACAGAATCAGAAAAGTCTGTGATGCGAAAAAATATTGCAAATTATATTCATAAGAAAAAAACTCCTTCGTATGTAATGGTACGCAGATTTAGCGTGCTTGCATTTTCATTTTTACTTGTAATTAGTACTGGTGGAATTCTTGCTTCTGCATCTCAAGGTTCTCTTCCAGGAAATTTTCTCTACCCAATTAAACGATCGACAGAATCCGTAAAAACACTTACCTTGAAAAACCCTCAAAATAAAGTTGCTTATGACCTTGATTTACTTGAAAAACGATTCAACGAAGCAAACACGCTCATCACTCAAAAGAAAATGACTCGTGAATCTGAACAAATCCTTGCTCAAGCAATTTCACAACACACTAATGATATCAAGAGTCAAACCAATATTATCGCAGAAAAAAATCCAGCAACGGCACTTGTATATACTAATGAACTTTCAAGTATCCTCAAGACAGGAAGTTCGATTCTCCTTGCCATCTCTGACCAACAACCAAATTCTGAAACACTTGCAAGTATTCACACACCGACAAAGCTTGTACTAGCAGCTCACCAAACTGCGGACATTATTTCAAGTGAAACCAAAAAACTTGAAACGATTGTTCTAGCAGATATTGATGAGGCAACAATAGAGCTCGCAGAAAAGAAATATCAAGAAGCTCAACAATTCCTGGAAAAACTAAACCAAGAAAAACAAAATTCTGAAACACCTGAATCAACATCTACACTACAGAGCGAAAATATAGATGCCGATATTTTATCTCTTGCTACTGTATCACAAGAAAATACAGAGAAAATAATTACCTCTGAGTCTACTAATCCAATAATTCCTGCAGCTACTGAAGGAGATGTAGCGAATTTAACTCTCGCAAGAGCTATTCCGTTAGAAAATAATTCATCAGAACAAAATCCTGATGATGTTATTAAAAATCTCATTACAGAACTAGAAATTGCATATCAAGAAAAATCATATGGAAAAATAATTATCATCACTGATAAAATTATTC
>CALMMZ010000225.1 GCA_937868685.1 uncultured bacterium | reverse complement strand
TGGATGCAGCAGCATCTCTCAATGAATCAGCTATAAAACCAATCACAAGAAAATTTGATGGGCTTAAGTGGAAATTAAATGATGTTCAAAAACAATTTCTTGATGACTTTATTAATATCGAAGAAGAGTTTATTACAGAAGAAGATTTGAAATATGCATCAAGAACAACTGGAATACCTGCAGAAAGTATAAAGTCAATAAGAAATACATACGGCACCAAGAAGACTACAGAACAAAAAGAAGCTGAGATGAAAAAAGCAGCAAAGGAGCTTGGTCTTGCAGGCCATAGTCTTGACCAAAATACTCTTGATGAAATAAACAAGGTATTTACCGATGTGAGAGACCTCCCAAAAGCTACAAAAGTTATAGCAACCCCAAAGCCTGAGTTTAGAAATATGACAGTACAAGAGCTTGTATATCGAATGGAGAATGAATCTGTTGATAGAAGTATTGAGAGAAAACTACCTAACTATATTTATGAGTGGCTTATGTACTTCATGGAAGGTGCTAATATCATTGAAATAAAAGATTCTAAGATAATGAGTGAGATTCACTCTACTAAGGAAGGTGATTATCACTATGTTATGTTTTCTTTTGAAAGTAAAGAAAATATGAGTGGTGCACATCCTTATGATGTAACCAGCAATAAGAATTTATCTCAGCTGAAAGAATTTATTGAAAAGGTAGATGAATTTAATGAGACTTTTAATACCAACTTTAAAATAACAAATCAATATGTTGGAGAAGATAACGAGCTTAAGGTTTATCTTGAAAATATGCAGATTATAAACGGAAGTGGTATAAAAAATAAGAAGATGTTTGATTTCTCTGTAACTGATAGAGAAAGAGCTGCTCAACTTGGTTTGTTTGACCAAGATGGTTTTGGTAATCCAAGTGAATATAGAAGTATAACAGGATGAGTATAAGAAAATTTATAAGGGATATTATTCAGGAAACTTATGGACCAAGCGTGGTTCGTTATACTGCTGTGGTTATCGAGGAGCCTGCGGAGATTCAAAAAATTGAAAATCTATATAGAGAATATGTGCCAGAAACTGGATGGACAAAGGCGAGAAATTATCACATGACAATTTCTCTTGGCCCAATTCCAGATAGTCTTAGGAATAGAGGAGACCTTAATAAGGACGTTGAGTTAACAATAAGCACGATTGGTATTTCAGATAGAGCAATTGCTCTTGGAACATTCGGCTATTATTCAAAGAATGAAGTTCCTCACATAACACTTGCATTTAATAAACGTGGTGGTGAACCAGCTGATAGCAAGTATATATCTGAATGGCAACCAATACAAAACATTAAGGTAAAGGGCGTTATTAGAGAGGTTGGTCATGGAGATAAGGTTCTAAAAGAAAGAGATGTAATGAATATTGTTGCAACACCTGATAGAATAGCTCATGCAGGTGGTGGCTCTAAATTTCCTCAACCTGAGGATTTTGACCAATTCGGTAACATGATACAGTAATTTTGTGATGTAACTTTTATTTCGTATTTTCGTATAAGCAATTAATATGAAGATACAAGATAAAACACAAAAACAAGAACTTTGGAATAAGCTCCAAGAGTTTAGCTTGGATAATCCAGAATCATCATTTGTCTTCTCACATAGATTGGCGAGAGAAAATGGATGGACAAAAGAATACACAAATAGAGCGATTGAAGAATATAAAAAATTCTTATATTTATCAGCAATTTCAGGTCGTTCATTAACTCCTTCAGATGAAGTTGACCAAGTGTGGCACTTGCACATGATTTATACACAGTCTTATTGGACTGACCTTTGCAAGAATGTTCTTGGTATGAACTTTCATCACGGCCCAACTAAGGGAGGCAAACAAGAGAGTGTCAAATACAATGACCAATATCAATTCACTCTTGATTTGTATAACTCAGAATTTGGTTACTCTGCCCCAGAGGATTTATGGCCAAGTAAAGAAAAAAGATTCGCAAACATCGTTTACAGACGTGTTAATATGCATGAGAATATTGTTCTTAATAAGCAGAAAGTTAAATCACATATGGCTTTTTATTTATTGATATTAATCGGAATATTGACCTGCGGGACATTAATGTCTGCAACATCTGAAAGCAGAGATGAGGTTGATTGGACTACAACATTCTTTTGGGTTGTCGGGATTATCTTTGCAATTTTTATTATAAGAGGTATTTACCGATATGCTACAAGAGATGAAAGAAGCTCAAGCTCAATTGATTCGAGATATTCAGGCTATTCAAGTTACTCAAGTAGTTCCAGCAAAAAAAGTTCAAGCGATTCTAAATCAAGTAGTTCAAGTGATAGTAGTGGTTGTACTATTACGAGTTCATTCTTAGGATGTGGCTCAAGTGATAGTGGACATGGTCATGGTGATGGCGGTCACGGATGTAGCTCAGGAGGAGATAGTGGAGGCGGTGATGGAGGTGGCTGCGGAGGCGGCGGCTGTGGCGGATGTGGTGGCTAATAAGTA
>CALMMZ010000224.1 GCA_937868685.1 uncultured bacterium | reverse complement strand
AATAATATTCAAGATTATAATTTTGGATTATTTTTAAATAAAAGCTTTTGCCCATATGCAAATATAATAAAAAAAACCCGAAAAATTTCTTCTTCGGGTTTTTATTTCTGTAAAATAGCCTGAGACTACAACTATATTTTGAGAGCCTTTGAGAAGATTATGCCTTTTGGGTTTCCTTCTTTTATCCACAAACATTACTGCTTGTATCTCTCATCCTCAATATTTCGTGTTTGGCTAACCAAACACCGGGTATCAACCGTTTCGTATGGGATACTCGACTCTTTCATCATCGTCAAGAGTAGCAAGCTCCTGGTGCGATAACTACCTGAATCAAACCATCTTGCTGTGAGAGCTTTGATGGCACTCTGTTGCATTTCAGTCCCTAAGAACCGAAAGAGGCCAGAGTATTAGAGGACTTTCTTCCTCATACGTCACCAGACTTTCTCTTTAAATAACTGATTTTCATTATCAAGAGAATCCTTATCTTTCCGAGCTTTGGAGGATGAGCTGGTGAATGAAGTTTTGTGATTTTTGACCACAAAATGCTTCTCACCCTCCTGTAAACCTGCGAAGTTTACGATAACATAACGAGCAACCACCTCATTACCAAGTCTGTGTTTTCAACAAACATGGCCAACTTGCCGAAAGAATGTTTTCACACCCCCTGCACAAGCAGTAAATAAGAAGTTCGCCCTATATATTATTGGCTAACGCACTTATCATGTTGCACATAATTTGCACGTTATATAAAAACCACCTTTTAGATAGTTCATATACCAACCCATATGTCTATAGGCTGAAAACCCTGATTTTTTCCTATTACCTGTTAAAGTTCAACAGCCGTCTCGGAACGACTATCCGGATAACTTTCGCTTTTCCGGGTACCAATCAGTGTCTGGACGTTCTCCACTCTCAACTTCCTGCGAAGTCTGTGGAGCGCACCTCCCCGCTCTTATTTAATTACTTTCATAATCAAATAAGTAAGACAAGATTTTGGAAGATGCCTATAATCCCATTGCTGGGGCTTACCTTTTGGATGCCAGACCACCCACTAAATATCTTTGTTCAAAGAACGATCAATGATTATGATGCAAATGTATGTGATATTTTTCTAAAAGCAAGACTTATTTAAAAAAAAATTAGAAATACTTTTCAACAAAAAACAACATAGTTGTTAATTACTGTTTTAAATCATTGATTATCAATAATTAATCACTTGTATTTTTGTAAAAATTTTAAATTAACAACCCAATTCACATTGGCAATCCGAAAAACAGCAAGTTTCACAGATGAATTCTTTCATAAAATACTTAATCCAGGTTGTTTCTGATTTATCAGAATTCCAATCAAGTAAAAATTTATTTATTCTTTCTAATCCAAGATTAGACGTATAATATGTAAATCTTAATTTTTTCACAATCTTTTTACTATCGACCGTAGAAGTCTTGAATAAACCTAAAACCCATTTTATTTCATCAGAAACGACCACCGGAACTAGGTTGTTTACAGCATCAGCACTTACGATATTATATGTTTCATTAAAACTTACTTGCATAGAAATGTCCATAGTACTAATTAAATTAGTGAAGTCTTCATGACTCATCCATGTGTGTTCAACTAATTCATGTTTTGGGTTGTTTAAAAATAAGTTTCTTAAATTTTTTAAAACAGGATCTCCGTTATTTTCTATTCTTGTTCCGTTAACGTGAAACCTTAACTTAAGACACTCCTCTTCTGCAAATTGAATTGCTGATATGGCTTGTATTAATTGATTTTTTAATGGTCTTACAGCTCCAAAACAACCAATGTTTATAATTCCCGGTTCAGAGAGTTCTTTTTCTTTTGATTTGCTTATAGGATAATAATTTGGAAGATAAATGACTGGCTTAGAAAGTAAGTTGTTTAATTCTCTTAAAATTCTTTTAGAATTTACTGATATATAAACATTATTATATTTTTCATATTGATATAACCATTCCATTGCTATTCCTTCGTTAGCCAAAAAAGGAATATCGCTATGCAATCTTATGATCCATTTTACAAATGGATGAAGTTTTTGTAAAACCTCAAATTTAGATGGAACGACCCAAAGAGCTTCGATAATAACATGAGTAGGTCTAAATTCAGTAACTTCTTTGTCAATTTGATTATTATCTATTACTTCTACAATTTTAGAATTTATACCATTTTTAACCAGCATATTATTTACAAAAGACGCTGAATTTAGCAATCCTGAAGACATTAAATTGGAGTATGGACCCGGACCACTAGATTTTCTTTTTTTACATATAAACAACACTTTTAATTTACTACTCATTTTGATTTCTATTAACTAATAATAAATAGAAATCAAAAGAGCAGAAAGATGGTTTAATTAAAAATATTTTTATTTTTTAATTAAAAACTCAAAATCTATTTTTTTAGGTGTGCATCTTGCTGCTATGTACCCATAAAATCTACCATTATCTTTTATGCATTTTACATATAAAGATTCAAGATATATATTAGAGTTGTAAACAATAAAATCATATAAGTCGTTTTTTACATCTTTTTCCGATTCTTTATAATCTATAAAAAAGTCCATAAGAAGTTTTGATAAATATTTTTCTATTGAATTCATTTTTTTT
>CALMMZ010000223.1 GCA_937868685.1 uncultured bacterium | reverse complement strand
AATTCGTTTGAAAGACAAAGACGAAAAACTGCAAGGCTTCACGAAAAGATAACCAACTCACGAATGGATAACTTACACAAGGTATCCCACCAATTAGTATCAGATTATGATATAATTGCATTAGAAGATTTGAATGTAAAAGGTATGGTCAAAAACCATAAACTCGCCAAACATATCTCTGATGCAAGTTGGGGGAATTTTGTTAGGTTACTTGAATACAAGGCTGATTGGAACGATAAACAGATTGTAAAAATCAATCGTTTCTACCCATCAAGTAAAACCTGCTGTGAGTGTGGATGGATAAATCAAGACTTAAATCTTTCTGTTAGAGAGTGGACTTGCAAAAACGGACACGTTTTAGACCGTGATTTAAACGCTGCAAAGAACATTTTAAAAGAAGGATTAAAAATAATATCGTCAGGAACTGGCGATTACACGGATGGAGATGGTGTAAGAAGTGGCAATACTCAACTATCTGTGAAGTCCGAAGCCCAACCCATCGCCTCTGGCGTGGGTGGGTAGTTCACAAATAATAAAAATTATTTGACTGAGACTATTTATATAAAAATAGCTCTCAATGAATTATAAATTTAAAAATATTGTTTTTGAAGGAGGTGGTGTGAAGGGTATTGCTTATGGAGGAGCACTTCTTCGATTAGAAGAAATTGTAACTTTAAGTGAAATAGAGAGGGTTGCTGGAACTTCTGCTGGTGCTATAACAGCTTGTTTATTAGCTGTTGGATATGATGCAAATTCAATTTCTAAAATCATAGCAAGTACAGATTTTAGTAAATTTGAGGATGATACCTTTTTATTTATAAGAGATATATACAGATTGATTAAACATTATGGATGGAATAGGGGAGATACTTTTGAAAAATGGCTCGGAGACCTAATAGAGCAAAAAACTGGTAATAGAGATCTTACGTTTCAAAAACTCCATGAAAAAGTAATAAATAATGAACCTGGTTATAAAGAACTTTATGTGGTTGCAACTAATGTAACCAAACAAAGAGCCGAAAGTATTTCTTTTGAAACATACCCTGAATTAACTTTAGTTAAAGCAGTGAGAATGTCGATGAGCATACCGGTTTTTTTTACTTCTGTAAAGTATGAAGAAAATATGTTTGTTGATGGTGGATTAACTGCCAATTTCCCTGTTCAAATATTTGATAATAAAAAATATTTATCAAACCCCCAAAATGGCATATTAGCATATTCTGGATATGATGAAAATTTTTGCTTTAATTATGAAACTTTGGGTTTTAGAGTGGATTCTGCAAAAGAAAAAAATTATTTAAATCCGACCTGGGAAGGTGACCCATCTTCAACTAAGAGCCTGAAAAAATTTATCATGTCTTTAATCAATTTTACAATTGAAATGGTTAATAAAAAACACCTAAACAAAAATGATTGGAATAGAACTATATTTATTGACAGCGGAGATGTTGGTACAACTGAATTTAAATTAAAACAAGACAAAATTGACTTTTTAATTCATTCTGGAGTAAAAGGTGTGGATGATTATTTTTTATGGAAAAATAATGATTTAGTATGGAAACAATATCCTAAATAATGTAACTTTGTTGATAAAAATACGTTTAAAAAGCATGGCAAAAATCAACAATGGCAATCATGAAATTGAAAGAAGATGGTTGACTCCATTTATTCCGAAAGAAATCGGTAGTATTTCTAAATTAAAATTTACTGATATTGTTCAAACTTACATTAGTAAGAAGCCTGTTATTAGATTGCGTTCTCATGATAAAAAAGAATTTATACTCTGTATAAAAACCCAGGGAGATAAAAAATCTCTCGCCAGACCAGAACAAGAAACTAAGATTAGCAAAAAAGAATATATCGAACTTTTAAAAATCTCAAGAACAGAGCCAATAATTAAAAGAAGATATTTTTTTAAATATAAAAAACACACAGTTGAATTAGATGTTTTTAGAGGATATTTGAAAGGCATGATTGTTATTGAAATAGAATTCAAATCAGAAAAAGAGGCTTATTCTTTTTTGGCTCCGGATTGGTTTGGTAAAGAAATAACAGGAGTTAAAAAATATTCAAATTCCTCACTTGCTAAGTCATCTTATATAAAAATTCCTACAACGAAGCACAAATAAAAGCAATGATAATCTACGAAGCCTTATATAATGATTGCATATTTGAAAGTGCATTTCAAACCATAAGTTTGCACCTATCTAAAGAAGGTGCAGAAGAAGCAATTGAAACTCACAAAAAAAATAAACTGCAATACCTGAGAGAAACTTTAGCAGAAAGCTTTAAGAAAGATGGATATAGTGAAAAAGAAATAGAAAAAGAACTGGAAGAATATATGGACATGAGAGCTTGGACTGTTTCAGAAACAGAAGTTTTGCCTTAAAACATTTAGGTTTAAAATTTTAAAGCTGATATTATATTTTCAATATCTGATTTTTTGTTTTCAAACATTTCCTTTACTCCAGGATGTAAATTCTCCGGAAGTTTATCAAAATAGAACCACCCAAATTCTAAATTTTCAGAATTAAGCTCTGGAATAAACGGTTCATCAAATAGTCCTAAATAAGAGTAAAATTTAACATGATTATCTTCACAGATATAAAAGGGAGATTTACCTATCATGAACGGAGTTTTGCATTGAGTTTCCTCTAAGAACTCTCTTATAGCAGTGTTTTTGGGTATCTGGTCATTTCTATCAAAAGTTCCGCCAAATGGAGTCCATGTATTAGGCTGATCTCCTTTTAAGCCCCTTCTACCTAATAATAATCTCCCCTCTGTTTTTTCAATGGCTAAAATTCCAGCACCTAATTTTTTCATATCAATAAATATGTAACATTTCTTAATAATTGTCGTTTAAAAGTGTGTGAAAAAAATCACCATACATAATTCTTTGGAACATATACTTGTATATGGTTACCTTCAACACGCTTTTGAATTTTATTTGGCTTTTTTGAAACCTGAAGGTGTTGCTGATATGGATGTTGTTGAAATGAAATCTGTTTTTAGAAACATACGATCTAAAATTAGAAACGGAACCTATTTGACACCAAATATATTGGATTCAACATCTAATAGGAATTTATATCCCATACAAATCAAATTTTCTGAAGAGGAATTATATTGGTTCAACAAAATAATTAAAAT
>CALMMZ010000222.1 GCA_937868685.1 uncultured bacterium | reverse complement strand
CCGATACAATTATACATGCAAGGCCAAAAAAAATTTTTCCAAAAATTTTTGCACCAAGATTCTGGAAAAAAAAGGGCCACCCCCCTTCTTCCTTAGAAGTTATAGAGAGTGACCCCCAGAAAAATTTTTCCAAAAATTTTTATGTTTAAAATCCGAACCTTGAGGCCGCCTGAGTGGCCGCAAGAATGATAGACTGTCTCTTAACAGGAGTTAGTTTCTCAGGGCGCTCTATTGCAGGTCTACTGCCATAGGTTCCATTCTTATTCCTCTTAATAATCTCCAGGGAGAAACCAAGTCTATCACCTTCTCCATCATTATAATTATCGTCATCATCGTCGTCATCATCCTCATCATCTTCCTCATCTGGCTCCTCGAATTCAAGTCTAACAGCAAATTCATCGGCGAACCATGTAAGTTCTCCATCATGCATATATGTGCCCTCAGGAATCAATTTCTTGACCTCTGCAATTATCTTCTCCATTGTGATTGGTTTCTTCTCCTTCAAAAATAAATCATATGGGTATTCAGTTGTGACGTAATTTCCATCCTCATCAAACCATAGGGTAATGGAATCATCCGACCAGCAGTATTCTCCAACAAGAGAAAAGCATGTCTTATTTGAGCTCATCTTAAAATCATGAATTTGTGCTGTGGGATTGTCATAACCGAATATAGAAACAAATTCATTCTTACGAGGAATAAGACGAATGGAAGAGTTACCAAACAATAGTCCAAAGTGCTCGTTGAAATGATGCTCTACTTGAAATATGTGATTGATGTAGCGTACATTTGATTTTCTCCTAAGGTCAGCAAAGTCACTATGTTCAATTACAAGATGTTTCCCATTACCAAGCTTATACAGGTATTCTGTACCAAGGTCAGATACTCTCTCGGCAATTCCATCTTCCAGGAAAAGGTCTCCCTTAGGGAGCTTGGTTGATTTAATTTTTGCGGCAAGTTTCTTGTCTGGGTTTTCAATCACACTACATTCTTCTGAGTCTTCATCGAATTCGCTCAGGGACTTAACTTTTTTAAATACCTTGAGTGGGTGAAATGTCTTATTTGTTGTTTCTGTCTTCATTTGAAATTTATTTGATTAAATATAGTAAGAATGATTGAAGGTTCAAAATTTATTTTTTGGGGCGGATTTATTATATTTCAGATATGAAAAAAGCGATTACAATTTTTATCTTGGTGCTAATGGCGCTAAGCCTATTTGCACAGAGGGTCGAGGGGCCCAAGTTTAAATACGAGCATGGAGACCTAACCATATATGCCGACAAGGATACTTGTTCTCAGGTAACAATACACAAGGTTTCCAGTGATGAGATTATCAAGTTGGATGAGGGCAGGAGCAATAAGTGGCACAAGGAGAAATTATCTGGGCCGTACAAAAAGCAATACTATACAAATTCTGGTTATGACCTTGGGCACTTAACTCCATCTCACATAACTTCTTATAATGATACGCTCAATTATCATTCCTTCAGCATGCTAAACCAGGCACCGCAACTTGCTCAGTTCAACAGGGGCAAGTGGTCAAGGCTTGAGTCGGCAGTTGTGGACACAATAATAAATAATGGTGGAGATGCGGTGATTGTGACAGGGGTAATCTACAATAATAACAAGAAGACTTATCTCTCAGGTTCAAGGGTAAAGATTCCCATTGCCTGGTTCAAGGTGTTGTTTATTGGGGGTCAGACCTATGCTTGGGTTGGTTCAAACATTAATGGATTGATTACGGTTGTGACATTGGAGAATGTCAATAAGATGTTATCAATGAATGGCAATAAGTTGATTATCTTGAAGTAACGTAGTTTGGTGTAAACGTAAAACCGAAACTATCTTCATAGTTAAAAATCTCCCTAAGATATCCAATTGAGTAAACCTCGAATCCATTCTTTATAATTCCCAGGTTTAAATCATTATTTGGACCCTCAACATTATACTTTTGATATAGGTTCATTAGTTCCATTAGAAGTTCCTCATCGTGTCTTATTTCGACCCTAATATCATCATACTGGATTGCTGCCAAAATTCTTTGAGAAGGTTGAGAGTCCAGGCTGGGGATTTCATGGTATTTCATGTTTACTGCAACGGCAGGATTATTCAATATTGACTCTGATGCGATTAGGATGTCTCCGATTGACAATATGTAAGGTTCAGGTTTATTAATCTGAAATCTTGGTGACATATCAGGGATATGCTTAAGCACCTTATCCTCAAGAACCTTAATTAATTTCTTATCAAGTGGTTTCTTGTATACATCTTGGATTCCGAGGACAATAATTTTCTTCTGGTGTTTTTCTCCTGTATGTTTCCTAATAATCTGTCTATGTTTCTCTTCCATGACAAAAATCTTGTCGGCCCAGGAGAGTTGTTCTTCTGAGAGGGGGGTTGTTCCGTTCTTTAGGCATTCTTCGTGGTTGGTTCCAGCTGAGTCAAACTCATGTTCAGGGAACTCTTCTGCGAAGTGAAGTTCTGCAGATATGGAGCGAATCTTATTGGCTGAGCAAACGAATAGGAATTTCATTGGGGAGATTATTTATTTTTCTTGGTTTTCTTTATTGCCTTCTTGATTGCCTTATATCCCTTATCAAGGCTATTCTTTTGTTTTTCAACTTCTGTTATAGCATTGTCGATAGAAGATAACAGTTCTTCTTGACGTTTTGTTATAAGTTTTCTAACCTTTCTTCCAAGGTCTTGGTCATTTGGGTTATTGCCAACAAGTTCTACAATTTTTCTAATATCTTGTTCTAAAATATTTGTTTTCATGGTTATTTTATTTT
>CALMMZ010000221.1 GCA_937868685.1 uncultured bacterium | reverse complement strand
TCAAAATAATTTTGTCAGCGGTCCGTACATTACTGAATTTATGAGAAATAATAACTCGAGTATGACCTTGATAATCCTGTCGCAATGTTTTAAAGATCTTATCCTCTGATAACGCATCAACTGCTGCTGTTGGTTCATCTAAAATAATAATCGGAGCTTGTCGATACAATACTCGTGCAAGTGCTAATTTTTGTTTTTGCCCTTTTGATAATTCTACACCTCCACGGAATTCTGTTCCTACTCGTTGATTATATTTTTCTGGTAACTCTTGAATAAATTCATCAGCAGTTGCGTGTCGCGCTACTTGCTCAGCAATTTCCTGATTATGTTTCCGAGTATCACCTAACATAATATTTTCAACAATTGTTTCTTCTTGATAAATACTATATTCCTGCAATAAAATCCCTAAACATCGTTTCCAAGATTTTAAATCGTATTCTTTTAAATTGATGCCGTTCAATAAAATTTCTCCCCCTGTTGGATCATAAACTCGGATCAATAATTTTAAGAACGTTGTTTTTCCTGCACCATTCAATCCAACAATTGCCAAGTTTTGGCCTTTTGTAATTTTGAGTGATAAGTTTTTTGTAATTAATCGATCAGATTGACCAGGATATGCAAATGAAACATTTTTAAATTCAATAGATTCAAATTCATCAATGTTTATTTTTCTTTCACCAGAAACGATCATTGGCTCCATTTCAATCAAATCAAGTAAAACATCAACATTCTTTTTAAATTCTGCCATTTTCCCAAAATTTGAGAATAAAGTATTCAAAGAACTTTGAAATTGTGACACTAATCCAAAAGTAAACACTAATGACCCGATAGCAAGAACTCCTGATGTCACATCTTGCATTAACATTCCAAATGCAACAGCATAAGATACTACTAAAATTATTTCAGATGAAACACTCAATAATGATCGATTAAAATAATCTTTCTTTACAATACCATGAGCTCCCCCGATGATTTTTAAAAATTTATCCTTAAAGATTTTGACTAATGAAAAGTTTTTAAGCTCAATTACAGAATTCTTACCCTGAATAATACCTGCTTTAATTCTCCACATTCGCCATTCTTCAGAATATTCTTTATGAATTTTTGCAGTAATTAACGCACCTTTTCGTTCCAAAAAATACGTAGGGATAACCCCAATAAATATAACTAACGAGACTACGGGAGTAATTGCAAACAATGCAACAAGTGCAACAATTACTCGAGTTGCCATACGAATTGTATTTGAAAAAACTCCAAGTAAATTATAAAAAGAGTTAAATCCTCGATTATTTGCAACTTCTCGAATATTCTGAAATTCTGGTTGTTCGATGGTCCCAATATCCAAATCGTCAGTTTTTGTAAACATCATTGATTGAAGGTAACGAGAAACATCATCCATTTGCACATTCCATGCATAATTATGAATAGTATCAATAATGCTCGGTCCAAATTGGGTAATGATTAATAATATAAAACCTTGTAACAAAACAATAAATCTCGCACCATCAACACCATTCACTACAAATTCGTTCACAATAATTCCAAATGCTCCAAATTGAGCAACCACAAAAATAGAACTAATAATTGCAGTAACATATCGTATTGTAGAATATTTTGGTGATGCTTTGAAAGATTCTTTGAACGCAAAAAAGATCGTAGTCCACAGACCACGCTCTTTTTCAATAATGTTGGGTAATTTTGCCATAAAAATATAATACTTAAAATATATGAATTAGTCAATAAACAATCTTGCTAATTTTATAGAATCAAAAGTATCATCAAACCCTTGTTTATCGAGGTATTTTTTTATAGGAGTTAATTTTACATCAAGTATTGATTGTCCTTCTGATTTAATTGCATCAAATGCTTCCCGGATTCTTTTCAAGGTATCTTGATCAACCGATTGAGCAACTTGAGGATAGTCAAAAATTGATTTCCCTTCGTCTTTACATTTTTGTAAAT
>CALMMZ010000220.1 GCA_937868685.1 uncultured bacterium | reverse complement strand
AATGGCTCAGATTTGTTTGAAGACTCAAAAGAATTTTTAGATAATAATTTATCTTCTAATAAACCAAAGACAAGTGATTTGTTAGATGATTCTAAACCAGCACTTGATAATAATTTGTCATTCAACAAACCAAAGACAAGTGACCTTATTGCTGACTCTGAGCCTTATCTTGATAATAATTTATCTGCAAATGACCCTAAGGTTACTGATTTAGTAACAGATTCAGAACCGTTTTTAGATAATAACTTATCATTTAATAGCCCTAAAAATTCTGATTTACTTAGTGATTCAGAACCTTACTTACAGAATAACTTAGCACCTAATGTGCCAGGTAGTGGAGATTTATTGACTGATTCAGCTCCATTCTTGAATAACAACTTGGCCCCGAATGTTCCAGGTGGTGGAGACTTGTTGGTTGACTCAGCTCCTTTTTTAAATAATAACTTGGCACCTAACGTGCCAGGAGGTGGAGACTTATTGACTGATTCAGCTCCATTTTTGAATAACAACTTGGCATCTAATGTTCCAGGTGGTGGAGACTTGTTGGCTGACTCAGCTCCTTTTTTAAATAATAACTTGGCTCCGAATGTTCCAGGTGGTGGAGACCTATTGGTTGATTCTGGGCCTATTCGTGATGCAAATATTTCACATAATCAATCTAACCCAGTTGACCTTGAAGATTATTCTAAGCCATTTAGAGATAACAATTTGGCTGCAAACCCACCTTCGAGTCAACTTGGTGTTGTTGTAGAAGGTATTGGAACAGCTACATTCCTCGGTGTGTCAAGAGTTTTGACACAAGGTATTTTATTGAGACAAGTGCTTCTTGCTAAAAATAAAAAATCAAAATATAGTCTTGATAATTTTATAAGTTATACAACTTTTGATAAGACAAATACAGTTGATGCAAAGAATGCGTTAATTGCAAAGAATGAATTCCAGCTTAATACAAGTGAATACTCTGAAAGTACAGCACTTGGTCTTACATCGGAAAAACACATAGGTTATTATGGCAAAGATGTGAGTGAAGAAATACAGAAAGGTTTAGATAAGATTGCAATGCACGCAAGAACTGTGGGTTCTGCATTGCAGTTAAATTATGGTACAAACGACCCTCTTAATGAGTATAGAACAGCAACGGTTCCACAAAAGGTTGGTGGAGGATTTTTCTCTACAAGTTCTGTATCACCTAAGGGTGGAGATTTTCTTGATTATGGAAATGCTAAGTCTGTATCATTTAATTCAAATATATTTGCTGGGTCTATTACAGACGCAATAAGAAATTATAATTTATCGAGAAACTTATATAACTTATATAAGATAATTCCTGGTAATTTAGAATCAATGACAACTCTTAAGAACAATAACGATGAAGGGTTTCAGGATTTACTTGCTAAGACTATTGGTAAATTAAGTGGTAATGATAGTATTGGTTCTCAATTGCAGGGGAATTTAATACCAAGAGGTATATTAGTTGCAAATGAAGGTGCATACATTAAGGGTGGTGCTCCTGAAAACATTTTGAGGCCACAACAAGCCCAAGGAATGCAAGTTGGTTCACCAGAATCAATGATGTCTAAGACTGTTGCTGGAAATCCATTGATGGATACTGAGTTCCAAGCTGGAACTAAGGGTGTTGTTCATGTATTGAATACAATAAAAAATTCAGATGCTTCTAAATTTAGTGTAAACTTTGACCCGCAAAACAACAAGAGATATGTCATTGGTACAAATAATGATGGCACACCAAAATTTGCAAGACAAAGATTTACAATAGCAAATCCATACAGCCCTGGTAAAGCTAAGTCAATAAATTTTAGTTTAAAAAATTACTCTACTGGTCAAGAATTTTATTTCCCTCCATATAT
>CALMMZ010000219.1 GCA_937868685.1 uncultured bacterium | reverse complement strand
ACACATCGAAAGACGAAACTTTTGACAAGCAGGACATGTTGAAATGAAATCAGAAATTACTTTATGAGGAATGGAATGTCCAGGAAAATGTTTGTTGAGCAGAAGCCAAGTTCTTCTAAGACCATTATGACCCATTCTTGAATTGTGAACTTGTTTTAACATTGTTTTCACCTTGTCATCAACTTCTTGGACATCTTTAATTGGAGTATCATCGTGGAGTAAGTTGTTGAGACCAGATGGAACCTTTTCATCTTCATGTGCTCTTGAAAGATAATCTGCAAACACGTTTTGTTTTCCTGGAATATGCATGAGTTTAAAGTCAAACAATTGCAAATACATTCGAATACGAATGATCTTTGGAACTTCACTGGCTTCAATCCATAATAAATTGCGGTGATCAGTGAGCATGACAAATGATTTTCCTTGAAGATGAGCTTTGAGTTGAGACACAACATAGAACATTCCAAAAGCTTCTTTTTCAATTGTGGACCACTTTCTGGCAGCTGGTTCTAATTTCTTTGACACCAATGCTATAACTTGTTGTACATTGTCATGAGTTCGTTGAATAAGGACACCACCAACACAATATTCTGAGGCGTCAACAAATAAATACCAATCTAAGGATGGATTTGGATAATAAAGTTCCAGAGAATGTAAGATCTCTTTCTTGAATTCTTCAAATGTTTTCTCATAATCTTTGTCCCAAGTTTCTTTCTTCCAAGAGAAGTCTTTGTGAATCATATCGGTGAGCAAGGCAGTTTTTTGAGAATAATTGTAAATGAATGGTTTGAAGTAATTCGCCATACCAAGAAATCTTTGCATTCCTTTAACATCAATTGGAAAAGGTAAGCTTGAAACTTGTCTTCTTCTTTCATCTGATAATCTGTATGTGTTCGCAGAACAAACATACCCAAAGAATTCAACTTCTGTCACACCAAATCTTGACTTTGACAGTTTGAGATACAGATTTCTTTGAATGCAACGATTGATAACTTTGACCAACTTGTTGAATGCATCTTGATAATCAATGGCTAAAACAAGCATGTTGTCATGAATTACAATCATCCAATTAAGAAAATCATGGAAGATTTCGTTCATCACCTTCATTAAAATCAACGAGGCAGGGGATACTCCTTCAGGAAGAAATCTGGGTTGAAGTTGTTCAGTTGGAGTTTGCACAGATAGAATTCTTCCTGTTGCTTCACTAATTGGTATTTGGTGAAATGCACTTGTTACATCTAAATCGATGTAAATTTTAAAGTTTGCAATCGTCCGGAGCTCATCCAACACTGAAGGAATTGGATACTTTGGCACTTTTAAGTATTTGTTTACCTTTCGGTAATCACCACAAATTCTTATAAAAGGATAAGTGGCTTTGGGTGCAATAACAATTGGAGAAGCAATGGATGAATCTGATGGTTTGTAAAAATCCACTGTTAATTTTTTCATCTCCAGTTTGTATGGTTCAACCAAATTGTGTGCAACCTTTGGTCTGTATGGTGTAATGCTCTGAGGCATATCCTCTTTGAATTCTAATTCTACTGGTGGAACACCATTAACTCCATCCCATGATTCTGCAACAAAAGCTTGTTGACCAACTTCTTGAAGAAATTCCAAAACAGGAGTTTCTTTCTTGAAATCTTCTGAAATTCTTGAAGGTAATTCTTCTTGATATTCTTCTAAAGCTTTCTCATAAGTTGTACGTAGGAACATAACATCTTGAAATGAAGTTGGAATTGGAATGCTTTTCTCTTCTTCTGAAATCTCATCCTTTACTGTCCATGGCTCAATCAACTCATTCTTCTTGTTAATTGCTTCAATGAAATTTAAAGTTAACATCTCAGCAAATAAGGGACAAAAATGTTCAATAATATCCGGAACACCAATAATGAGCTCTTCAGCTAAACCATGAAGAATGTAAAAAAATAATTCAGCAGCTATTCCACGACCATCATTAAGGTTGAATCTCACTTCAAGTCTAATCTTTCCATTGATTTTAATCAGTTCTCCATTTGCAACTCGACAACGTTGACGACATGGAATAGTAAATGAATGTAAGTTATGATCTTCAATCATTTTATTGGAAATGTAATTGCTTTTTTCAGCTCCGGTGTCAAATA
>CALMMZ010000218.1 GCA_937868685.1 uncultured bacterium | reverse complement strand
ATCGTTCTTTGAACTTGTTTCCCCGAATATTTTGCGGATTATATGGCACTGGCTTTGCCCAACCAAAAATAACCGGAGACCCTGAAATAACAAATAATATAGGAAGCAATATTGAACCAACCATATCAATATGCGGTATCGGGTTTAATGTTAATCGCCCTAACAATCGAGCTGTTGGGTCGCCTAGCCGCTCTGCCATATATCCATGGGCAACTTCATGAAGAATAACTGAAACAATCAAAATAATTATAGAAACAAAAGAAAGTGACATAGAGTATTATTATAACTAAAATAAATAAAAATAAAAGCATGGAAAAAGCTTTTATTTTTATACGATGATATTTGCATCTTTAAGGGCTTTGAATACACCTTTTTTTGCAATTGTTCGCATCCCTTTTGTTGAAACAGTAAGTTTTACTTTTTGGTTATCAAGTTCTGGAATGGTATATGTCTTGGTTTGCAAGTTTGCATAACGACGACGAGTCCCTGTTGGGTTAAATTTTGTAGCACGAACACGGTTAGAGTAACCTCCTCCAACTAGTGAACTTTTCCCAGTGATTGCGCAAGTACGAGCCATAATGATAAGTATATTAAACAATAATAGATCGATTGTAGCATATTGGATAAAAAATGCAAGTCTCAAAATTAGTTAGTCAATATCTTTATGAACAAAGCACTCTCACTCCGTTTGATAAACATTGGATTGTTCCTGATGATGTCGTTTCTAAAATACGCACTTTATAATTCTCTACTTGTTCAAGAACTTCAGAATGTGGATGTCCATACCTATTTCCTAAACCTGCAGAAACAATAGCGTATTCAGGTTGTACCGTTTGGAGGAATAATTCACTTGTTGAAGTTTTTGATCCATGATGTCCAAGTTTTAAAACGTTGGATTGTAGTTGATTTCCATAAATATCTACAAGATGATTTTCGACATCGCTCGGCGCATCACCAGTGAGGAGAAAGGCGGTTTCACCGTAAGAAACCTTTACCACAATAGATGCTTCATTTGTTTCCCAGTTCTCAGGATTTTGATCAGGGAATAATACATCAATGATAATATTCCTTTTTGGATCAAGTATTATCCGTTCTCCTGTACGTGAAAAAAGTCGTGCTGATTTTTCATTTTCTTGCTTCTCGTTAAATACTCGATTAACTACTGTTGGTGAGGCAATTTCTGATTCAATAACAAGTGGAATGTAGTAGCGATCAAATAAATAAGAAAAGCCTCCAATATGGTCTGCGTCAGAATGTGTTGCAAGAATCATATCAATACGCCGATCAAAGAAAGGAAGTAATTTTCCAATCTCTTCAATAACCGATTGGTCAGGACCTGCATCAATGAGTAATTTTCGACCATTTGGTGCTTGAATAAAAATTGCATCACCCTGCCCAACATCAAGGAAAGAAACTTTTAAAAGTGGCGTTTGTAATAAAGGAATTATTGTAAAAATAATAATAGTAATAGAAGTGATAAATATTCCTATTAATAGAATAATATTCCGTTGTATATATTTTTCAACTCTTAAAAAGAGAGGATTTATTATATCATCGAGCAACATAATCAAAGAGTATTATACTTTCTCGCCAAGAATATCAGTAATAAGAATTGCGAATGGAATTGATAAAAGAATTCCAAGTATGCCTGCAAGTGATATCCACATCACAACGCTAATAATCATTATGACAATTGGTATACCAATAGTTTTTTGTATAATAAATGGTTGAATGAAATATATTTCCAAATAATGGATAAAGAGATACAGTATTGTGATCCAAAAGGCCATACTCACACCACCAATAGCAAATCCAACTAACACCGCAGGAATCATACCAATAATCGTTCCAAAAGGAAGTAGGTCAAATACTAATGCTGTAAGTGCGAGAATTAATGCATATGGTACCTGAAATAATATCAATCCTCCATAAATAAAAATACCTACAATAGTTGCTGCAATTACTTGCCCACCGAACCAGCTTCCTATCTTTTTTTCAACACGTTGCCATGTTGAGAGAACTGTTTCTTCGTGTATTTTTGGGGTAATTATTCGTAAAAATTTGTCCACACCTCTTTCTTGAATAGCAAGATAAAAACTAAGCACTCCTAAAAGAGCTATATCAATTATTGTATTTACAATATCACCAACATTTGAATCTCCGAGAGACATCCAAATATTTTTAATTGCAAGCGGAATATCTGTAGATCCACCAATTCGCTGTAATACCGTCTCAGATAATCCTTCTTCAGAAAACGAAATAATTCCATTCACAAAAATAGAATCTTTAGCAAATAATGCAAAAAGGTCATTTAATTCTTTTGAAAAAACTGGGATTAATAAAGCAATAATTCCTACAACAATACCTATCCCAACTAAAAAAATAGTTGGTACAGAGACATATCGTGGAATCTTAATTTGTTTAAACATACGTACTGCTGGCTCAACAAATGATGCAATAACTACAGAAGCCAAAATTATAAATATAAAATGATGTAAATACCATCCTACCATAACCAAAACAGCAATTCCAAAAAAAGTCAAAATATCTCTCATTTGAATATTAATTGAATAATGCTTCATGTTACTTAGTATAACAGTTTTCAAAAAATAAAACACCCTACAAAAATAAATTTAAGGAGTGCTTTATTATTGAATTTTTTCAATCATATAATCTATTAACATGTCAATCGCAACACGAACCTGTTTTCCTGTATCACGGTCACGAACAGTTACTTCATCTTTCCGTTCAGGATTTACACTATCGCCTGCTCCAAGTGTATCGAAGTCAACCACAATACAAAACGGAGTTCCAATTTCATCCTGTCGTCGATATCGTTTTCCTACATTTCCATTATCATCATAGATTACACGACCGAATTTTTTCTTGAGCATCGTAAATACTGCACGAGCTTTTTCTTGTAATTCTGGACGGTTTTTTAATAATGGTGACACAGCACAAATATATGGAGCAACTTTTGGATCAAGTTTTAATACTACACGAGACTCTCCATCCATTTCATCTTCATGATACGCGTCAGACAACGTAGCAAGTATTAATCGCCCCAGCCCAAATGTTGGTTCAATACAATGTGGAACAAATCGTTCTTTTGTTGATTCATCAAAATAGGTTAAGTCTGCACCTGAAGCATTGATATGTGCATTCAAATCATAATCAGTCCGATATGCGAGACCAAGTAATTCCTTTTGTCCAAATGGAAAATCAAATTCTGTATCTACACTTCGAGCTGAATAATGTGCTCGATCATTTGCATCAATATCAACTTTATGAATTCGATGTTCTGAAAGCCCTAAATCTTGTTTCAAGAATTCCATTTGGTCATCAAATAGTTCATCAAAAATCTTATTTACTGAATCTTGATCTCGAGGATCAACAAAATACTCAATTTCCATTTGTTCTAATTCTCGTACTCGGAAAATGAAATCCCGAGGAGCAATCTCATTACGGAATGCTTTTCCGATTTGTGCCATACCAAAAGGAAGCTTTGGATGAAATGAATCGACAACATTTTTAAAGTTCACAAACATTCCTTGCGCTGTTTCTGGGCGAAGATAAGAAATATTGTCATCTGACTCAATAGCCCCAATAGTAGTTTTTAACATCATATTGAACTGCCGAACATTACCTAGCTGATTTCCATCAGGACTCATAATCCCCCTTTCTTTGATTATTGCATCCATGTCGGAAAGTGTCATTCCTGCTGGATTGATATTATTCGCCTCGAGAAGATGATCAGCTCGATATCTTTTTTGTGTTTTCAAGTCTTCTACCAATGGGTCAGAAAATCCTCCTACATGACCTGATGCTTTCCAAACTTCTTGATTCATTAAAATTGCTGCATCCATTCCATACATATCTTCACGGTCGAGTACAAATCGTTTCCACCAAAGGTTTTCAATATTTTTCTTGAGCGCAATTCCTAATGGCCCATAATCCCAAGTTCCTGCAAGTCCTCCATAGATTTCAGAACCTTGATAAATAAATCCTCGTCGTTTACATAACGATACAATTTTTTCCATCTCAAATTCACGTTCAATAAATTGAGTAATATTTCTGTTTTTCATATCAAATCGATAATACCATAGAACCCTTTTTTTTCAAGGATAAATTTTTTAGAAAAACTTGATAATAATTATATTTGTGGTATCATATATTAAAATAAAATTATTTATTATAAAAAAATTACAAGAACTTTCAAGAAAAAATTCTATTACTAATGTTACAAAAAGTAAAACTTGTTTTTCAAAAGAGAAAATATTCTTAAAAACTAACGTATTAATTTCTGAGAATATTTCTGATAGAAAAATAAAAATTTCCGAACTTATTGAAAAATTCAAGGAATCTGCCAAAAAACGTAATATTAATCGTATTTGGGTCAACCCAGATATTCTTAAT
>CALMMZ010000217.1 GCA_937868685.1 uncultured bacterium | reverse complement strand
ATTCTCTAAAGAAGAATAAAAAGAAGAAAGTAAAACTTATAGACATTCAGCCTATTAGTACAGATTTGGTAAACAATATTTCTTACAAGATTTCATATGATTTTAAGAAGAAGTATTTAAAGACCAATGAAAAAACTGGATTGTTTAAGTTAACATTTAGTGATGGTAGTTTCATCTTTGTTGCAAAATACCCGTCAGGCCAAGGAGCACAAGAGTGTATTAAATCTATGTGGGCAACTACAAGAGAGAATTGGATAAAATTCTTCCACTACTCTAAAGAGGTTAAGAAAGTGAATGGCAAACCAAAGCTTGGTATTTACAGAGCACAATTGGTTCAGACGCTATTTGGCACAAAATTTAATTATGAAAAAATTAAAACTGTAAATCAGACACCTGTATTCCATCAGAATGAAATGGAAGTTTTTAAAGATATAGAATTCTTTAGAGATAATTCAGATATATTCAAACGTTGGGATGCTCCATACAGCAGAAAATGTTTGCTTGTTGGTGAACCTGGAACGGGTAAATCTTCAATTGGTTATAAGGTTGCTAAGAAGTATGAGAAAAATACTTGTGTTGTATTTGCTACAAACTTAAATGAGTGTGCTGCTCATATGCAACTTGCAGCTAAATTTAAAGTGCCGACAATTGTTATATTAGAAGATGCTGATTCTTCTTTCGGTTGGTCTGGTTCTTCTGTGTTAAATTTCTTGGATGGTATTGACCAACCAAAAAATCCTGCAGGGACATATATCTTAATGACAACAAATTACCCTCAAGCAATTGAGCCAAGAATCTTGCAAAGACCTGGGCGTATTGATAAGATAATTCATATTGGAGCTTTGGATAAGAAGAATGCAATTTCTGCATCTCGTGTTTATTTTGAAGGTATATTGTTTGATAAGAATCAAGATGAAAAAATAACAGCCACCATTCTTGAACAACTCTATAAAAAAATAATAGATACTGAGAAAGGTATGACTGGAGCGCAAATCAAGGGACTCGCTTCAAATGTGAAATCATTTGCAATATCCAATGGTATTAAGGACATTACAGTTGATGTTGTTATGAAAAC
>CALMMZ010000216.1 GCA_937868685.1 uncultured bacterium | reverse complement strand
CTGCTTCCATTTTATATATCCTTGTGCTTGTGCTTGAGTCTTAAAAAATGTATCTTGAGAATAAAATGGTCTAATATCGTTTCCAAAAATATCTTTTCCATCATATAATTGTGCTTTATTCAAATCAACAATTTTAGCTTCATTTTGAAATAAAGCATTATTTACAACATCAGGGAGTTGTTCCTTTGCTGTTATTACTTTATTCAAATAATCTCTAATTGTTACATCTGACATAACGCTAATCTTTACATTCCCAATAAATTCTATACATAACTCCGTTTGATGGATTTGTTTCTTGATTTGTAGCTAAACTATCATAGTAACATGGGAACATCAAATTTGTTCTTTCATCTAACCCAGAATATTGCCAAGTTGAACCACCATCAAAACTGATTTGCTTTGTGCCTTGAATTTTACACAAACATTCTTCTTCAATTGGATCTGGTTCGCAAGTTGCTGACATCAATGTAAATGTCAAAAATGCAAATAAAAATAATTTAATGTTTTTCATTGTATTGTGTTTTTTTAAATTGATATTTTGCTAATTCATGAGTATGAATTTCAGGTATTCCGATAATATTTACTCCTATCCAAAACTCAATTGTTATTAATCCTTTGAAAATTCTATTTTTTAGCATTGGAATTTATTTTATAGTTGTGATACAATTGAGGAGATGCTAACAACAATGTTATAAAGAAAAACCAATGCAGAAATTCAATAATATTTTGAGAATATTCCATACTTAAAAATGATACCAAAAATGCAATTACTAAAATAGCAGGATTGAATACCATAAATACGTTGTAAGCAAATAATTTTAGTTTGTTTAATGTTTCCATAAGTTTTGACTTTTAATGTTATACGCCAATAATTTGTTTTTGTTACAACAAAGATAAATAAAAAAAAGAGTTACGAAATAATTCCGTAACCCTTTCCAATTTAATCAAACTAATTAAACAAACAGTTTTTTATGCTACTGCTGTTGCCGAAGCTGTGTTTGATTTGTACAATCTACCTCCTTTCAAGATAATTCCTGTAGTGAAATTATCATCATTCAATCGAAGTGTAACAACATCTCCTGTTGCAATTGCTCCTGTAAATGTTGCTGTGTAAACTTTTGTTGAAGTATTTTGAGTTGGCGCACCAGATAAGGTTTTCTCTGTACCATCAACAATCAATTCTAAGTTAGCAGCTAAAAGACCGCCTAAATCAACGTCTTTAACGTCGGCTTTAGTTTTAACTGTGAATTGAACAGTAGTATCACCATCACTAGGCACAACTGCGAACTCAACAATTGCATCATTTACACCGTCCAAGTTTACTGCACGGATGTCGTGGTTTGCAGAAGTAATCCAAGTCGCATCTTGGTCAAACTCTGAGCGGTAAATTTCTTGCCACCATAATCCTTCAGATGCAGGGGCATTACCCGTAGAACCTTTGTATGGAACTACAGCTACTTGACCACAAGTAAATCCTTTTGCAGAAGTTGTAGAAGAAGTGAACAAAATGTTCAATTGTTCATCAACATAAGTAACATCGTAAGCACCGAAAGACTCTAAAGAAGCTAATGCTTTGTGGAAATAAATTCCATTGTCGAAATTTACCAAATACTCGTAAGGTCTTTTTCCATTTACAGATTTAATTCCTGTTGTATCATAAGTATTGATACTATCTTCAGGAGTGTTGTCTGTAAAATTAATTACCTTACCTAAAACAATTGCAACGCCTCTTTGTTGAAGCTCTTGCAAATAAGTTAATGATAACGCTTCCTCAAACTCAAATCCTTGAGTTGTAAAGATAGCAGCAATCACTCGCTTTCTATTGAACGGACAGTTTTTTGTTCCTGTTCCAAGAACTCCTGCCGCTCCACAATTTACTCTATTCAATTGTGCTTGTAAACCAGCTGATATTGCCATTTTATTTACGTTTTAGATTTTATTAATTGACTTGAGATAATCGATTTGTTCTTGTGTTGTCAACTCGATAGTATCTCCAACTTTGTACTCTTTTTTTGTGGTACTAAAAGGATGTTTTACTTCAAAAATCTGTCCTTTTTCCACTTTCTTTTTTTTTATCTGTTTTGCCATAACATTTTATTTTTTTTAAAGTTTACTAACAACAATCACATTCTTCGTTCATATTGTAAATAATATTCAAATTAAATTTGAAAGCATGATATGGTTGCATATCACTTGATTGTTCATATTTTATTCCTCGAAGAACATTTTCAAAACCTGTTTCTATACTTTCAACAAAAATATTGTCAATTTGATTTAAAATCAACTCTACATCTGCTTGTACTTCTATATCTGCTCTATGAGTAACATCAGGTTTTAAAGAAACAACGTCTAAAAGAAATATTGCTTCAATAGTTGTTTCGTATCGAAGCGTATCTATCTTTTTTTGAATTGCTCTACTCAAGAAAAAAAACTTATTTCTTTCAGGAACTGAAACGATTTGATATTCACTTGGAGTTTTAAAGAAACGGACTGTTTTTTCACCGTCTTTCTCGATTACATAACATCTCCCATAAGCATCTAATTCATTTAGAGAAGTTAATCCCCATAATGTATTTAATTGAGAAAAAAGCCTTGTTTGTAGGCTTTGTATCTTGGCGTCTAAACCAATAGGATTTGTTTTTGTGTTATTCATTTTTTAAACAGATTCTTCTTCGATTCCAAAACCAACTTCGTTGTTGGATAATTGAGTATCAAATGTTTTTGCAATTGTTTTTTTAGCAAATGATAATTCGTTTGAGTATCTTCTTGCAACAGTATTCATTTCCAATGACTTTGTTTCGGCAATAAGGTTGTCTCTATCCATTTGTATTTGTTGACTTCTATTCCCTCTGTTTTCAGAATTGTTCAAGAACATTTCCAAAGCCATAAGTTCAAAAGTAGCCCGAACTAAACCCCCAAGCATAGCAAGATTGTTTTCAATGTAAACTTGACTATCAAGATGTGCTGAAACATTTAGTCCAATACCATTTCCTGAAAAACCATAAGTATAATTTGCACTTTCAGGAGAATTCCCAATACCTGTAGCGGTGTAACAAACAAATCCATCATACATTAACGGATCAATATATCCTGAACTCAAATAAACTTCTGTACTGTCAATTGCAAAAATCCATTTTCCTTTTCCTTTAAAAGAATAGTTCAATGGTTTGAAATCAACAATTCCGTTGCTTGGAGTTATTTCTAAAGTGTCTATTAAAACACCTTGATTGATAACATACAAATTCAATGGTGTAGTTCCGCTTTTCTGAATAGATATTTGATTGATTGTGATAGTTACATAATCGCTTCCTTTTGGTTCAAAAACCCAAGCACAATAGTCGTTTGGCAATAATACTTCGGTATTTCCTGAAACATTATAAATGTACTGATTGTTGATTAGTCTTTTGGTAAGTCTTAAATCGCTAAAAACTCTATCCTCAACCTTGAGAATAAAGTTCTTTATTTTTAAACTTTCCAAATTTGTTTCTAACCATTCATCGGAAGAATTATTAGGATTGTTACCTTGATTGTTGGTAACCAAAGACTGAAACAATTTACCCTCGTGTTTCACGATGTCAGTACGTTTTCTTGTGTCAGTATATTTTCCGTAAGTAGTATTTGTGTTCCAATTTGAAAACTCAAACTCTTCAAAAGATAGGAAAGACAGAAGATTATTAATCGTTATAGATGGATGTACACCACTATTCAAATATAATCCGCTATCAGGCAAAGCTGTTAATTCAGCGTCTAAAACTACTTGTGAACTAAAATCTTCTGTAAATCCGTATCTCATTGCTTGTAAACTTAAATTTTAAACGTTATGCCCAAATACCAGTTGAACTAACAATGTAGTAAGCACCTGTTCCAGCAACTCCAGTTCCAACTATCTTCACAGAGTTTCCTTTTGTAGAAGTTGCTTTTGTGTTTACTAAATCTGTATCAACTGTACCAACTCTTGTTACAACACTTGATGCAAGAGTAATTGTTCCAGCAATACCATCAGCAGCTTGAGGGCTTATTGTAATGATATTGTTACCAGCAGCACCAATATTGATAAATGTAAACTCTAAACCTGCTTGTGTTGATGGTAATGTTACAACAATTGCATCTGTTCCTATCCCAAAAATCTTTCCGCTATCTCCAGCAGTAAGCGTAGTACTTTCTGTTAAAACAACGTAATTTGATTGAGATGCTAAATCAACTGACTCCCCAGTTGCTAAAGCCTTGTGTTCATCTCTTTTCATTTCTTTTTAAAATTAAGAAGTTGCACCAACAATTTTAACAATGTCATTTACTCTGTTTGCAATATCGCTATTGTAACGATACACAACATAGAAACGAACCCAAATAGCCATCTCTTCAAAATGCGTCATAATAGCATTTGTATCAGTAGCTGATGTAATCAATGCAGTTGCATCAGTAGCTTCTGAATTAGTGTAGATGTTTGCTCTCAAACGACAGAATGGTAATTCCATATCTGTAATTGTCCATTTTTTTCCAGCAATCTCAGTTCCGTTACGGAAATCGTAAGGGAAGTTTTCATAGATTCCGATTGAACCATCTCTTAAAGCGTATCCTGAGAATACGTCTGAACCAGCAGAAATATTTCCTGACTCGTACAATCTATCAAGAGGGAACACGCCTAATGCTTGTAAATCTTTTGACTGACCTACTCCATATTTCAAGTATTCTGCTCTTTGAGTTGCAAAAGCACCTCTGTTAGCAACAAATCTGTAACCTCCACCTACTTCATTTGCTCTCATCAATTCCTCCATGTAGAAGAACATAGTTTCTTTTTGAGCATCTTTTGAAATAGTTAATGTATCGGTAACAGTTGAGAACGAGAAAGTTCCATCACCTTGAGAAACTTGAGTTGTATAACTTAATTGTTGAGTTTTACGAGTTTCGATAATGGTTGATAAAATTGTTTCAATTCTGTTACCCATTGCATAAGCAACGTTTTTCATTACGTTCATTCTTGCCCAATCGCTATCAATTGTATTGTTAGCATAAGTAGCAGGATAATGTCTGAAACCTGAGAATACGTCATACGCTTGGAAAGTGTATTGGTCTGATTCAGGTAAGTTTGCAGGGATGTATTGGAATCCAGGAGTTGTAACTACAGTTACGGTTTGGTCTTTTAATACTGGAATCTGAACATCTCTCATTGAAGATGCCGAAGCCATTGCTTCAACTGCGCTTGGTGGAATGTAGTCAACAAAAGCTGTTGAGTCTTTCACGGCATCGATGATTCCTAACTGCGAAAATCTTTTCTCATTAGTGGCATCAGTTACCTGAATGTCATTCCAAAGTGTAGCATTAATGTAAGCCATTTTCTTTGTTTTTTTAATTAATAAAAGTTTTTACTCGTTTTTTTCGCAGTCCTTTGCTATTTTAATTTTTGAGGGTTATTTCCCTTTTTTAAGAATTAGTTCGTTATACTTTGCAAATTCTGTAGAATATTTTGAGGATGTCTTGTCAATTCCTTGAGTCAAAAGATATTCTTGAATGGCTTTTGAACGTTCTTCCGTTGTTGCTCCTTTAGGAACATCAAACGGTACACCATCAATTTTCTCTTTGTCTTTTGTGCTTGCTCCTGTACCTCTTTGTTCACGTCCTTGTGCCAATTTGGTCAATTCCTCATCTTTTTCAACTAATTCTTTTAATTTTAAGCGTTTATGCTCATTTTCTTTGTCAACAGCTATTGGTTCTGTATCAACCAATTCTATTGTGTATTTTTCTAAGATGTTTTTCTTGAAATTACCCCACTTTGCTTCAACCTCATATTTATTTGCGGTATCTGGGAAGTTTGGCATAACATCTCTAAAAGCAATATCAAGTTTTAATTGACTTAATTTTTGAGATGTTTCTTCAAATTTATCGGCTTTCTCTTTTAACGAATCAAAATCAGCTAATTTCTTTTTAGCTTCATCAAGTTCTGATTTTGCTTTTTCAAGTTCCTCTTTTTGACCTTTTGCTCCATCAAATTCTTTAAGTTTTGTTTCGTAATCAAGTTTTTTGCTTTCGTAGTCAGACTTTATTGATGAATTAAACTCGTTGTTAGCTCTCAAAATATAATCTGCTATTTTCTCTCCTTGATTTCTTTGTACTTTTGTTATTTCAGCTACTTTTAATGCTGCTCCATTTAAAATTCCTTCTGCATTTTGATTAGCTGTTTTACTGAAATCATTTTTAACATTAGCAATATAGTCGTTTAATAATGGAGTTAATCCATTTAATTGCTCGTCTGTTAGGTTTAATGAAGTTTTTACTTCTTCTGTGATAAATTCCATAGTCTTTTATGTATTTAGTTATCAAATTCTTTTACAAGTTCATCCCAAACTTCTTGTTCAAAAATGATTGCCTTTTGTTGTCCGCAATGAACAACCGAAATCATATCTTCCAAGTGTTCAGATTTCCAAAATTCAGAAATGTCTCTTTTTCTCCAATTTCTTGTGTGAATTTCAACAATTTCTTCAGGCACTTCAACATCATCAGGAACTAAAACCTTTTCTTTTTTTGGTCTTTTAAGATTTGCTTCCCTTTGTTGTTTATAGTATTGGTTTTTGCTGTTCGCTTGATTGATTTCATCAGCGTTCATTCTTACTTTTACTTTTACTTGCATATTTCTGTTTGTTTAATTTCCGTTTGATTACTTTGATGCATTTTTCATATCAGCAATGATGTCTTGATACTCTTGAACTGTCCAATCTGGATTAGGGATTGCGTCTGTCATTGAAGCGTATTCTTTTTTCAAGTCAGCAAGTAAGTCAATTCCTTTTGTTGCTTTGTTCCCTTTTGAAAGTAGTTCAACCTTTGCTTCTAACTCTGCAATTTTCTTTTGGTCAGGAGTAAGTTCTTTTTCAGGTGCTTTAAAGATGTTTTCAATTTCTTTTAAGATTTCAGTAGAAGCCTCAATTTCTTTGTATTCACCATTAGATGTTTCTTGAAATACTTTATCAACTTTAGCCATTGCATATCCAGAAGCAACTAAGTTTGAAACAAAATTTTTCCACTCAACAGTGTTGTAAGTTAATTTTACAGTTTGAGATGGTGTTTTTAAATTTCCTAATGCATCATAAAGCATTTCTCGTCCTTTGAAAATTCTCAAATGAACAATTGGTTTTTTGTTGTTACTCATTTGTTGTTTGAATTAAATTGTTTAACAAATTGTTTATAGCGATTAATTTCTCGCTGTTTGATGCGTCAAAGTTATTATAAAAAATTAAAATATCGCCATATTTTGCTTCAAACATAGAAATCCAATAATTAAATTGCAATTGTAACTTCTTTGTTGTATCATCAATTAATCCTAATTCTACTGCTTTTTCAAAGTCTTTATCAGCTACAAATGGTAGTAAAGTATTTAATAACCATTCTCTATCAGCACGGTCTTTGTTAAATCTGTATTTTGTTTTTCCAATTCGTTGAATAATATTTCTTCTCTCAATTTGATTTGGAGCGTTTTGTAACATATTATAAAGCTCTGCTTCATTGTCGAGATAAAAATCAGACCCATAAAATAAGTCAACAATAATATTTTCTTTTCCGTACGCCAAAGCTAACATATTGAAATCAGACTGTTTTCTTGTCCAAGTCATGTTTAATGCCAAATGGCGAAGTTTGTCTTGCTTGTTGGTAAATGATTTTGAAACTTGAAATTCATTTTTTGCAATTTCATCATTCATTTCCATATAATCTCCAAGAACATTCATAATGATTGAACGCTCAATTTGGATTATTCTCTTATTCAAATAATCCAAAATGTCAGTTGGAATATAGAAGAATTTTGCAAAGTTTTGAATGATGTCTGTATTAACATTTCCATTATTATCTTTTACGATTGGAACATTAATAACTGTTCCTGCTTGAAGTCCTGAAGAAGAATTATCCCCTTGAACTTGTTTTCCATATTCAGCTTTTTGACTTGTAATTAAATTTGCAGACATTGGCATTTCTGAACCAATTCCATTTATATCTCTACCATCTTTTTTATTGTTGTCTGTTTTTAATTTAACTGTTATTG
>CALMMZ010000215.1 GCA_937868685.1 uncultured bacterium | reverse complement strand
AGAGAGAATATTGGCCATATAACAATAGCTTCCGGAATATACAGAGAAATCATAGAAAGGGTGCTTTTGAAAATCCCCATATCTGATAGTAAAAAAATACTTATTTCCTCTTTCCTATCAGAAGCCATGAATCATTCATACCGTGGTCAGGCAATAGATATGAGTATGGGAATTGAAACCATCTCCAACTTCAAAACAGAGAATGAATATCTTGATGCTTATACGGAAAAATCACTTTTGCAAAGCGGGTATCTCTACGGAGCATCGTGTAAAATAGGAGCAATTATTTCTGATGCAACACAAGAAATGATAGATATTTCTGACGAAATCGGGAGACTCATCGGTACAGGTTTGCACATCAGTAATGATTTAGGAGACTTCGCGCTCATGGACAAGGGTGGTGATTTTAAAACATATCAAGATCAATGTGCTGATTTGAGGAATGGTCGATTAACCTTACCTATTTGGTATGTACTGACATATGGATCAGAATCCGAGAAAGATTTTTTTCTTAATGCTGTTGGTAAGATAATGACGAGGGAGCAGCATATTGCCATCATCAAAGCGCTCCATGATTCTGGAGCATATGGATATTGTAAAAAGCTTATAAGAAAATACTATAACCAATCGAAAAAGCTTATCAAAACATTGCCAGAATCAAAACACAAAGAACTCTTGCAATATGCACCTGTGGTCATAAGAAACAATAAATACTTGGCTAATTTGAAAATGTAAGCGGGCGCTCAGGACGCATAGTTATGTTATTATAAAACTAGTCGAAAAAGCCTTACAGGGTAATGAATTAAAAGTCTCGGTCTCAGGACGGGGAGCCAGCTCGAGAGTCTCTCGAGACGCATTCAATATGGAAAAAATACCTAATTTAATTAAAGCTGACAATTCTGAATTAAAAGATGTCGAACTAGAAAAACGAGGTAAAATTTTGGAATATGTCAAAGAAAAACGTTCAGAAAGAGATAGTCTCTTAAAAGAATCTTCTTCTTTTAAGACAAAAATAAAAGACGCACTGGGTTATAGGCACTCTGAATCTCTAAAAGAAAAATCGAGAATGATTCAAAATCAGCTACATGAGGATGTTTCTTGGCAGCACGAACTTCTTGAACGAGAATTAAAAAAAGAATCTCAGAGTATTATTGAACAAACCATAAAACTCCCCTTAAAGGAGATGGTGCGTATTTACTATCAAAAAGCACAGGCAAAACAAAATGAAGATTCTACATATCAAGAATTGTTTAAAAAAGAAAAAGAGGTAGCCCTGAATTTCAGAGCTGAGAATATTATTGTCGGCTTTGAAAACAAAGAGATACGAAAAGATCTCACCTATGACCTCAATAGATTCTTTGAAGAAAATATTATTTATGAAAATTTACTCGATGATTTCGGATACACAAATACCCTAGATGAAAACACGAAAGGTTTTCCTGTTGAAATAGCAAAAACTGTTCTTGATGGTGTATTTTCGATGATTGAGAAAAATGATATTTCTAGCGTTGAAGATGATCCTGCCTTGTTTCGTTTGATAGAAAAATCTCTCAATCTTTATCGTAGAAAATTAAATGATGAACAAAAAAAAATACTGTCTGACTTGATGTCACAAAAAGGGGTTTACCTTGATACTCACCGCTTTTCTAATTGCACAAAACTTATTGAGCTTGCCGCTAGTAATTCTCCTGAGTTTACAGAAAAACTTGGATCAAGAATAGAAGATCTTTTTACTTCAAAAAAATGGTCAGAAATTAACGATGCTTGTGAATCGCGATCAAAAACGCTTTCAGATATTGCGCTATCTAAACTTGATACATATTTACAAAAATATGATCTCAAGCTGGATAATTTTCAGAAAGCATGGGAATTATATCCTGGATCAGGGCAGTCATCTTTTCGCAACCTAGAAACAAATATGGAGAAGATTGAAATGCTTGAGAGTGAGCGTCCAGGAATTACCAATTCTTTATTTAATGAATTTGGAATAAAAGAATTTCGTCGATATCCGAACGAAGTTTTAATAGAGCAGTTTGACTCAAGGAATAAAGATATTCCTTATGGTCTTGTACTTTTCACAAACCAAGATCATAATCAGTCATTTGATATGAGATCGGGTGTAATTGATTCTGTTTTTAAACAAACTATATCAAATGGTTTAGGTATGAGAATTGCCGAGTTTGATTCACGCTATGATCTTTTCAAAAAACTAATTTCACTTGATTCACGATATGGCACACGAAACAAAATTCAATATATTTTTCTCGGTGCCCACGGAACGGAAGATGTATTCCAAACAACTTATACTGAATCTGTAAGTAAAGAAGATTTTGAAGGTAAGGGTGTAAAGAAAGTTAAGAATTTTTTTGCAGAAAATCCTGAAATTATAATGGCATCATGCTCGACTGGGGTTGAAGGTGGTATTGCTCAGAAAATATCTGAGACATATGAAGCCGTGGTGCATGCCCCAACAAAACCAACTAATGTAAAAGATATCACTGTTTCTTTTGAAGATAAAATACCTCATTTTAAAGTAGTGTACGCGGATGACGTCCTTAATACATTTGCCTCTGGATATATTAAATAGGAAGTCAATGAAGTGCTCAGGGCGCGTCGATATGCTATTATAAACCTAGTCGAAAAAGCCTTACAGGGTAATGAATTAAAAGTCTCGGTCTCAGGACGGAGAGCAAGGCTACAAAACACTTGGAAGACTCTAAAAAAATCTTAAATTTCTTAATCTAAATATAATTGACAAGTTTTAATAAAAACGATATTTTGTACTAGAACTAAAAAATAAACAAGTGAAAAGATTTTTAATTAGTCAGCCTATCGGAAATGACAATTATAAACTAGATGAACTTCTTTCTGAATTAAAGAAATTTGAAAGAAGGAGACGAATTATTAAAGACAAAAAGGGGGAGATTAAAACAGAAATAATGAAAAGTATATATGTTGGCCCACTATCAAATCACTATCAAGGATATCTTCGACTTACTGTAGCTTATTATGGTTTACATAGTATGAGTAATTGTGGAGAAGTAGACGAAGTCGATGTGACTATTGATGGTGATAATCTTGTCATAAAAGTTGATAGAGGACTCTATTTAGATATTCTTTTATCTAAAAAACACATCTTGCAAGAGGTGTTTTTTCGTGACAAAGCTACATAAGTAATATATATTCAATATATATGAAAAGACTTTTTAGTTATTTATTACAATACAAGAAAATATTATTTGGAGCTTTAGGTTTATCAGTCATTGGTCTACTATTTTCAATGCTTGACCCACAAATTTTAAGAATTCTTACTGATGATTACGCTCTTAAAGCTGGTGAGTTTACTAAATTAGATTTTTTGAAAGGGATATTATTGCTCGGTGCAGGACTTGTTGGCGTTGCGTTCGTTTCTAGAACTGCAACTACTTTTCAAGATTATTTTGTAAATGTATTAAAAGAACGAGTAAGTGCACGAGTATATGCTAATTCAGTACAACACGTATTCAAGTTACCTTATTTTGTTTTTGAAAATCAACGATCAGGATCAATGCTTTTAAATTTGCAGAAAGTTCGTGATGGAATTAAATCTCTTATTGAAGCATTTATTAGTACTCTTTTTTTACCAATTATATCAATTACGCTTGTGATTGCATATGCGTTTTATGTACATTGGGCTATTGCAATAACTTTTTTAATTCTTATTCCCGTAGTAATGATTTCAACCATTCTCCTATCAAAAAATATTAAAAAAGCTCAACGAAAGGTAGTGCAAGAATCTTCAGAATTATCAGGATCTACCACAGAAACTTTACGTAATGTTGGTTTAATAAAATCACTCGGACTTGAAGAGCAGGAAATTAATCGACTCAATAGTGTAAATGACAAAGTAGTTAATCTTGAACTTAAAAAAGTTATCTATATTAGAACGTTATTTTTTATTCAAGGAACAATGGTGAATGCGGTACGTGTTGCGGTATATATGATTTCATTTTATCTCATTTGGGAAAAATCAATTAGTTACGGAGAGTTTTTTGTGTTCACATTCTATACATTTTACATATTTAATCCGCTTTATGGATTACCAAATCTTATTTCTAAATACCAAGAGTATAAAGCAGTAAATGAAGAACTTGATAAAATTCTTGCAATTCCAGTAGAAAAAGAACAGTCAGGAGGAAAATTGATTGATCAAATTCAAGAAATTGTATTTCAAAAAGTTTCTTTTACCTATGAAGATAAAGAAGAAAGTGCAGTGAGTAATGTTAATTTTTCACTCACATCGGGAAAAACAATTGCCTTTGTGGGTCCGAGTGGTTCAGGAAAATCTACTGTGATTAAACTTTTAGTAGGTCTTTACCAGCCAAACCAAGGGATAATTCGTATAAATAAAGAAAATCGAGAAGAGATAAATATGGATATTTTTAAAAGAAAAATAGGATATGTTTCTCAAGATACAGAACTTTTTTCAGGATCTATACGGGAAAATTTGCTTTTTGTTAAACCGGACGCAACTGATGAAGAAATTATTAACGTGTTACAGCAGGCAAAAATTGAGCATATTTTAAAAAGAGAAGGGAGTAATGATTTTGATTTAGATATTAAAGTTGGAGAATCAGGAGTTAAATTGTCTGGAGGTGAACGACAACGATTAGCGATAGCACGAGCATTACTTCGAAATCCAGATTTAATTATTTTTGACGAAGCAACATCGGCGCTTGATTCGCTTACAGAAAAAGAAATCATCACAACCATTTTTGAAATTCGAAAGAATCATAAAAATCTTATGATGGTAATGATTGCTCACAGACTTTCAACGATTCAAGAAGCTGACCAAATATTTTTAATGAAAAATTCTATGATTTTAGAACAAGGAACTCATAATGAATTATTAAATAGTGATAGTGAATATAAAAAACTCTGGGAAGCACAATTGAATAGTTTTTAATACATCAATTCAGATGAATTATAAAACTAAAAAATAGAATCTTTAATTACTTTTTTAATGTAAAAACATGAATTTTAGTGAGTTTTTTTATTTTTTCTTTTTTTCTTGACAATAGAAATAGGTTGATTATAATAGAATTATACAAGTATTTCGCGACCGTGAAAGACTTGTTAAAATAATAAATTTATAGAAAAAAGCCGTTCGAATAAATCTACTTGGCTTTTAGTATTAAAACTTGTCATCTAGTATATGCCCATATGGTCAATATAAGAAATGAACTACCAGATATAAAAAGGGAATTTTTTCAGTAAGTAAAAATTCTTTCTATAAATATGTCTTCTAGTCTTTCTTTTAGAACCAGAAAGAAGACAAAGACTAGTACAATAGATATAAATCCTGTAGTAAAACATGTTATAAAAAGTGCATTTTTTAAAAATGTCATATTACTAAACTTTAGTGAAATAATATGACATTATAATTTAATTGTCAAATAAAACTATATGTCAAAAATAATCGGAATTGATCTTGGAACCACAAACAGTGCGGTAGCGATTATCGAAGGTGGTCAACCAAAAATTATTGAAAACGCAGAAGGTGCGCGAACAACTCCATCAATTGTCGCGCTTGCAAAAAATGGTGAACGATTGGTGGGACAACTCGCAAAACGACAAGCTGTTACCAACCCAGAAAATACTATTTTTGGTATCAAACGATACATGGGGCACAATTGTAACGATGAAGTAGTGCAAAAAGACAAAGCTCATTCTCCGTTCAAGATTACTGAAGGTCCTGAAAATTGTGTGGTGATTGCGCTTGGTGATAAAGAGTATCGACCAGAAGAAATTTCGGCGATGATTCTTACTAAAATTAAAACAGATGTCGAAGCAAAATTGGGTGAAAAAATTACTGAGGCTGTAATTACGGTCCCAGCATATTTCAACGATGCGCAACGACAAGCAACAGTAAATGCAGGGAAGGTTGCAGGACTCGAAGTAAAACGAATTATTAATGAACCAACAGCAGCAGCGCTTGCATACGGATTTAATTCTAAAAAAGAACAAAAAATTGCCGTGTACGACTTTGGAGGGGGAACATTTGATATTTCTATTCTCGAAGTTGGTGCTGACATTGTAGAGGTAAAATCTACTGACGGAGATGCAAGTATGGGAGGTGAAGACATTGATCGAGAAATCATCAGATGGATTGGAGATGAGTTCAAAAAAGATTCAGGAATTGATATTACGAAAGATGTACTTGCATTGCAACGACTCAAAGAAGCTGCAGAAAAAGCAAAGCACGAACTTTCAACAACGAATGAAACAGAAATCAATATTCCGTTCATCGCACAACAAGACGGTGTTCCACAACACTTGATGATGAAAATGTCTCGTGCAAAATTGGAAGAACTTGCTGCGTCATACATTGATAAATCTATCGCAATTACTAAACGAGCGATTGAAGCTTCTCCATTTTCAATTTCTGAAATTGATGAAATTATCATGGTTGGGGGACAAACTCGAATGCCAAAAATTGTAGAAGAAGTAAAGAAATTATTTGGAAAAGAACCAAATCGTTCAATCAATCCAGACGAAGTAGTGGCATTAGGTGCGGCTGTTCAAGCCGGAGTTCTCCAGGGAGATGTAAAAGATGTGTTACTCCTTGATGTAATTCCGTTGTCACTTGGGATTGAAACAATGGGAGGTGTTGCGACAAAATTAATTGAACGCAATACTACGATTCCAACATCAAAATCTCAAGTATTCTCGACTGCTGCAGATAACCAAACATCAGTAGAAATTCATATTACTCAAGGTGAACGACCAATGGCAACTGATAATAAATCTCTTGGACGATTTGTGTTAGGTGATATTGCACCAGCTCCACGAGGAATTCCACAAATTGAAGTAACTTTTGACATTGATGCGAACGGAATCTTGAATGTAAAAGCACTTGATAAAACAAGTAACAAAGAAGCAAGTATTACGATTCAAGCAGGTGGAGGATTGTCTGATGAAGATGTGAAAAAAATGCAAGAAGATGCAGAAAAATATGCAGATGAAGACAAAAAAAAGAAAGAGTTAGTTGACAAACGAAACGAAGCGGAAACAGCTATTTTTGCAGCAGAAAAATCATTGAAAGATTATGCAGAAAAAATTCCCACAGAAACAAAAGAATCAATCGAAACTAAAATCAAAGAATTGCAAGAAGTAAAAGATAAAGACGATGCAGCTGCAATTGATACGGCAACCATGAATCTTTCAAATGAAATGATGAAGATTTATGAAGTGATCCAAAAAGCTGAACAAGAAAAAACAGCTACTGATGCAACTGCGGAAACTGGTTCAGAAGAAACTTCTTCAGATGAAAATCAAGAAAAAACTGGAGAATAAAAAACAACCCTGTTTCTCTTCCGAATGTAAATTCGGGGGAGTGTACAGGGTTGTGTAGAATAGTTTTACCAAGCGTCAGGGTTTCCTTCCTGTTGGTCTAATGTTGGAAATTTCTTTGGTGTTGCTAATCGTCCTCCATAATCTCTTGTAACATCTTTTATGTTAAATGGTGGAATAATTGATTCTCTTGTAATAAAAATATTATTTTTTTCTAACCATTTTCTCTTTCTAATCTGTTTAGAGTCTCTAATCCTGATAAAGTCATCATAAGATATGTTAAGCTTTAAAAGGTCTTCATTTGAAAGATGTTTCCAAGTTAAAAACCGCTCACTATCCCAATCATCAGTTCCTAGGTGAAAAACTAATTCAGTTTTCTCAGAAAAACCATAATAGTCATTGAGGCATAGTGATAAAAAAAGCTTAATGACATCATTCATTTCCTTATCGCTGTAAGATATAAAACTTCTTTTGGAAAAATCAATGTCTGGTATCTTTTCTGACCCTTTCCGTAGCAAGCAAGAAAGGGGGTAGATGCTTCAAATAAATTATTCTCTCTCCATGGATTTTCAAGAATATGGGTTCTCTTTCATTTTCATAAAAATCAAACTTGGTTACCAAAAACTCTACCCCCTAGAGGAAGCGACACAAAGCTGGGTGTTTTTTCAACAAGGTCTCCTTAC
>CALMMZ010000214.1 GCA_937868685.1 uncultured bacterium | reverse complement strand
AGGAAGGCACTGTTAATATAAAAATATATAATGCGTCAGGAATACTTATTAAAGATATTCTTTTTTTTAATGAAAAAAAAATATTTTCTCGAGAGGCTAAACTTTCTCAAGAAGAATTAAAAAACGCTCCATTTTATGCTCAAATATATGATAAGGGCTATGACATTCTTTCTAATAAAGTTCAGATAACAGGCCAATTTACAGAAAAATCTATTAGTGGAAATACAGGGAACAGTGGAAATTCTGGAACACTCAAAAATTCTAGTAATAGTAACACAAAGGTTTCAGTGGATGAAAAAACTTCAGGAGGAATTAAAGTTCTCTTCGGTATTTCAAAATTAGAAACAAACAATAATATCCTATCTATTGGAGCAGCTGTTGCGTACGATAATCTTCTAGAAAAACGTCCATCGATAGGAAGATATTCAATAGATATCTATGGAAAAAATGGAAGTAAAATCGGTACTGAAAAATTTGAAAATTTAGATTTTATTCCACTCAGTCGAGAGTCAGAATTAAAAAATAGAGAATGGACTCAAATGGTAACTTCTGTAGAAATTAATCCAGAAAAAGGCCCATTTTCTTTCGTGATTAATGAGCTTGATCTTAAGGTGAGTTCTCGGAAATTAACAGTAGATGATTTGAAAAAAGCAGAACAAAATCCAGAGAATGGAAATGGCGGTGGAAACGGAGGTGATACTCTACCAAAATCTCAATCTCGTGGAACGTTTAAAAATCCACTTCGTCCTGAATTGCAAACTATTCCAGGAATTGTAAATCTCCTTGTGAAAGAATTCGTTGTTCCTATTGCTGTCCCTCTTTTAGGAATTGCTATTATGTGGACAGGGTTCCTTTTTGTACGAGCTCGAGGAAATCCTGGAGAATTAGGAAAAGCAAAGGAAGCGCTCAAGTATACACTTATGGGTGGTGCATTAATTCTTGGTGCGTATGTAATTGCTGAAGCATTGCAGGGAACAATTACAAGTATTGTAAGGTAATATAAATATGAAAAAAATATTTCTCTATAATCACATACTTAAAAATGCTCTAGTATTAGCTGGAGTATTAATGGTGATTCCATTAGCTACCTCTGCAGCATCAAATACTATCATTAGTCTTGTTGATTTTCTTGAAAAATTTTTCTCTGCAATATTTCCAATTGTAATTGCTTTTGCAGTTCTTGTGTTTGGATACAACATTTTCAAATACATGAGTTCTCAAGATCTTGCAGATAAAAATATCTATAAAGGAGGTATTGTGCAGTCACTTTTTGCAATGCTTATTCTTTTTATATTTTATGGAATAATTAAAGTTGTTGCTGAGTCACTTGGTATTGGTCCTGATAGTAATCTAATTAATACTGCTCGTGATAGTGAAGCGTTTGCAACAGGGGGGACAATGTCGTTTCGTAATCTTGCTCTTACTATTGCAAGGTTTGGGTCAGATCGAATCTTGCCACTTATGGTTGCAGGAGGAATTCTCTTTTTTATGGGGAATGTTGTTATTTCTATGACCAAAACTGATCAAGAGGGAGAACGTACGAATATGAATTGGTATCTCCGTTGGGGAATGTTAGCACTTTTTATCTTATTCACAGCATTTGGTTTGATTGGATTTTTTACGGGAACATTTTTTGGTTCAAAACCAATGATCCCACAATTTAGAACAAGTTAAAAAAACACACATTAGTGTGTTTTTTTGATTCTTTGTCCATTGTCAGTATCTTTGATTTCGTATCCAAGTGCTTTAATTTCTTCACGTAAAAGGTCTGCGCTGTGCCAATTTTTCTCCTCACGAGCAATTGCTCGTTCTTGGAGAAGTTTTTGGATTGGTTCAGGTATATCTGAAATTTTAATTAATTCTTGATTCATTAATTTTAATCCTAATACTTGATCTATATCAAGTAAGGTTGCTTTTTTATCTTCAGGAGAAATATTGGAATTTTTGAGCAGTTCCCACATAATAGCAATTCCTCCTGCGGTATTTAGGTCATCATTGATCATATCAGCAAAAAGAGTAACATATTCAGTATTTACTACTCCACCACTCGGTAACTCTGCTACAATAGTATGTAGTTTTTGGAGGGCGGTTTGTGCTGCCGTGAGTGATTCCCAAGAAAAGTTAATCTGTGATCGATAATGAGATTGTAAATATAAATAGCGTAACGTAAGCGGGTCGATATTATTATCACGAACTGTTTGCAGAGTGATAAAATTACTACCAGATTTTGCCATTTTTTCCTCGCCAATATTTACAAATTCATTATGGAGCCAATAGTTCACAAAAGGTGTGTGACCTGTTGCGCATTCTGATTGAGCAATCTCATTATTATGGTGAACACTTGCGAGATCGTGACCACCTGTATGAATATCAAATTGGTCTCCTAGATAATGTGTACTCATTCCAGAGCATTCAATATGCCACCCAGGAAATCCTTGTCCCCACGGAGACTGCCATCCTTTATCATTATCAAATTTCCATAACGCAAAATCCCTTGGATTTTTTTTCTCGGAAATTTCGCCAATACGTGATTCGTGTGAATGATTCAATCCGCCAAGTTTCCCGTAGTCGGGCATTTTTTCAGTATCAAAATAGATTCCATCAGAAATTGTGTAGGTAAAACCTTTTTCTTCAAGTTTTTGAATCATGTCAATATCCTCAACAATGTGTTCACTGGCTCGTGCAATAATTTTCGGTCGTAAAATGTTGAGGTCTGTAATATCAGCAAGAAACACTTCCTCATATTTTCGAGCAAGTTTCAACATGTTTTCCAAGTTTACCTCGAGTCCTTCCCGTTTTAACCCTTTGGTCATTTTGTCATCACCATCATCACCATCAGAAACCAAGTGTCCAATGTCGGTAATGTTCATCACTTGATCTACTTCATAATTATTGAATGCAAATACTCGACGAGTAATATCAGCAAGGAGAAAGGCGCGTAGATTCCCAACATGAATCGAATCATAAACTGTCGGCCCACAATGATACATACCAACTTTTCCAGGATGGATAGGTGAAAATAATTCTTTCTTTTTTGAAAGGGTGTTGATGAGGTAAATATCGTTCATATGTTGATATAGTATCAGAAAACAAGGAGATAATAAAGGCTGATTATTTAATTGACAAATTATTATATTTATGCTAAAATTATTTTAATTAAAATTAAATATTATGTGGAAAGAATTTTTAAAGATAGTAAAATTTAGCTTTTTTGCTTCGATTTGGATAATATGTGTAATTATTGCATATTTAGCTAGATTTTCTGAAGAGATTGCAAAATCTCTAGCTCAAAAAGCAAAAGCAAAAGCCGGACTTACCTGAAAGGTAGGTACGGCTTTTATTAACTTCATAAATACTTGCAAATTCTTGAAATATATGTATACTATTCCTCATTATGACAGTAGCAACTCAAAAACCTGC
>CALMMZ010000213.1 GCA_937868685.1 uncultured bacterium | reverse complement strand
AAATAATAATAAAAAAATAACAAAAAAGATAGCAAAAAAAACACCAACAAAAAATAAACTATTAGTGAGCACACTCCTTAAAGGTCAAGAACGATTGGAAAAGCACCTTGCTCAATCCGGACTTGCTTCTCGTCGTGAAGCAAAAGAAATAATTAGAAAAGGTTTTGTAACCGTAAATGGGAAAAAGGTTCGTGAGCCAGGATTTGGAATTTTTCCAACTGATAAAATTATTATTAAAAAAGGAGTTCAAGAAAATAAGGAAACTATTTTATTTTATAAGCCACGAGGTATCGAAACATCAAAAACCGATCCAAATAATATTGATATCCATGACAAGTTTCCACAATTTGCACACTTGAAACCAATTGGGAGACTTGATAAAGATACCGAAGGGCTTATTTTATTATCAAATGATGGAGTGCTCGCAAAAACAATTACTGGTGAAAATTCTACTATTGAAAAAGAATATCGTGTAACCATCCGTGAAGATGTTATGCCAGTTTTATTAAAAAAAATGGAAAATGGAATCATGTTGGATGGAGTTCCAACAAAACCTTGCGTTACAAAAAAAATTAACAATCGTGAATATACTATTACATTAACCGAAGGGCGTAAACATCAAGTACGTCGAATGGCGAATGCGTGTAATTTTACTGTTACACGACTTGTTCGTATTCGTATTGGAAATCTTACTGTTGGAAAAATGACTGCAGGAAATTTTAAGTTTCTTTCCAATGAACAAATTATTCAGTTTAAAAAATAAAAACACCATACGGTGTTTTTATAATCCAATCCTTTCTCTAACTAATTGCATTTTTTGAATTGCTTTGATCTTGGCTTTTTCTGCACCTCGTTTCAAAATCTCTGCAACAATTTCTGGTTGTGATTCATAATACGCGCGTCGTTCACGCATTGGTATGAGATGATCTAAAATATCTGTAAGGAGAGATTCTTTTAAATCTTTATATTTTCCTTTCTTCTCTTTATATAATTCTTGTAATTCTTGTTCTGATCGGAATAATTTGTGAATTGCATATACATTGGTAGGAATATCGGAACCTGAATCAGTTATAATACTCATAACTGCTTTTTTAATTTCTTCATCAGTTCCAAACAGTGGAATTGTATTATTGTAGGATTTTGACATTTTTTGTCCGTCAACCCCTGGGACTATTGCAACTTCTTTTACTACTAATTCTTGTGGTTCAATGAATACATGCTCACCAAATGATTGGTGGAATTTTCGAACGAGTTCTCGTGCAATTTCTACATGCTGAACTTGATCTTGTCCTACTGGTACTACACTCGTATCGTACATAACAATATCTGCTGCCATAAGTAACGGGTAGTTGAATGTCCCCACAGAAATGTCTTTGTTTTTTGCTTCTGCATCTTTGAATGCATGGGCGCGCATTAATTGTGGTATGGTTGTAATACATGAAAAAATCCAAGCAAGTTCAGTAACTTCTGGGACATCTTGTTGCCGCCATAACGTTACCACTTCAGGGTCAATACCAATTCCGAGAAGATCTAGAACAAGGTCATACTCTTGTTTTTTCAAAGTTTCTCGAGAGATGTAATTACCTGTAAGCGCATGAAATGTTGGGATAAAAATATGCGTATCGTAATCATACTGAAAATCTACCCATTGTTTCAATGCTCCAAAATAATTTCCGATATGCGCTTTCCCTGTTGGCTTAATTCCTGAAAGGAGTACTTTTTTATTAGATTCCATATAAATCTTATAATATCAGTTTATTATATTTTTTTCAATAAAAAACTGACCAAACAGTTTTTTATTTATCTCCCATTTTGTTGTCGTAATACTTCATAACTCACGATCCCCGCAGTGACTGAAGCGTTTAATGATTCTACATTGTGTAACATTGGAATTTGTACTACTGTATCACAATGTTCTAATGTTTTCTGGCGAATGCCAGAACTCTCATTTCCTACTACAATAGCGACATGTGTATCGAATTGATAATTCCACAACGGAATTGATTCTCGTCCATTTTGATCATGAGAAGAAAGCCCAACTACCCAAAATCTTGATTTTTTTAATAATTCTACACATTGATTAATATTTCCAACTTGAATAATTGGAATTTTTCCAACCGTTCCAGCAGATGTTTTAAATACCGCACTTGTAATTGGAGCTTGGTTTAATTCTGCGACAATTATTGCATCAATCCCCATCCCAGTCGCTGATCGAATCATAGCACCAATATTTGATACATCCATAATATGATCTAAGATTAGAATAGTATTTAATCTATCCTCGGTAACTGTTTCTAAGTACTGATTTAATGAATCATATTCAAACGGTTTTGAAAGTGCAATTACTCCCTGATGACCCACATCACCAACCCAAGATTTGATTTGTTTTTCTGCTGCATCGCTCACTGGAACATTGTTACGTTTTGCAAGAACTCTAATTTCATCAAATCCGGATTGTTTGCTTGTTTCTTTTATGTATACTCGTTTAATACTTTCTGGTTTGGTTCGAAGTATTTCTACTACAGCATGTTTTCCATAGATATAAAAGTCTTTACTCATATAAATACTAT